>JAPPMY010000186.1 GCA_028818855.1 Rhodospirillales bacterium
ACCACCGCCTCCTCCTGCCCCACCACGCGCTCGCGCAGCGAGCGCTCCATGTGGAGCAGCTTCTCGCGCTCGCCCTCCAGCATCTTGTCCACCGGAATACCGGTCCAGCGCGAAACGACGCCGGCGATGTGGGAGGACCGCACCGCCTCGTCGAGCAGCGGCTCGTGGGCTGCCGTCTCGAGCGCGCCCAGCTCCCGCTCGAGGTCGGGAATGACCCCGTAGGCGAGCTCGCCCGCACGCGCGAGGTCGCCGTTCCGCTGCGCGACCTCGAGCGCGCTCCGGGCGGAGTCGAGCTTCTCCTTGATCTTCTGTCCGCCGGCGAGGCGCTCCTTCTCGGCGCGCCACACCGCCGTCTGGTCGGCCGAGCGCTTCTCCAGCGCAGCCAGCTCCTCGCCGAGCCCCTGGAGCCGCTCGCGCGAGCGCTCGTCGGTCTCCTTTCTCAGCGCCTCCCGCTCGATCTTGAGCTGGATGATGCGCCGGTCGAGCTCGTCGAGCCCTTCCGGCTTGGAATCGATCTCCATCCTGAGCCGGCTCGCCGCCTCGTCGACGAGGTCGATCGCCTTGTCGGGCAGGAAGCGGTCCGTGATGTAGCGGTTGGAGAGCGCAGCAGCCGAGACGATCGCGTTGTCGGTGATGGCGACGCCGTGGTGGACCTCGTACTTCTCCTTGAGGCCGCGCAGGATCGAAACGGTGTCTTCCACGGTGGGCTCCGCCACGTAGACCGGCTGGAAGCGCCGCGCCAGCGCCGCGTCCTTCTCGACGTGCTTGCGGTACTCGTCGAGGGTCGTCGCGCCGACGCAGTGCAGCTCGCCCCTGGCAAGCGCCGGCTTGAGCAGGTTGGAGGCGTCCATCGCGCCCTCGGCCGCGCCGGCGCCGACGAGCGTGTGCAGCTCGTCGATGAACATGACGACTTCGCCCGCCGCCGCGTTGACCTCGGTCAGCACGGCTTTCAGGCGCTCCTCGAACTCGCCGCGGAACTTGGCGCCGGCCACCATGGCGCCGAGGTCCAGGGCCAGCAGCCGCTTGTCCCGAAGCGATTCCGGCACGTCGCCGTTGACGATCCGCTGGGCCAGGCCTTCGACGATCGCCGTCTTGCCGACGCCGGGCTCGCCGATGATGACCGGGTTGTTCTTCGTGCGCCGCGAGAGCACCTGCATGATGCGGCGGATTTCCTCGTCCCGGCCGATCACCGGATCGACCGTGCCGCCGCGCGCCGCCTCGGTCAGGTCGCGCGCATACTTCTTGAGCGCGTCGTAGCCGGCCTCGGCCGACGCGCTGTCCGCCGTCCGTCCCTTGCGCAGGTCATTGATCGCGGCATTCAGCGTCTGCGGGCTTATGCCGGCGTCGGCCAGGATGCGGGCGGCCGGCGTCCCCTTGGCGAGCGCCAGCGCCAGCAGCAGTCGCTCTGCGGTGACGTAGCTGTCGCCCGCCTTCTTCGCGATGTCTGCGGCGGAATCGAAGAGGCGCGCCGTCTCCGGCGCGAGGTAGATCTGGCCCGCGCCGTCTCCCTCCACCCTCGGCAGCGCGTCGAGCGCCGCTTCGGTCTTCTCCAGCGCGTCCTCCGGCCGTCCGCCGGCGGTGCGGATGAGGTTGGCGGCGAGGCCCTCCCCGTCGTCGAGCAGGACCTTGAGCAGGTGCTCCGGCGCGAAGCGCTGGTGGCCGCGCCCGAGTGCCAGCCCCTGCGCTGCCTGCACGAAGCCGCGCGAGCGCTCGGTGAACTTGTCGAAATCCATGTGCCATCCCTCGTTGGCCATCCGCTGCCGAGAGCCGGACGGGGCCGCACTCTCATGGCCTCAGGCGAGGCCCGCACGCAGATGCCGGGTAAGCGAGCAACCGCTCCCTATATGGGGTCGCGCCCCGGCGCGGCAAGGGCGCGGCTCGCGTGCGGCACGCGCAAGCGCCGCCCGGAGGACGTGGAGAGGGCTGCGAAGGAAGGGGGTGGAGACGCGGCGGCGTCACCCTCGATCAGGAGGGCTGGGGCGCGCGCTCCTCTGCCGGGTCCGGCGCGTCGTCGCCTGCTGCGGCCTTGGGCTTGGGCTCGGCGGCCGCGACCGGAGGCTGCTCGCCGCCCGGCTGCTGCTCGTGCTCGACCCGCGGCTGCGATTGCTGCTGCTGGGGCTGTTGGGGGTGTTGATTCTGGGGCTGTTGATTCTGCTGGCGCTGCCCCCGCTGATCCCAGCCGTTGGCCGCAACCACGCGGTAGTAATGTTCGGCGTGCTGGAAGAAGTTTTCGGCCCCGATACGGTCTCCCGCCGAAAGCGCGTCCTGCGCCAGGGCCTGGTATTTCTCGATGACCTGGAAGGCGGTTCCGCGGATCTTTCCTTCAGGCCCGTTGCTCTCGAAGGTCGAGCCGCGCCCGTGAAAACCGGGGCGCCGTCCGTTGCCTCTATACCCGCGTGGGCGTTTGTTGTTGGGACCCTTCATGCCGCGCACCTTCCGACCTAACTTGCGTCCACGCGCCGCGTTCCGACTGCCTTGCGTCCGGAAACGCTTTCCCGCTTCTTTCGCTGAGGAACTCTGCGAGACCGTCCATCCGGTCAAGTATCGCGAGTCCCGCAGACCCTAACCATGATCGCGGAGTTTGCAACCTCTTTTTTGCGTACCGGCATGTTTGGACAGCAAAAAAAGTACTCTTCATGTGGGAATGCGGGGGTCAGCTCGGCGAGCGAACAATGCGCAGCGATCGATGCCTGCTAGATCGCGGCGACGGGCAATCTCCACGAGTCCCGCCGCGGCAAACAACGACGCGACTTCATCGGCCATTCCGGCGCCGAGTTCGATTGCAGCCAGCCCCGCCGGCGCGAGGAGGCGGGCAACCTGCGGCGCGAGCCGACGGTAGCACGCGTATCCGTCCGACCCGCCCGCAAGCGCCGTCCGGGGCTCGTGACGGACGACCTCCGGCGCAAGCGATGCCAGCGCCGGCGCAGGCACGTAGGGCGGATTGCTCACCACGATATCGAAGCACGCGGCGAGCGGGGCGCCCCAGTCGGCCACGACGAACGTGGCACGCGCGGCGAGGCCGTGGCGCGCCGCGTTGGCGCGCGCCAGCGAGACGGAAGCGGCGCTGATATCGATGCCGACCCCGCTCGCACCCGGAAGCTCGCTGAGGAGCACGACCAGCAGGCAGCCCGAACCGGTGCCGAGATCCAGCAGACGTGGACGAGGGGGCAGGTGCGGCGCCTCCGCCAGCACCGCCTCGACCACGGTCTCGCTCTCGGGCCGCGGCACCAGCGCGGACCGGTCGACGGCGAACGCGAGGCTCCAGAATTCGCGAACGCCCGTGAGGTAGGCGAGCGGCTCGCGCCCGGCCCGGCGGCGGACGAGCGCAGAGAGCCGGCAGGCCTCGGCGCCGCCGAGCGGCCGGTCTTCGCCGGCGAGAAGCGCCTCCGGCCGGAGCCCGAGCGCATGCTGCATCAGCAGGCGCGCCTCGCGCCGGGGCGCGCCGATGCCGGCCGCGCGCAACTCCGCCGCCGCGGCGCCGAGCGCCCCGGCCATGGTCGCAGCGCCGCCGCTCACTCCGCCTCCGCGAGGCGCGCGGCGCGATCCGCCGTCATCAGCGGATCGATGACCTCGTCGAGCGCCTCGCCGCTCAGCACCTTGTCGAGCTTGTAGAGGGTCAGGTTGACGCGGTGGTCGCTCACCCTGCCCTGCGGAAAGTTGTAGGTGCGGATGCGCTCGGAGCGGTCGCCCGAGCCGACCTGCCCGCGCCGCGCCGCGGCTCTCTCGGCATCGCGCAGCGCGCGTTCCCGGTCGTAGAGACGGGCCCGCAGCACCTTCATGGCCTTGGCCTTGTTCTTGTGCTGCGATTTCTCGTCCTGCTGGGTGACGACGATGCCGCTTGGCAGATGGGTGATGCGCACGGCGCTGTCGGTGGTGTTGACGCTTTGCCCGCCCGGCCCGCTGGAACGATAGACGTCGATGCGAAGGTCCTTCTCGTCGAGCGCGATATCGACATCCTCCGCCTCGGGCAGAACGGCGACGGTCGCCGCCGAGGTGTGGATGCGCCCGCCGGCCTCGGTCTCCGGCACTCGCTGCACGCGGTGCACGCCGGACTCGAACTTGAGCCGCGCATAGGCGCCGCGCCCGCCGATCGAGACCACCGCCTCCTTCACCCCGCCGAGCCCGGTCTCCGACATCGACATCAGCTCGAAGCGCCAGCTCTTGCCCTCGACGTAGCGCTGATACATGCGGAGCAGATCGCCGGCGAAGAGCGCGGCTTCATCCCCGCCGGTGCCGGCGCGGATCTCGAGGATGGCATTGCGCTCGTCGGCCTCGTCCGCCGGCAGCAGGAGCACCTTGAGCGCTTCCTCCTTCGCCGGCATCGTCGCCATCAGCGCCGCCCGCTCCTCCTCCGCCAGCGCCCGCATTTCCGGCTCGTTCCCGGCGTCGTCGGCCATCGCCTGAAGGTCGTCCGCCTCTTCGCGCGCGGCGCGGAGCGCCGTGATCGCGTCCACGATGGGCGAGAGCCGGTTGTACTCGCGGGAGAGCTGCGCGAGCTCTTCGGGCGGCGGCGGGGGCACGACCGAGAGCGCATCGCCCAGCTCCCGATGGCGGTCGAGCACCCTGTCCAGGCGCTCCTCGAAGCCGGCAGCGCTCATCGCGGGCGCGCGTAGCGGGCGAGATGCCGGCTGAGTCTGGCCTCCGCAACCTCGGCCTGCTCGCCGCTGTCGAGGTCGCGGACCGTCGCCGCGCCGCGCTCCAGCTCGTCATCGCCCAGGATGACCGCAGCGACGGCATGCGCCTGGTTGGCCCGCTTCATGCGCTTGGAAAGCGTGCCGCGATAGGTCAGCTCCACCGGGAAGCCCTCGTGCCGAAGCCGCTGCGCGAGCCCGAGGGCCGCGTCCTCCGCCCGCGCGCCGAGCGGCACGATGGCGATGGGGCGCGGCGGGGCTTCCACCGCGCCACCTTCGGCCACGAGCGCTGCCAGGCGCTCGACCCCGCCGGCCCAGCCGACGCCGGGCGTCGCCGGCCCGCCCATGGTCTCGATCAGCCCGTCGTAGCGGCCGCCCGCCAGCACGGCGCCCTGGGCACCAAGCGCCTCGGTGGTGAACTCGAAGGCCGTGTGGCAGTAGTAGTCGAGGCCGCGCACGAGGCGCGCGTTGCGGACGAACGCGACGCCGATCCTGCCAAGGCCTTCGCAAACCGTGTCGAAGAACGCCGCCGCATCCGGGCTCAGGTGGGCATCGATCACCGGCGCATCGGCCAGCACTGCGCGGTCGCTTTCGTCCTTGGAATCGAGCACGCGCAGGGGATTGCGCCGCAGCCGCTCCCGGCTCTCCTCGGAGAGCGCATCCACGTTGGCCTCGAGGTGGGCGACGAGCGCGGCGCGGTAGGCGCGCCGGCTTGCCTCGTCGGCGAGCGTGTTGATCTCCAGCGTGACCCGGTCGAGCACGCCGAGCGCCTCCAGCAGGTGCGCGCCGAGCGCGATCACCTCGATGTCCGCCAGCGGCTCGGCCGCGCCGATCAGCTCGACGCCGATCTGGTGGAATTGGCGGAGCCGCCCCTTCTGCGGCCGCTCGTAGCGGAACATCGGCCCGGCGTAGAAGCACTTGAACGGCCGGCGGTCGCCGAGCGTGCCGCCGATCACCGCGCGCGCCACGCCCGCGGTGTTCTCCGGCCGGAGCGTGAGCTCCGACCCCCCGCGGTCGGCAAACGTGTACATCTCCTTGGTCACGATGTCCGAGGTGTCGCCCAGCGTGCGGCGGAACACGTCGCTGAACTCGAAGATCGGCGTCGCGACCTCGGCAAAGCCGTAGCGGGCGGCGAGCGTGCGCGCGTGCTCGACCACGTGACGGTGGCGGCGCATCTCGTCTGCCGCGAGGTCGTGCGTTCCACGAACCGGCTGGATCTTGCGCACTGTCCGGGTTCCCGAGCGGTGCCGGCCCGTGTGCCGGCGTGACGGCGGCGGGTTTAGTGACTCAATTCGGCAATCCCCGCAAGCGGCGACGGGCGCCGCGCGCGCCTACCCGCCGGCAGCGTTACCGGAGAGCAGGCGGTCGGGCTCGAGCGCGATGTTCCGCAGAACCACGCCGAGCGGCCCGAGCGAGGGTGCGACCGCGTCATCGACCCTGACTTCGAGGCCGCCGGCGTTGCCGGTCACCATGAGGAGGCCGGGCCGATCCGGCACCCGATAGGAATCGCCCGCGCGCAGGATCCGGGTCAACAGCAGCTCGTTGTCGGGGCCCATGACCTGAACCCAGCTGTCGTCGACCGCGGTGATGACCACGCGGGCATCCAGATTGGTCCGCCCGTACACCTTGGGAACATAGGCGGCTTCCACCTCCGGCAACGACGGCTCTTCCGGCGCGGCCGATGCCGTGCTGGCCTCCTCCGGTGCCGCGTCGACCGTCGGTTCCGGCGCGGCAGGCGCGGACGCGGGCTCGTCCACACCGGAGGTGCCGGTGACAGCGGCAGCGGCGGTGTCCGTGGACCCGCCAGGCTCGGAAGCGGCGCCCGCGGCCGTCTCGCCGGTGCTGCTCGTCCCGCCGACCTCGGCAACCGCGAAATCGAGCGGCGATGCGATCTCCGGGCTCGGATCGGAGATCGCCGTATCTGCGGTTTGCGGCTCGTCCGGCGCGGCCGCCACGGCCACGTCGGCCGGCTCTGCGGACTCGGCCGGTGCGGCGGGCGTGGCCGCGACATCGGTCGCCGCCTCGGTCCCGGCGGGCGGAAGATCGGCCGGTGCGTCCCCTGCCTGAGGTGCCTCCGGTGTCGCGACGCCCGCCGCGCCCTCCGGCCCGGCCTCGTCCCACACCTCGGCCGCCGGTATGAGGCCGTCCCCCGCGTCGTCGGTCGGGGCGGGGGCTGCTTCCGCGCTGGCCGCCGGCGCGGGTTCTTCCTGCCGCGGCGCCGCCGGCGCGGGGGCCGGCTCCGCCTGATCCGGCGCCCCGGACGCAGGCTCCGGCTCCACCGCCGTCGATACTTCGGCGACGATCGGCGTGCTGGCCGTCTCCGCCCCAGACTCCGCAACGGGAGCCGCAGCGTCCTCCGCAGCCGTCTCCGCGCCGGTCACGGCCGCGACCTGCGTGGCGGTCGTCTCGGCAGCCGTCTCAGGCGCGGCGGCTTCCCCCGCGGCGCCGCCGGCTGCGACCTCCGTCTCGCTCAGGCCGACCGCCTCGGTCAGCCGGGTCGAGACGTCGTCGACCAGATCCGTCGCGATCTGGCCGCCGGTCGACTGGTACTGCCAGCCGCCGTAGGCGAGGCCCGCCAGCACGAGGACGAGGAGGATCAGCCAGAACTTCGGCTTGGGGCTTGAATCGCTCGGCGAGGGGAAGGCAAGGCGATGCTCGTTCTTGTCGAGACCCTGCTCGCGCTTGAACGCCTCGACCATCTCGTCCGGGTCGAGCCCGAGAAAGCCCGAATAGCTGCGCAGAAATCCGATCGTGTAGGTCGTGCCGGGAATCCGGTCGAAGCGTCCTTCTTCCAGCGCCTCGAGGTATTGCTCCTGAATGCGCAGCACATGAGCGGCGTCGGCCACGCTGTAGCCGCCCCGCTGCCTTGCATCGCGCAACTCGGCGCAGAAACCCGGGAGGGCGCGCTGCTCGTCGCCGCCCGTTTCGTGAACCAGCCGCGGGCCGACCAGATCAGGTTCTGCTGCCTCTAACGGCACCCGTAGAGGTTCCTTCATGACTCGCGTCCTGCAACCGCGAGCCCGCACGCCACCCTCCCTGCCGGCTGTGCGCGCTCAGGCACCCGATTGTTATTCTCAGACTCGCTCCACAGTGTATTCGCGTCGCCGCCCCAATTCGCCAGTTATGTTTCCGGCGTTCCAAAGACCGTGACCCGATCAGCCATCCCCCAATGCTAACAGTTAGGATTTGTTACCTTATCATCGGTTTCGTACATACGCAAACACCGACTCGCGAAGACTGTGACTGACGTCAAACGCCGGCAGGCAGGCTGCGATTCGTCGACGAACCTCGATCGTCAATGCTTGCGGAACCCCTTTCAGCACTGGCCGCGAGCACGGTCACGGCCTGATCGACGAGGTCGGCAATGATCTCGCTCGTCGGCTGCTCCGCCCTCACCATGCCGACGCTCTGGCCCGCCATCAGCGAGCCGCTCTCGATATCGCCCTCGATTGCGGCACGCCGGAGCGCGCCGGCCCAGAAGTGCTCGATGGCGAGGCGGGCGTCGGCGAGTTCGACCTCTCCATTGCGATAGCGCGCGATGGTCTCCCGCTGAAACGCCTCGAAGCGCTCGGTCGCCTTGTTGGCGACGGCGCGCACCGGGATGACGGGAAAATCGGGATCGATCTGCACCGAGAGCCGCGCATCGCGCGCGTTGGCCCGGATCATCGCCTGCTTGAAGCGGGGATGAGCGATCGATTCCGTCGCGCAGACGAAGCGCGTGCCGAGCTGGCAGCCGGCAGCGCCCATCGCCAGATAGAGCGCAACCGCATCGCCCCGCCCGATCCCGCCGCCCACGAAGACCGGCACCGCGTCAAAATGGGGCAGCACCTCCTGGGCGAGCACGTTGGTCGACACCGGGCCGATATGCCCGCCCGCCTCCATGCCCTCGATGATGAGCGCGTCGACGCCCTGCTTGGCGAGCCGGCGGGCGAGCGGCAGGGTCGAGGCGAAGGCGACCACCCGGGTGCCGGCCTGCTTCAGGGTCTCGACCGTGCGCTTCGGCGGCATCCCGCCGGCCAGCACCACGTGGCCCACGCGCCGCTCGATGCAGGTCGCGACCAGCGCGTCGAGCGCCGGGTGCATGACGATGATGTTGACCCCGAAGGGCTTGTCGCAGCGCTCCTTGACGCCGTCGATTTCGGCCGCGAGCTGGTCCGGGGCGAGCGAGCCGCAGGCCACCACGCCGAAGCCGCCCGCGTTGGAGATGGCGGCCACCAGGTTCCGCTCGGAAACCCACGACATGGCGCCGCCCATGATCGCGTAGCGGGTGCCGAGGAAGGCCCGCCCGCGCGCCCAGTAGGCATCGAGCCGGCTGCGCGCGATCTCGCGCGCGTCGGTCATCGGCCCCGCGCCTCGGGGCTCACGGATCGTCGAGCCCGTAGGCCGCGTGAAGGGCGCGGACGGCGAGTTCGGTGTAGTCTTCCGCCACCAGCACGCTGATCTTGATCTCCGACGTCGAGATCACCTGGATGTTGATGCCCTTGCCGGCGAGCGCGGCGAACATCGTCTGCGCCACGCCCGCATGGCTGCGCATGCCGACGCCGATCACCGACACCTTGACCACGCCCCGGTCCGCCGCCAGCCGCTCGTAGGCCACCGCGCTCCGCGCCTCTTCGAGGATGGCGATGGAGCGGTCCAGGTCGGCTTCCGTCACGGTGAAGGTGAGGTCCGTCGTGCCGTCGGCGGAGATGTTCTGCACGATCATGTCGACGTTCACGTTGCCGTCAGACAGCGGGCCGAAGATGCTCGCCGCGACGCCCGGGCGGTCGGCCACGCCCATCACCGTGATCTTCGCCTCGTCCCTGCTGTAGGCGATCCCGCTGACTCGCTCCTGTTCCACGATGTCGTCCTCATCGACCACGAATGTTCCGGGGGCATCGGTAAAGCTGGACGCGACCTGAAGCGGCACCTGGTGCTTCATCGCCATCTCGACGGCGCGAATCTGCAGGACCTTGGCGCCGAGGGAGGCCAACTCCAGCATCTCCTCGTAGGTGATCTTATTCAGCTTGCGCGCCGCCGCAACGATGCGCGGGTCGGCGGTGAAGACGCCTTCCACGTCGGTGAAGATGTCGCAGCGGTCGGCGCCCAAGGCCGCGGCAAGCGCCACCGCCGAGGTATCGGTGCCGCCTCTGCCGAGCGTCGTGATCCGCCCGAGCGGGCCCAGGCCCTGAAAGCCCGCGACGACCGGCACTTCGCGCCGCTCGATGCGCCGGTGCAGCTCCTCGGTCTCGATGCTTTCGATCCTGGCGCGGCCGTGGCCGCCATCGGTGCGGATCGGGATCTGCCAGCCGAGCCAGGAGCGCGCCGTGACGCCCCGGCTCTGCAGCGCCAGCGCAAGCAGGCCGGCCGTGATCTGCTCGCCCGCCGCGGCCACGGTGTCGTATTCCCGCGCATCGTGGAGCGGCGCTGCCGCCCGCACCCAGGTGACCAGCTGATCGGTCGTCCCGGCCATGGCGGAAACCACGACGGCGACTCCGTCACCGGCATCGGTCGCCGCCTTCACGCGGTCGGCGACGGCGTTGATGCGGTCGAGGTCGGCCAGCGACGTGCCGCCGTATTTGTGAACGATGAGAGCCATCGGGTGGGGTGCGCCCGCGCCGGGGAGGCGACGCTTGCCGGTCGTGGAGACGCCCCTACATACTGGCTCCGATCTGGCCGCGCAAGCAGGCCGCCGGGCCCGGGGAGAGCGCGTCGATGGCCGCAGACGAGCAGGAGAAGCGAGCGCCCGAGGCCGCGCAGCCTGACGGGGCGGCCGGCGCAGGCACCGACCCGAGCGTCGATCCGGTGGAGATCGAGCGCTTCGCCGCTCTCGCCGGGCGCTGGTGGGACCGCCACGGCGCCTTCCGCGCCCTCCATGCGCTGAACCCGGTCCGCATCGCCTTCGTGCGGGATGCGCTCGTGGCCGGGAGAGCGCCTGCCCCCTCCTCCGCCAACGCCGCTGCCCTGAAGCCCCTTGCCGGCCTACGGGTCCTCGATGTCGGCTGCGGCGGCGGGCTCATGGCCGAGCCCCTCTGTCGCCTGGGCGCGGACGTGGTCGCCATCGACGCAGCCGAGGCCAACGTCCGCGCCGCCCGCCACCACGCGCAAGAACAAGGGCTTGCCATCGACTACCGCCACGCCACGGCGGAGGCGCTGGCCGCCGCCGGCGAGCGCTTCGACGGCGTGCTGGCGCTCGAAATCGTCGAGCACGTGGCCGATCTCGACGCCTTCGCCGCCGCCTGCGCCGGCGTCCTGAAACCCGGCGGCGCGTTCGTCGTGGCCACGCTCAACCGCACGCTCGCGGCCTACGCGCTCGCCATCGTCGCGGGCGAGCGCATTCTCGGCTGGCTTCCGCCCGGCACCCATGACTGGTCGCGCTTCGTCCGCCCGGCGGAGATGGTGCGCCTGCTGCGCCGCCACGGGCTCACCGTCGCCGACATGCAGGGCATGGTCTACAACCCGCTGGCCGCCGGCTGGACCACGAGCCCCAACCTCGCGGTCAACTACATCGTGCACGCAAGGAAGCCCCGCGCCTGACCGCGCGGCGGCTATCGCCCGGCGTCTCGGGGCTCAGGCGTCGTGGCGGGGGACCCAGGGGACCTCGCCCACCTCGATCCCTTCGTCGGCGAGGTCACTGACCTCTTCCTTGGTCGCATCGCCGTAGATGCTGCGCTGCTCGACCTCGCCGTAGTGGATCTTCCGCGCCTCTTCGGGGAAGCGCTCGCCCACGTGGTCGAAATTCTGCTCGATGTAGCTGCGCATCCGCCGCAGCGTTCCGATGGCACGCGCCATCTCCGGCGGCGTCGGCTTGCGCTGGGGCGGAGGCGCCGGCGCAGGCTTGCCCCGCGCCTTGTTGGCCACCGCGATGTTGGGCGCCATCGGCGCCTTGGTGATCGTCTCGTCGCCGCAGAGAGGGCACGCGATCTCGCCCGCCTTCACCTGCCGCTCGTAGGTGGCGGAGTCGGCGAAGTAGGCTTCGAACACGTGGTCCTTGCCGCACTTGAGGTCGAACACGATCATGGGGCGCTGCCCGGCTCGCTTCCGCGGTCGCCGCAACCTACCACAGAACCCCGAATTCATACGCGAGTTCGTTTCGTCCCGAAGACAACGCCGCCGTGCACCGTCACCACTCACGCGTCCCCTCCCCCTGGATCACCCGCCACGCGGGCCTGATCGCAAGCGGCGGCCGCGTGCTCGATCTCGCCTGCGGCGGCGGCCGGCACACCCGCTACCTGCGGGGTCGCGGGCACGAGGTGACGGCCATCGACATCGACGCGTCGGGCCTTGCCGACCTCGCGGACGATCCCCTGGTCGAGATCGTGGAGACGGACCTGGAGCAGCCCGGCACGGCGCCGCTCGCAGGGCACCGCTTCGATGCGGTGGTGGTGACCGACTATCTTTACCGCCCGCTGCTCGTCCCCCTCGCGGACTGCCTGGAGCCCGGCGGGATTCTCCTCTACGAGACCTTCGCGCGGGGCAACGAGCGCTTCGGCCGCCCCCGCAACCCGGATTTTCTGTTACGGAGGGGCGAGCTGCTGGCGCTGGCCCAAGGCCGGCTCACCGTCCTCGCCTACGAGCACCGCGCCATCCCGCCGCCCAAGCCCAGGATCGTGCAGCGCCTCTGCGCCCGGAAGCCCACGAGCTGAGCGCCAGCAGAGGGGCCGGGCCACGAACTGGCCCGGACGGCGCGCGAGCGCCCGCCGCCCGAGGGATACGAAAAAGAGTCCGCCGGCGTCAGCCGGCGGCCCGGCGCGGTTCCTGCTCCGTGTCGGCGGGCGTCAGAAAGGCGCGGTCGTGGGCCAGTGCCGGGATCGCGGCGCGTGCCTTGTCGATGCGCGATAGCTCGAGATCGGCAATCACGACGCCCACCCCCTCGCCGCCGTCGGCCAGCACCTCGCCCCAGGGATCGACGATGAGCGAGTGGCCGTAGGTCTTGCGCCCGCCCGAGTGGCTCCCCCACATGCAGGGAGCGATGACGAAGCAGCCGGTCTCGATGGCGCGGGCCCGCATCAGCACGTGCCAGTGCGCTTCGCCCGTGTGCTTGGTGAAGGCTGCCGGCACCGTGATCAGCCGCGCGCCCGCGTGCGCCAGCGCCCGGTAGAGCTGGGGGAAGCGCAGGTCGTAGCAGACGGTCATGCCGAGGCCGCCCCAGGGCGTCTCCGCCACCACCGCCTCCCCGCCCGGCTGGAACGCCTCGCTCTCGCGGTAGCGCTCGCCCGTGGGCAGGTCCACGTCGAACATGTGGATCTTGTCGTAGGTGGCCACGGTCCGGCCTGCCGGGTCGATCAGGACCGAGCGGTTGGCGATGCGGCCGTCGCCGGCATCCGCCGCCATCGAGCCCGCGAGCAGCCAGACCTGCGTTTCCGCCGCGAGCGCGCTGAAGAAGCGCGCCGCGGGATGCGCTTCGAGCGGGGCGGCGCTCGCCTGCACCAGGGTCGTGCGGTGCTCCATCAGGGCGACGTTCTCCGGCAGCGCGACCAGCTCCGCGCCGGCGGCGCAGGCCTCGCGCACGAGGTCGGCTGCGGCGTCCAGGTTGGCCTGCTGATCCTGGCCGCTCGACGGTTGAACGCAGGCGGCCCGAAGGGTCTCGGTCATGGCTTCCCCCAAGGCTTGGCGCAGACCGGCATCATGTACGGCCCGGCACGACGCGCGCAAGCGTTGCGACATCGACCCGCGCGGCGCCCGCTTGGTGCAGCGCACGCGCGCACGCCGAGACGGTGGCCCCGGTGGTCAGCACGTCGTCCACCAGCAGGACGCTCCGCCCGGCCACGAGATGCGCGCGCGAGCGCCGCACCGCGAACGCCCCCCGCACGTTGCGCCTTCGCGCGGAGCGGGGGAGCCGGGTCTGCGGCGGCGTCCGCCGGGTCCGCACCAGCAGGTCCGGCACATCCACGGCATCCGTCTCGCGCGCCATGAGGCCTGCGAGCACCGCCGCCTGATTGAAGCGCCGGGCGAGGAGCCGCCAGCGATGGAGCGGCACCGGCACCACCAGATCGGCATCCGGCAGGAGCGGCGCCGCCGCGCGCTGCAGCCACGCCGCGAGCATGGGCGCGACCCAGGAGCGGTCGGCCATCTTGAAGGCGAGGATCAGCTCGCGCCCGGCACCTTCGTAGAGAAACGCCGCGCGCGCCCGCTCGTAGGCCGGCGGCGCGCGGGCGCAATCGCCGCAGAGCGCATCCGGGGCGGCCTCGATGGCGAAGGGCAGGCCGCAGCGGGCGCAGCAGGGCCGGCCGATGAAGGAGACGCGGTTCCAGCAGTCGGGGCAGAGCGCGCCGGGCGCGCCAACGGGCGCATAGCACGCGAGGCAGGTGGGCGGCAGCACCACGTCGACGGCGCCGAGCGCAGCAGCGCGCGCCAACGCCGCCAGCCGTGCTCCACTTGCCATGCTCTGCATTGCGTGCGCCGTCCGCCCGTGCTTCCCGCCTCCGCGCCATCATGCCATAACCGCCGCCATGGCCCAGCGCCCGCCCACGCCCGATGGCGCCGCGGTCTTCGACCGCAAGGCCGTGCGCATGCACCGTGACCGCGCCGCCCCCGGCTTCGCGACGCATGGCGACTTCCTGGTCCGCGAGGTGGGCGAGCGGCTGGTGGGCCGGCTCGACGACGTGAAGCGGCGGTTCGCCCGTGTGCTCGACCTCGGCTGCCACGGCGGCCAGCTCGGGCCAATGCTGCGCGAGCGGGTCTCGCCCGAACTTCTCGTCGAGGCCGACCTTTCGCAGGGCATGGTCTCGCGCGCCGAGGGGCCGTCGCGTCTCGTCGCCGACGAGGAGTGGCTGCCGCTCCGTGCGGCCTCGCTCGATCTCGTGGTGAGCGCGCTCAGCCTGCACTGGGTGAACGACCTGCCGGGCGCGCTGGTGCAGGTCAGGCAGGCGCTCCGGCCCGACGGGCTGTTGATTGCGGCGATGCTGGGCGGCGATACCCTCTTCGAGCTGCGCGAGGCGTTCCTGCAAGCGGAAGCGGGCCACGAGGGCGGCGTGCGCCCCCACGTCTCGCCTTTCCCCGACGTGCAGACCCTGGGCGCCCTGCTGCAGCGCACGGGCTTCGCGCTGCCGGTGGTCGACAGCGACCTGATCACGGTGACCTACGAGAGCGCCTATGCGCTCATGCGCGACCTGCGCGCCATGGGCGAAGCCAACGCGACCTGGGGGCGCGCCCGGCACTTCGCCCGGCGGGGCACGCTCCGCGCGCTGGAAGCCCGCTACCGGGAGACCTTCGGCCGCCGGGACGGGCGCATCCCGGCGACGTTCCAGGTGCTCTACCTCACCGGCTGGAAACCGCACGAGTCGCAGCAGCAGCCCGCGCGCCGCGGCAGCGGGGCCGTGCCCCTCTCCGACGCGCTCAGGAGCGAGACGTCGTAGAGCGCGTCCGTTCTTGACGGACGCGCGACAGGCCGCGACAGCGGCCCGCCGC
>JAPPMY010000094.1 GCA_028818855.1 Rhodospirillales bacterium
GGGGGGGGCGGGGGGGGCGCGGGGGGGGGGGGGGGGGGCCGCTGATCCCGCCCGGGGCGGGGGGCGGCCCCGGCGCCGATCCTCGCGCGCGCTTCGCGCCGCGCTCGGGCTCGCGCATCGCGCTCGCCGTGACGAAGATGACGACAGCCGTCGCCGCGCGCGTGCCGCGCGCGGCTTGCCTCCCCGATCGCCGACCGCATCGACAAGACCTCGCGGCCGACGGCGCCACCGTCGGCCTGCTCCATGATCGTTCACCCGGCAGCAATCTCTCACGCGCCGAGAGCCGCCGCCGCGTCGAGCCTCGCCGGCGCTTCACGCCGCGCGCGCGTCGCCGCCGTCGGCGCCGCGATGAATCGTCGACAGCGGCGAGCGATCGTTGACGGGTCAACGATCGCTCGCGCCGATGCGCGTGATTTTCCGCGTCCGCCCGATCGGGCGGACGCTTTCGACACCAAAACACGCAATAAACACGCTGTCATGAATCGCGACCACCCCCGCGCCCGGCGACGCTCCGCTACGCTCGGCCGCGAATCCTGTCGCGACCGCGCTATCCGGCTCCCGCCCGGCCGGATCGGCCCTGTAGCACATATCCTGCTCCCTCCGCTCAAACGCCGCTCCGGCTTGACCGTTGATATACAACGGCTTTTCATACACATCGCGGTCGCTTCGACAGCCGGCTCCGCTCTACGGCGGAGCCGCGGTGGAATTACACCCGACGCACTGATAGTGCAGGCCATGCCAGAGCTGCGATGACCTGCGACGGGCTGCGCTGGAGCACCGTCGTTCGCAGCCCGGCGTAGCTCCCGCGTGCCGGGAAAAGTTGCCCCAAATCGGTGCCAGTCGACAAAGGGGTCGATTTAGCGTTGGGCGTCAAGGAGTTGCGGGACCGGCGGCCGAGCCGGAACGGTATCGGGCCAACGGCGGGCGGTATGGGCATCGCTACCGTGGTCGCGGTTCGTGACGGCGCGGATCGGCGGCTTCCATGCCGCCAACCTTTAGGGTTGAGCAGGATCGCTCCCACGACCCCGCTCAACCCTAAAGATTTCTGGCGAACCCATGGAGAGTAGGGTCAGGATTCGGCGAGCGGAACGCCCGTTCGAGACAGGAAACGCGAAGAAATCGGAGACTTTCATGACCGAAACCACCGACAGGACGATCGGCAGGCGCATCCGCATCCTGCCCGAACAGTGGGAAAGGATAGAGAACGCCGCCGCGGGCACGCTGCTGACGTCCAACCAGCTGCTGGTCCAGCTCGCCATGGAGGCGCTGGACCAGCGCGAATGGCCGCGCACCGAAGCCGAGATACATCTGCTGCGCTCGGCGATGTTCTCCGCCCAGGCCATCGCGCTCGACATGGAGAAGGCCGGGCGCGAGGACGAGATCGCGAGCATCGGCCGCGCGATCTCCCAAGTCGCCCCGGAATGGCCGGAACCGGCGAGCGAACCCGCCGGGTGAGGCGAAGACCGGACCGCGACCGGGAGGTCGATCTTTTCGACGGCGACGGCGGAACGCTGACGGCGATCGCCGGGCCAACCGCCAAGGAATGTCTTCGCCGCGATGCTCTGGCTTCGCAAATTCCGGCGCCGAATTCGTCGAAGCGCCCCTGCCGGTCGACCGCGAAGACCGGTTCGGCGTAGGCTGCCGTCATGTCGAGCGCCGTTCTTGTATGCGAACGCGAGCAGGATGCGCGTCGGCGGCGCCGTAGACACGCCCGGGGACCCGCCCGGTGAGCGTTCCGGCCACGCCGCACGACGCCTTGTTCCGCGCGCTGGTCTCCAACCCGGCCCGCGCCGGCGCGCTTCTCGCGGACTACCTGCCGCGGGAAGTCGTCGATCTGCTCGATCCCGACACCCCGCCGGAGGCGGTGGAGGGGAGCTTCGTCGACGCCGAGGGCGCGAAGACGCAGTGCGACGCGCTGTTCAGGGTCAGGCTCAGGACCGGCCACGAGGCGCGCATCTACGTGCTGCTCGAGCACAAAAGTTACCTGGACGGCACCGCGCCGCTCCAGATGCTGAAATACATGGTCGCCATCTGGCTGCGCGAGATCGAGGGCGGCACGGGAAGGGACAGGCTACCGGCAATTATCCCGCTGGTTCTATACCACGGCCCCGGTCGATGGACCGTGCCGCGCTCGGTAATGGAGATGATCGACGCGCCCGAGGAGGTAAAGCCATTCCTGCGCAACTTCGCCTACGTTCTGCACGATCTGGGCGAGATCGTGCCGCTCCGGCTGTCGCGGACGCCGGAGGTCAGGGCCGGCCTGCTGGCGCTTCGCGTGGTTCATTTCGACGAGATACCGTCCGATCTCCTCGACCTGATGACCGGCGGGGCGGTTGCCGGAAGCGAGTTCGAAGCGCATATTCTGAGGTATATCGTCGAGCGGATGAACCTGACGCCGCCGATGCTGGAGGCGTCGCTGCGTCGGACGAAGCCGGATCGATGGGAGGCATTGATGGGCACGGTGGCGGAAGCCTGGATCGAACAGGGTAAAGCGGAGGGAATCGAGCAGGGCCTGGCCCGGGGCATCGAGAAGGGGTTGGCCGACGGCCGCGCCGAAGGCCGGGAAGAGGGGCGGCAAGAGGGCCGGGCCGAAGGCCAGGCCGGTATCGTCCTGCGTCTTCTTGAACTGCGTTTCGGGGTTCTGCCCGACGCGGTGCGCGACCGGGTTCGCGGCGCATCGGCCGCGGAGCTCGAAGCCTGGGCCGAGGCGGTGCTGGTCGCGGCGAGCCTCGACGAGGTGCTGGCGGCCAGCTCCCCGCGCTGAACGCGGCGTAGACCGTCGTTGGCGGCGAAGGCGCGCGCTTGTCCGGCGGCTTCGCGCACGCCGGCAATCGATCGCCGGGGCGAACACGGGGCCGTGGGCGGGACGGGTCCCACTTCACCGCGCCGGCGATCCCGCCCGATTCATCGGGCTTCGGAACGACAACCGTCCATGCGCGGGCGCATAGGCGGCCGGGATCGGCGCCGGTGGAGGCGTTGATCTCCCGCCGCGCCGCGCGGTTTCGCACGGCCCGCCGCCTTCGCCGGTCCGCACCGGCCAGCGGATGGGCCGGTATCGAGGCATTCGGAGCGCGCGTTGCCGTTCGATAGGGACGATGTGAAGCACGCGATCGGCGAGCCGGCCTTCTCGCGGGGCGAGGATCACTTCGAGGGCGGCAGGGTGCGCGCGGTGGAGTTCGAGATGTCGACGCGCTTCGCGGGCCGGGTATCGGGCAGGGGCCGCTCGCGCTCACCGGTGAGGACATCGCGGCGCTGTTCGCTGCCGGATGAACGGTCGCGGCTCGGCCCGCGTCGGGGTGCCATCGCGGCCGGCGGGATCGCGCCATACCGCCGACCCCGCTATTGTTCTCGCCTTGGAACCGGTCCGGGCCCGTTCGGTGCAAGCGATCGTCAGGATGGCGCGCGGCCGAGGCATCGAGAGCCCGCTTGCCCCGTCCACCCTGCACCGGCTTCTCGCCCGCGAGGGGCCGATCGACAGGAAGCCGCCGGACGATGCCGGCCGGCGCCGCTTCGCCTGCCGCGAGGCCGGCGAGTCGTGGATCGGCGACGTCATGCACGGGCCCAGGGCCGGCACGGCCGCGAGACCTACCTGATCGCCTTCATCGACGACGCACCCGCGTCGTTCCCTTCTCACCGGCCCGAGTCTACTCCCGCCGACCCCGCTGTCAGGGTCGAGAGACCGCCGCCGTCGTGCCGCACGCCCGCTGCGGGCAAGTAGCCTGCCGCCGCCAGACCCGTCGCCGGTCGCTGCGGCGGGCTACTTGACCACAGCTCCGCCGAGGAAAACCCCCAACCGGCAATCACGCGGCACCCACGTTCCGCCCACGCTCGGCAAAATGATCGATTATCCGCGCTTTTGAATGATCACCGACAGCGCGCAACACCGCCGCCGACACCGCGCCGGCGGCGTTCAATGAGAAGATCGAGAGCCAGCATGGCCGCTCGGACCGGATCCGGATCCTCGACGGCGGCATTCCGACCGGGGAGACGCCGGCCGCGATGCGTGAGGACGAGGCGCCGGTGCGCTATCCGGGGCACGCTAGGAGCCGGCTGTCGCGGCCGGAGGGGCGTTCGTCGGCCGACCCTGGCAGGAGGTCCGCCGATCGCATCGTCGTGAGCTTCAACCCGTCCCGGCAAAGGCGAAGATAGTCGCGCACGGAGGCTGCGGGTGCGGTGACCCGGCGGGTCAGGACGGTTCGGTACCGACGAACCGGTTCTTGTCGTTTGTCGGCGAGCTTTCGGGAATGGTCATGAGCAGTGGCTGAAGGATCTCGGCGACGAACTCCGCCCGCCCGCTGACCCCTGCCTTCGCGTAGACGGAAGTCGCCTGAAGCCGGGGCGTGCTTTCCTTGACCCCGCGCAGTTCGGCGATTTCGGTAAACCGGTACCCCTTGGCGATCAGCCAGGCAACATTCTTCTCGCTGCGGGTGAACCCCCACTCGTCCATCTGCTCGCCGATAACCTCCGCAAGCGCGCCGGAGAGCCCGCGGTTCCGCCGCTCTTCCCACACCAGGCGCTCGCGGAGCCGCCGAAGATCCCGCACGTTAAGCACGAGAACTATCGACGCTCCCACGAACACGATAGATTCGATCGCAAAGTGAAACGTTGCGAACTCGCCCTCGAGAAGCGCGTCCACGGCGAGGTCGTAGATGAAGAACAGTATCATTGCCGAGAGCGCGGCCAAGCCGAAGATCCGCACCCTCACATGATTCTTGGTTCTGCGCTCCAGCCGCCCGATTTCCTGTGAATTGTCCATGGGAAATTTCGGTTTCCATGCACGAACCGCCCGATCTTATCCCGGAATTCTCGCCAAGCGTACCGGAAGACCGCCCCCTCCTCTTTCGTCTCGATGGCGATCGTCATGGCGCGCTTTCCCATCGGCTCGTCTCGACGATCTTCCGGGAGAGTGCGCGCATTGTAGCGTTCCGGAATCGGCGCGCGCAGCCCCGTCGCGCCACGTGGCCGGAAGAATTCGCCGTCCGACAAGCCAGCCCTTTCGTGCGCCATCCCTTCGTCACGGTCTCCGGCCGGCGGGTTCCGCGCGGGCCGGCACCCCGTTGCCGCAGCCTCCGTACCGTGCTGGCGATGTGGCGCAACGTAGACGCCACACGGGTATTCGGGCGGAAGACCGGCGCATCTCCACAGTCTCGACGATCGTCCACACCGTCGGCGAAGAAGGCTGTTGCGCTTCTTCGTCCGGTCCCGTTCGAAACCGCGACCGATCCGCCCGCCGTCATCCGCCCGCTATCCGCCGGCGTCGGTGCCGCGCGAGCCCGCCGCGGCGGCGCGCCGCCAGCACCGCCAGCCGGCTCCGTACCCGGCGCTCGTCGAAGTCCGCCGGATCGAACGGGCCGCCGTACCATTCCAGCATCGCCGGATGCTCCTCGTGGCCGGGAGACAGGATGGCTTCGAGGAAGTTCATGAAGCCCGGCGCCCCGCCCACATCCTCCGGAGGGCATCGCCCGGCACCGTCCACCAGGGCCGGATACTCCGCCTCGCCCTTCCGGACCTCCTCGACGATCACGTCGTGCTCCCAGCAGTCCCCGAAATCGTAGACGTAGAGGAAGCGCTCGACGCCGCGCCCGACCAGGTCCTCCAGCCGGACCGAGGATTCCCGGTAGACCCTCCGGTCCCCGAAGTCGAACTCCGGGTCGGGGATGCCGTAGATGCGCCCGCCAACCCGGAACTCGTGTAGATGGGAATCGGTCCAGCCCATGGCGATCTGGATAACGTCGTGCAGCGCTTCCAGGGTGGCGGCGAGGGGCACGTCCACGCGCCGCCGGATGCCGACGCCGAGCTCCCGCAACTCGATGCGGATGCGCGCGACCCGCTCGCTCATGCGCGTCGTCCCGGTCGCGCGGGCAGGCGCTCGGCGCTCACCGGGACGAGCCGGGTTGCCGGAAGGTCTCGGTCATGCCGACGAACGAGCCGAAGAAGCTCCCGAAGGTGCCGTCCTCTTCCTCGTAGCCGGCGCCGCCGAACCCGGCGATCAGCCGTGGATTGCCGTCCGCGTCCGCCTTGCCGGAGAAGCTGCCGCCCCAGCTGCCCTGGGACCGGACGATTTGCCGCGTGGGATGCCGGACCTCGGCCGCGCCCCCGTCGAACGTGCCGTCCGCCCCGTAGGGCCGCGGGGCGAAGTGGAGCTCGTAATCGGAGATGTCGGCCGCGACATCCCCGCGCGAGGCGCGCACCACGGCGGGCCGCGTCACGAAATCGCCGATGCAGCCGATGCACCCGCTCACCGTCCCCGCCCCGAAGTCCGCCTCGAGGCTCGCCGTCGCCTCCCAGCCGTCGAGCGCGAAGTGACCCCGCTCCGCCGTCGCGCCCGGCACGTGGAAATAAACCCCGCCCGCCGGGCCGGCATAGGAGGCGGTTCCGGAGGCGGGCGGTCCCGGAGGCATCGCCGGGTCGAGCTCCGGCCCGTCGAGGATCGCGTATTCCTCAAGGTTCGCGAACGTCAGCTCCGGCGGGCTCTCCCCGGCGAAATAAGCCCACCACCCGGCCATCAGATAGTCCGCCGGGTCGTCGCCGTCCCAGCTCACCACGGCATGGACCAGCGACGTGCCCTCCGGCTCCTCCTTGACGAAGGACCAGTTGCGCGCCCGGTGACCGGGGATCGGGCTGGGTTGGGCTTCCGTCGCGACCGCGTCCTCGTCGGTGTCGACCGACACCGGGCGGCCGTCCTTCAGGTTGAGGAACACCCGGAGCCGGGGACCCTGGAACTCCGAGTTCCGCTCGAAGACGATGCCCCCGTCGTCTTCCGCCATCTCCGGATCGGTGCCGGACGCGCAGGCGCCCAGCGCCAGCGCCGCGAGGATTGTCGCCGTCAGCCTCAATTCCGTTCTCCTCTTCCACGGCGGCAGCCGTGCTGTGCGGGCCGTCCCCAGGATAGCACGCCGTCCCGATGCGCTCGATCCGTCGACCGCCGGCTCCGGCCGGTTGCGTTCCGGGATCGGGCTTACTCGAACAGCCGGTCGAGTTCGCGGTAGTCGGGCGGCACGGCCTCGATCGGCCGTCCGGCGCGCAGCACCGTCCGGTCGTGCTGGGGGCGGCTCAGCAGTTCGCCCCAAGACCGTGCCCGGAACAGCACGATGTCCGCCGGACCGCCCGCGCGCAGCCGTCCGGCGTCTCCGAGACTCATGGCATCGGCGGGCGTCCGGGCCACCGCCACCGGCCAGCCGCCGACCGGACGGTCGAGATGGGCGATCTTCACCGCCTCGGCGAACACCTCCAGCATGTCGAAATCCCCGTAGGCGTGGAACGGGTCGCGCACATTGTCGCTGGCGAGCGACACCGGGATGCCGCGCGCCCTCATCTCGTGCAGCAGCGTCACGCCGCGCCAGCGCGGGGTTCGGCCTGCCCGCCGGTCCTGAAGGTACAGGTTGCACATCGGCAGGCCGACGACATGGAGGCCGGCGGCGGCGGCGAGATCGAGCGCGCGGTCGGCTTCGCCCGCCGGGCGTGCCGCGAGGCTGCAGCAGTGACCGGCAACCACCCGGCCGCCGAACCGGTGCGCGACGACCGCGCGCGCGATGCGATCGAACGACCGCGCCCCGGGATCGTCCGTCTCGTCGACATGGAAGTCCAGATCGAGACCGCGTTGGCCAGCCAGACGGAACACTCGGTCCAGCAGCGCCTCGTTTCCGGCATCGATCCCGGTCACCGCGCCCAGCGTGCCGCCGCAGTCGCGCACCAGATCGGCGATCCCGGTCGCGTAGTCCGCGTCGGCGAACGCCTCCAGCGGCACCAGAGACACCGCCTGGACGGCGATCCGTCCCCGCCACTCCTCGCGGAGCTCGCGAAAGACCGGCCAGGAGACCAGGTGCTGCGGAGCGCGCGAATCCAGATGGGTCCTGAGCGCGACGGTGCCGTGCGCCCAGGCGCAGCGCAGCGCGAACTCCATCCGGGCGCGGAGGTCGTCCGGGGTCCAGAGGGGGCGGTCGGCCGCCGTCGCAGAAAGCGCGCCCTCGAGGGTTCCGTCCAGGTTGGCCCACCGCGGCGAGGTGAAAGCCTTGTCGAGATGGGTGTGGAGGTCGGCGAAGCCGGGCCAGACCGTGCCGCCGCCGAGATCGACCCGGCCCGGCGCCTCGCCACCGTCCCGTTGGACGGCGAAATCGGAGATGCGCCCGTCCGAGACCCGGATATCCAGCCGCAGCAGGCCCTCCGCGTGCGGCACCGCGTCCCGCGGCGGGTCGTCGACCAGGCAGGCGGGGACCCGCGCATCGGCCAGGACGAAGGAAGCGGCGTCAGCAATCTCGACGAAACCGGTCACGAGATATCCGCGTCGCCGAACCGATCCGTCCGCGGTTCGCTCGCTCCGGAGCGTATCGACGAAGGGATGGCCCGCACAATCGTTCCGCCAGCCCGTCCAGACGGTTTTCTGCAATGTCCGGCTCGAAGACGAGCTCGGGCACGACCGCTTCCCACCTTTCGCACCTGACGGTATCGCGATATTCCGGCTCCGACGCTTCGCGGCTCCATCGGACGACGGCAAAAACCTCGGCGGCCCGCCAGCCCGTCGGGCACGGTGTCATGGCGCCGGTCGCCGCTCACGGAGAAGTCATAGTTGCACGGGATTTGCTCATCGGCGCGACAACGACGCGCCGCCGGGACCGGCGCAATGTCGTGTGAGGAGACCCCACCGCCCGGGTCGCCGCGTCGCTCGACGACGCCTGGCTGGATATCCCGCACGATGACATCGGCTCGATCGAGGAGATCTTCATTCGCCTGAGGCAGATGGAGGAGGCCGACCGCGACGAGCAGGAGACGCTGCTCGATCTCTACCGCCGCGCGATCGGCATGGACGCGGGTCCCGAGACGTCGGCGTAGGCTGTCGCGCCGTCGATCGTCCATACCTACCCTGTGGCTACGGCGGTGACGTGCTCAACCGCGCAAATGATCGAATATGCGCGGTTTTAGATGATCGTCGACAGGGGGCGTTTCCCGAGGCCTTGCCGCATTCAACCCCTGGAGCTGGACGGAGCCCGGGGCCGGGAACCGCGGGTCCGCGGGAGGCGGTTCGCCGTTCATGGCACCGAGCGCCGTCGCCTTGACCGTTACGCCTGTGACGCGCCGCAGGCGTCCTAGTCGGCAGCCAGATATGCCGATATGACCGAGTTCTCCAGTTGCTCGGACAGGCGCCCGTTAACGATCATTCCGGCGGATATCTGGAACGAGCGGATCGCGTTGCGCGTCCTCGGACCGAATATCCCGTCGGGGGTTCCGATATCGTATCCCAGCTTCAGGAGCGCCCATTGCAATTCGGCCAGCTGTACGTCGCCTCCATTGGCCAGGGGCGCTGTCAGCACGGACATGCCGATATAGAACAGCGGCCGCCACTCGCGCGCCAGACGCTGCGCTTCGTCAAGCTGCGCAGGGGACAGACGGCTTGCGACACGGTCCCGGTCTCTCTTCGCCAATTCGCGAAGCTTGCCCCTGGAGGGGGAGAGCCGGGACGACGCGAGGTTGTACCACTTGTGCGCCTTCACCGGATTCCGGGCGATGCCTTGGCCGTACTCGTACATGAACCCGAACAGCCCCTGCGCCGGTGCATGGCCGCGCCGGGCAGACAGGCCAAGCCACTTGGCCGCCCGCCGAAAGTTCCGCGGAAGCCCCTCTCCATTGTAATACATGATACCGATTTCGAACTGGGCATTGGCGTCGCCCCTCGCTGCCGCCCGGCCGAACCAGTTGACCGCCCTGGCGTAATCCCGCGGCACGCCTTTCCCATGAAAATACATGTAGCCGAGGAACTTCTCGGCATCGCCGTCTCCCTGCGCGGCCGCGCGGCCCAGCAACGCCTTTGCCTGTATGTAGTCCTGACGAACGCCGTCGCCCTTCCAATGCCTCATGCCGAGAGCCAGTTGAGCGCGGGGATGGCCCCGCCCGGCCGCGCGATGCAGCCATTTCACGGCCTCCGCATCGTTCTCCGGACCCCCCTCGCCGGAGCCGTACATGAGCCCCAGTCGAAACTGGGCATCGACGTTGCCCCTCTCGGCGAGCGCCCGAAACCCCCGGTGGGCCGTCTTGTAATCGCCAAGCTCGTGCGCGGCGCGGATCTCCTCCAGGGTCTGCGCCGAGGCGGAATACGCGTCCGTCGCCAGCGCCACGAGGAGTGCCGCCACCGCTATCGGACGACTTGGCCGCATCGCCTTCCAGTTCATCGATCCTCCACCTTCCGGTCGGGGCCGAGACGTTCCTTGCCGCGTTGCGGAGCTTCGTCCGGGCAGGCGCGAAGCTCCCAAGGATACCGGGTCGGGCAGGAAAATAGTCGATCGCAGCGTCCGGCGGCCCGATCATCTTCGCAAGGTCATCGTTACCGCATCGGACGGCGCCGTTCGAGAGATGAGACGGGCTCACGGCGCGCCGCGGCGAATGCCCGGAGCCGTCTCGTCGATCGCCTTGACGTCCTGCGCTTGAGCCGAACCGACAGGTTCGCCGGCACCATGGTGAAGGCGAGCCTCTCCTCGACCGGCGGGCCGGGCACCGGCTCGACCTCGAAGTTGCGGTAGAGCATCGCCAGCACCGTCCTGATCTCGAGCAGCGCCAGATGACGCCCGAGGCGGAGCCGCGGAGCCGCCCAGAAGGGGACGAAGGCGCGGTCGTCGTGTGGGACCGGGCGGATCTCCCGAGGGAGCAGCCAGCGCTCGGGATCGAAGCGCCCGCCGTCCCGGAAATCCGCGTCGTCCGTCGCCCTGCGGCGCACCGGATCATGGTCGGCGTCCCGCCCGGGATCAGGCAGCCCGCGATCTCGCTGTCGGCCAGCGGCTCGACGACATGGAGCGGCGCGACGGGCTTGAGCCGCATCGCCTCGTTGCACACCGCGTCGAGCACCGGGAGACGGGTGGCCAGTTCCGCCGCCTCGATCCCGGCGGACGGCGCGATGACCTCGTCCGCCTCCCGCCGGCATCGTTCGAGCCATGCCGGGTGGTCCGCCAGCAGGTGAACCGTCCAGGCGATCGTGTTGGCCGTGGTGTCCTCTCCGGCGAGCAGCAGGGTCCCGGCGTTGGCGAAGATTTCGGCATCGGTGAATTCGCCGACGTCGGCCGCCGCCACGATCGCCTCCAGAAAGTCCCTCGGCACATCCCGCCGGCCGGGCTTGGCGTCGAGGCGCGCCCGCGCCACGGCCACCATGGCGGCGACTTCCTTCCTCAGTGCGGCGAGCGCGCGGTCGGACGGGAGACGGACCAGGCGCCAGTAGCGCCACGGCGCGTTCACCCTCCAGTGCAGCACCGGGAACACCGTGTCGAGATGGCGCTGGATCGCCGGACCCCCGGTCTCCAGCGTGTTGGGATCGAGCCCGAACGCGAATTGCACCGTCGCGTCGACGGTGAAGCGCATCAGGTCGCGGCACAGATCGACCGGCTCGCCCGTATCCGCCGCCCCTTCCCAGCGCCGCCGAAGACGCTCCACCGTGGCCCCGAGCCGGGGAAAGAAGTCCTCGATCCGGGCGCGCCTGAGCGCGGCGGCGACGATCCGGCGCTGGCGCCGCCAGTCCTCGCCCTCGGCGGCGAACACCCCCTTGAGCCCCATCCCCTCGGCCGCCGCCTCCAGCGAGCGGGCGCGGCGGAACCCGTGCGGGCGCTCGACCAGGATGCGCTCGATCGAAGCCCGATCGGACAGCACCGCGACGCGACGCGGCCCGACGCGGATGCGGTCCAGCGGGCCGTAGCGCCCGGCCCAGCCCTCCAGCGTCGCATGCAGCGGGTCGAGACGAATGCGGTTCAGGTTGCCGATCAGCGGCCACCCCGGCGGGCCGGGAAGGTCGCGGAGATGCGCGGGAGTCCGCGGGTCGCGTCTCACGAGGCGGTCTTCCTCTCCGGTCGCCGCTCTTTCCTGCCCGGCTTCAGCAATCGAGCGCGGTTCCCGGCCGCCGCTAACGCCGTCACCTGCGCGGGGGTGTCGAATTCGAGGAGCGGGGGTGGCGGCACCGGCTAGCGGTCCCGCCTTGCCCCGAAGGCACCGGCAATGCCGTCCCGTTCGAACACGCCCCCGACCTCATCGTGCGTGTCGCCGTAGAGCTTCGTCGACGCCGAGGGCGCGAAGACGCAGTGCGACGCGCTGTTCAGGGTCAGGCTCAGGACCGGCCACGAGGCGCGCATCTACGTGCTGCTCGAGCACAAGAGTTACCTGGACAGCACCACGCCGCTCCAGGTGCTTAAGTACTTGGTCGCCATCTGGCAGCGCGAGATCGAGGGCGGCACGGCGAGGGACAGGCTCCCGCCGATAATCCCGCTCGTCTTTTTTCATGGAACCGGCCGATGGACCGCGGCCCGTTCGGTGATGGACATGATCGACGCGCCCGAGGAGCTGAAGCCGTTCCTGCGCGACTTTGCCTACGTTCTGCACGACCTGGGCAAGATCGAACCGGTCCGCCTGTCCCACGTCCCGGAAGTCCGGGCGGGTCTACTGGCGCTCCGCGTGGTTGATTTCGACGAAATTTCGTCCGAACTTCTGGACTTCATCACGGGCGGGACGGTTGCCGGGAGCGAATTCGAACGCCATCTTATGCGCTATATTGTCGAGCGAATGAACCTGACGCCGCCGATGCTCGAGGCGTCGCTGCGTCGCACGAAACCGGACCGGTGGGAGGCGCTGATGGGCACGGTGGCGGAAGCTTGGCTCGAACATGGTAAGGCAGAGGGAATCGAGCAAGGCTTGGCCGAGGGTCGCGCCGAGGGTCGCGCCGAGTTGCTTCTGCGCCAGATCGAGCTTCGTTTCGGGCATGTTCCGGAGGCGGTCCGTGCCCGCATCCGCGCAGCCGCCCTTCCCGAGCTGGAAGCCTGGGGGATGGCGATCCTGGTCGCGGCCAGCCTCGACGAGGTCATGGCCGCCGAACCGGAGCGCTGAGCCCGGGCCTCACCGCGCCACCGACCGCCGCCTCCGGGGACGGGGATTTCAGCCACGCGCCAGATCTCCGGTACGCCCGGCGGTTCCGATCGCCGCCGACGCGCACGCTCCAGCGCTTCGGGCGCGGATCCGGTTGAGGAAATCGTTGACGTTGAGCGCCACGGCGGCGGGCGGCTTGCCGGCGAGGACCTGCTCGAAGTGCCGCCTGGCGAGCGTGTCCTCGCCCTTGAGGAAGAAGGCGCGGCCGAGCTCGAGGCGGACGCGGACGAGGTCGGCGCGGCGCACCGGCATGCCGTGAAAGGCGGCGATCGCCTCGTCGACCATGGCGTCGCGCCTCGCCTCCTCGATATCTGGCGACTCCGGCGCGCCGACCGCCACGAGGCCGAGGAGGCAGCGAACGCTGTCTTCCGCCGCGCCGCGCCGGACCAGCGGGCGCAGCACGGTCGGCGCCTCGTCGAACCTGCCGTCGCGGATCGCCGCCGCAACAACCGGGGCGGCGATCAGGAGACAGGCGGTGAGCGCGAGGGAGGGCGGGAGGGTAAACGGCATCGGAATTCCCGGCAGCGGTAAAGAAAACCCCCGGCGCGGAAAATAAGCGCCGGAGGAAGGCAGCGGGGCGGGGAGCCTCGCGAGGCCGCGAATCCCTGGCGACGGTTCGCATCCGGTTTCATGGATCGGAGCGAGCGGGGGCTCGAACCCGACGCGCGTTGTCGTGCCTCGGCCTGTAGAAGCCGCTTCTCAGCCCATCGATGTGCTCGAAGAGATCGGCAGGAATATCTTGCCAGAGAGGATCGAGTATGAACTTCACGCCCTCTCGTCGAGCAAGCTTGGCCGCCGGAACGAAGTCCGCATCTCCGGACACGAGTATGATGACGTCCGCCTGTCGTTTCAGCGTGATCGATGCGATGTCGAGACCGATTCGCATATCGACGCCCTTCTGGCGCAAGGCGGGCGTGAAATCGGCATCGCTCAAATCGCCGATCGCGATACGGCCCTTCAGGACCGCCTTCTGCGGCCCCTCCCGCAATATCCAGGATCGGCTCGGGTCCTTCCTGACCTCACCCAGCCGCACGGCAAGGTTTGGCTGGCCGTGCAGCCTCTTGAAGAGCCGCTCCCGGAACAGTGCCTGGGACGTACGCGCATAATCGATGGGACGGTTGCCAACCGGTGTGTGTGCTTTCCCGGCATACGGTCGAGCATCGTAGTAGAAGGTGCGGTACAGGAGCTGAGAGGGATTCGGGATGCAGTACACATCGTTCAGCTGGTCCAGATGATGACGAACCAGCTGGTAGACGGAGGTGGCAACCGCGTCGGGATCGGACGCATCGACATCTGGCCGGACCGCGGGTAGTCGCTTTAGGAGATATCCACCATCGATGAGAATCGCCGCATTGTTCATCTGGACCCGCTCACAGAAAAAAGCCCCGAGGGGTCAGCCTTGCTCATGATCGCCAATCCTGAAGCCAGGACGGAAGCAAGGCGTACTGCCAAGGGGCGGATGGAGCAAACGTAATTCTTCATCCGGAGATCGTCAACTCCCGATCGGACGGCAATCGGCCGGTCTGGACGGTCTACACCCATGCGTTGCCAAACCTCCTCCGAGCGCAGCCCGGTTGACCTGCGCCGCGTGCCGGACACGGATGTACGCCGCTACAACCCAAACTCGCGATCGGCGATTTTGGGCGCGCGGGCCTTTTCCGTCCCGTCACCCGATGCCCGTTCCCTCTGCCGCGCCTGCGTTCCGCCATCCTCTCTTCGGACGCTCCGGTCCGAATCCAACTCCGCCTCCCGGCCCTTGTCCCGCTCCGCCTCGACCGCTTCGAGCGCGGCGATGCGCTCGCCGGTGACGGCTTCGAGGGTCTCCCGGAGCGCGTTCCGGTCGTCGGTGACGAGCTCGGCGCGGTCGCGCGCGCGGGAGATCTCGACGTAGAACGACTTCTGCGTGGTCAGCTTCGCGTGGTTGGCCTCCATGGCGGCGATGACGTTGTCGACGGTGCGTCCCTGGAACGCATGCACGGTGGAGGCCCAT
>JAPPMY010000205.1 GCA_028818855.1 Rhodospirillales bacterium
GAGATGCGCGAGTACGAGCGCTTCTCCACCGCCTGCGCCAACGCCTACGTGCAGCCGGTCATGGCCCGCTACCTGCGCAACCTGGAGGCGGGGCTGCGCGAGGCGGGCTTCCGCTGCCCGCTCTTCGTCATGCTGTCCGGCGGCGGCGTCGCCGATGTGGCCACGGCGATCCGCTTCCCCATCCGCCTCGTCGAATCCGGGCCGGTGGGCGGCGCCGTCTTCGCGAGCCACGTCGCCCGCCAGTGCGGGCTGGCCCGCGTGCTCTCCTTCGACATGGGCGGCACCACCGCCAAGATCTGCCTGATCGACGATGCCCAGCCGCAGACGACACGGGCCTTCGAGGTCGCGCGCGCCCACCGCTTCCTCAAGGGCAGCGGGCTGCCGCTCCGCATCCCCGTGATCGAGATGGTGGAGATCGGCGCGGGCGGAGGCTCTATCGCCCGCGTCGACCGGCTCGGCCGCATCGCTGTGGGGCCGGAGAGCGCGGGCGCCCAGCCGGGGCCGGCCTGCTACGGCCAGGGCGGCGCAGAGCCCACGGTCACCGACGCCGACCTCGCCATGGGGCGCATCGACCCGGCCGAGTTCTCGGGCGGGCGCATCGCGCTCGACGAGCAGGCGGCGACGGGTGCGCTCACCACCAGCGTCGGCGCGCCGCTCGACCTCGAGCCGCAGATGGCGGCGCTTGGGGTGAGCGAGATGGTGGGCGAGAACATGGCGAGCGCGGCCCGCGTCCACGCCATCGAGATCGGGGCCACCCTCGGCGAGCGCACCATGATCGCCTTCGGCGGCGCGGCCCCGCTGCACGCGGCCCGCCTCGCCGAGAAGCTCGACATGGACCGCATCATGATCCCGACGTCGGCAGCGGTCGGATCGGCCATCGGCTTCCTCCGCGCGCCGGTGGCCTACGAGGTGGTGCGCAGCGCCTACCAGGTGGTGAGCGCCTTCAACCCGGAGCTGACCAACCGCGTGCTGGAGGAGATGCGGGCGGAGGCCGCCGCCATCGTCGCGCGAGGCGCGCCGGGTGCTGCGACGCAGGAGAGCCGTGCCGCCTACATGCGCTATCTCGGCCAGGGGCACGAGGTCGTGGTTCCGCTCCCCAACCGCACCTGGGCCAGGGAGGATACCGCCATCATCCGGGGCGCCTTCGAGGCCGCCTACGAAGCGCTCTACGGCCGCATCATCCCGAAGCTCGACCTCGAGATCGTGAGCTGGTCCGTCGGCGTGAGCGCCGTGCCGGGAGCCGTCGCCCCCATCGAGCCCGCGCCGGAAGCCGCCCCGCCGCCGTCGCAGGGCGTCAGGCCAGTGCTCGATCCCGGCAGCGGCCGCGTGGTCGAGGCCGCGCTCTACCGCCGCGCCGACTTCACCCCCGGCGCGCGTGTGGACGGGCCCGCGCTTATCGTCGAGACTGACACCACCGCCGTGGTGAGCGCGGCGTTTTCCGCCTCGGTCGATGCGCTCGGCACGATCGTGATGGAACGCCGGCCGGCTCAAGGGGAGATCTGATGAACGGCACGACCGACTCCGGGCTCGCTCAGATCCAGACGCAGATCATGTGGAACCGCCTGATCTCCGTGGTGGAGGAGCAGGCGCAGACCCTGCTACGCACCGCTTTCAGCACCACCGTGCGCGAGGCCGGCGACCTCTCCGCCGGCGTCTTCGACACCAGGGGCCGGATGCTGGCCCAGGCGGTCACCGGCACGCCCGGCCACGTCAACTCGATGGCCATCGCAGTGCAGCACTTCCTGGAGCGCTACCCGGGCGAGGTCATGCGCGAGGGCGATGTCTACATCACCAACGACCCGTGGCTCACCTGCGGCCACCTGCACGATCTCACGGTCGTCACGCCGGTGTTCCGCGAGGGCCGGATCATCGGCTCCTTCGCCTGCACCGCCCACGTGGTCGACATCGGCGGGCGCGGCTTCGGGCCGGACGCGCGCTCGGTGTTCGAGGAGGGCCTCTACATCCCGATCATGCCGCTCGTGCGCGAAGGCCGGATCAACGAAGACCTCATCGAGATGGTGCGCTGGAACGTGCGCGAGCCGCTCCAGCTCGAAGGCGACGTGCACTCGCTGATCGCCTGCAACCGCGCCGGCGCCGACCGCCTGCTCGCCATGATGGACGAGTTCGGCCTCAGCGACCTCGACGGGCTCGGCGAGGAGATTGTCGAGCGCTCGCGCGCCGCCACGCTCGCTGCCATCGCCGATCTGCCCAAGGGCACCTACCGCAACACGCTCACCATGGACGGCTACGACGAGCCCATCACGCTCGCCGCCGCCATGACCATCTCGGGCGAGGGCATCCACGTCGACTTCGCCGGCACCTCGCCCGCGAGCAACCACGGCATCAACGTGGTGCTCAACTACACCACCGCGTACACGAGCTTCGGGCTCAAGTGCATCGTCGCGAAGGACATCCCCAACAACGCGGGCTCGCTCGCGCCGCTCACCGTGTCAGCGCCTGAGGGCTCCATCCTCAACGTACCCCGCCCCTGGCCGGTCGCCGCCCGCCACGTCATCGGCCACATGCTGCCGGACCTGGTGTTCGGCTGCCTGCATCAGGCGATCCCCGAGCGGGTGCCGGCGGAGGGCGCGGCCTCGCTCTGGATCGTGCAGCTCAGAGGCGGCGCGACGGCGATCGACAGCGAGGCCCGGCGCAACGCCACCTTCGAGCCGCCGGAGTTCGAGGTCGCCCTTTTCAACTCGGGCGGCGCGGGCGCGCGGCCGACGAAGGACGGGCTCTCCGCCACCGCCTTCCCGAGCGGCGTGCGCACCATCCCGGCTGAAGCCACGGAGACGGTGGCGCCCATCGTCATCTGGCGGAAGGAGCTGGCGAAGGATACCGGCGGCGCGGGCCTGCTGCGCGGTGGGCTCGGACAGGCGATGGAGATCGGCGGCGCCGACGGCGCGCCCTTCAGCGTGCTCGCGCAGTTCGAGCGCGTGCGTAACCCCGCGCGTGGCCGGGGCGGCGGGCTCGACGGCGCGCCCGGCGCCGTCGCCCTCGACGACGGCACGACGCTGCGCGGCAAGGGCCAGCAGACCATCCCGCCGGACCAGCGCCTCACGCTCGTGCTGCCCGGCGGCGCCGGCTACGGCGACCCCCGCCGCCGCCGGCCTGCGGACGTGGCCGCCGACGTGCGGAACGACCTGGTCTCGCCCGAGGCCGCACGCCGCGACTACGCCGTGGCCGTCTCCGCAGACGGCGCCCTCGACGAGGCCGCGACCGCCGCGTTGCGCGGAGAAGGCGCCGGCGCGGGCGCGGAGTAGGTACGCGCCCTATCGTCCTGCGTTTTTCAGTTGACTCGGAATAAGTCGTATTGTTGTGCCGCGGAAACGCATCGCAATGCCTTGCAATACCAGCACGATCGCTCCAAGCTGGTAAAACCAGTTCACTCTGACACTGTGTACTAACAGCAAGATGCAAGCCAGAGGCGCTTACCAATGCCGGACCCTTTTACCATTCGAATCTTTGTACCGGACGGCGATCCGGAAGGCGTTCGTCTTATTGATCGAATGAATTGGACGGGTATAGGCGTGGTGTTTCCGAGGCTAAAGTGGCCTGAGATAAAGAAGCGGTCTGAGTTCAGTCGCACGGGTGTTTACATCCTCGTCGGAGACCTAGGAGAGAACGACGATTTGCGCACCCTATATATTGGACAAGCAGACGAAATTGGTAACCGCATCGATTCTCATTATAAACACAAAGACTTCTGGGATTGGGGGGTGGTGTTTGTCTCTACGAGTGGAGGCCTGAATCGCGCTCATGCGACTTGGCTTGAGTACGCCCTTGTAAACCGCGCCAATAGTACTAAACGTTGCCGTTTAGATAACAGCAACGCGCCGTCGGAGCCGCCCCTGACGGAGGCAGAGAAAGCCGATACCCAAAGTTTTCTAAAGGAGATTCTCCAAGTACTTCCACTGGTGGGCCTCCGCTCTTTCGAATTCGCAAGAGCGGTTGTTACGCCCGGAACAACGAGCGGAGAAGCCCCAAGTAAAGTATCTTCTCACAAACTGGATACGGTAGTCGTTCCTGCCAAGAAGGATGGCTTTGAGAAAGTGTTTCTTGGAGAGGACTGCTGGTATTCGATTCGTATATCTGGCGGAATGCTCGACAAAATCAAGTTTATTGCCGGCTATCAGAGCCATCCAATTTCGGCCATCACCCACTATGCGCGTGTGGATCGGATTGAGCCCTATGGCGAAAGCGGGAAATATCGATTGGTTTTCTCAGAAAAAGCTCAGTCCATTCAACCTATTCCGTATGGAGACGCCCCGTCAGGAGCAATGCAGGGACCGCGCTACACAAGCTTCGAGAAGTTGAAATCGGCAAAGAGACTCACTGACCTTCTTTGAGCGCACCTGATTTTACTCTGGCCTTCCCTCTGGACGTTCTATTAGACGAGTAAAGCTTGGATCTGATTGCTCGACCCATCCACATTATGATCATTCCCAATGGAAATTGAGCTTACGTTTTCTCATTTTCCGCTCCTGCCTCCGAGGCGAACTCGCGGATACAGTCCCGCCGTGCCAGTCTGAATCGCCAACCCAAATTGACGATACCCCCGGCACCCTATACCGTTTTCGCCTGGGCGATGACGACAGGGGGGCCACGCGATGGCGGTGAATTTCGGTGTGCGCCGGCTGGGGCATGCGAACGTCAGCGTGCGTGACCTCGATCGCTCGGTCGCGTTCTTCGAGAAGACCTGCGGCTTCGAGGAGGTCGGCATCGAGGTCGGCACCGGCGCGGGCTTCGTCTCCAACGGCAACAGCCACCACGACGTCGGCATGGTGGAGATCGGCCGCCCCTTCAAGGGCCGCGACGGCGAGGTCATCATCGAGGAGGGCTTCGAGACGCCGGGGCTCAACCACCTCGGCTGGGAGGTCGACAACGAGGCCGCGCTGGTCGCCGCGATCGAGCGTGCCGTCGCCACCGGCTGCACGAACTACCTCACCATCGACCACACCTTCTCGCATTCCTTCTACGTGGCCGATCCGGACGGCGTCTTCCACGAGTTCTATGCCGACGTGATGCACGACTGGCGCGCGGTCTTCAAAGGCGGCCCGATCCCCAACATCTCGGCCCGCTGGGACCCGGCCGCCGAGACCCCGAGCCCCGAGCCCAGGTGGCAGCGCGCGCCGGACTACCAGCGCGTGGACGGCGCGCCGGTCCATCCGCTCCGCACCACGCGCGCGGTGATGGTGGTGGACGATGTCGCCCGCTCGCTCGGCTTCTACACCGAGTTCGCCGGCCTCGACGTCGCCTACATGGCGCCGGACGGCTCTTGCGCCTACCTGCGGGGCGGGGCGCCCACGCCGGACTATCACTGCGCGCTCTTCGCGCGCGCGGGCGCGCTGCAGAGCGGCTGCCACCACTTCTCCTGCGAGATGGCGGACGAGGCCGCGGTCGCGCAGGCCGAAGCCGCGCTCGCCGCGAAGGGCATTGCCACCGCCGCCAGCGTCGGCAGCGGCACCAAGCGGAGCTTCTACCTGAGCGACCCGGACGGCTTCCTGGTCGAGTTCTACGCAACCCGCGCCTGCGACTTCGCAGAGGTCGCGGCCGTACCACCCGAGCGGAGGCCCTTCCACGCCTGAGCCGCCGGCGCACGAGAGAGGGACGACGATGAGCCTGGACTACGTGATCTCCGCCGATTCCCACATCATCGAGCCTTTGGATCTGTGGGAGAAGGCGCTCGGCAAGAAGTGGGGCGACAAGGTCCCGCGCGTCGTCGACACGTACCAGGGCCTGCCGGGCAGCTACTACTTTTTCGGCTACGACTATCTCGACCTCGGCGTGGTCGAGCCGGAGGACGCGGCGGACTCCACCGAGGAAGCCTCAGCCATGGACCCCGATCTTGCCGACCGGGTGAACCGCTCCAACCAGGACCCGGCGCTCCGTCTCGAGCTGATGGAGATGGATGGCGTGCATGCCGAGATCGTCAACTCGACCTTCGCGCTGCTCTGCATGCGCATCGAGCACCCGCAGCTCGTGCAGGACGTCTGCCAAGTCTACAACGACTGGATCGTCGAGTACTGCAGCCACGACCCGAAGCGCCTGCTCGCGTCGGGCATGCTGCCGCCGGACGATGTGGACTGGGCCGTCGCCGAGTTGGAGCGGCTGGCCAAGAAGAACGTGCGCACGGTCTTCATCTACACCGACGTGAAGCCGCACATGCCGCCCTACCGCGACCCCTACTACGACCGGCTCTGGGCGGCGGCGGCGGACCTCGACATGCCGATCACGATCCACATCGTCGCGGGCCGCGTGCGCGACCCCTTCACCATCATCCACGATCACGAACGCGGCGACGTGGCGCGGCTCTGGCTCGAGCTGTTCTCCGACGCAGGCCCCATCCTCGCCAACGAGTTCATCTTCGGCGGCATTTTCGACCGGCATCCGAAGCTGAAGCTCATCCTCGGCGAGTACGAGATCTGCTGGCTGCCCTGGTTCCTCTTCCGCACCCAGCAGCTTCAGGGGGCGGTGGCGCAGTCGCTCAAGGTGACGCCGGCCAGGAAACCGGTGCAGGAGTACCTGCACACCCAGGTCTGGCACACCTTCGTTGACGACAAGTTCGCCGACCGCGCCTTCGACGTGGCGGGTTCCACGCAGGTCATGTGGGGCTCCGACTTCCCGCACCCGCGAAACACGTTTCCCCACAGCCACGAGGTGCTCAACCGCGTGCTCGCCAACGTCGACGAAGAGACGAAGGCGAACGTGGTGGGGCTCAACTGCGCCCGCCTCTTCAACCTCGACATGCCCGCACCGGCACGGGCGGCAGCGGAGTGATCCGACCGGGCCGGGCGCGCGAAGGAGGCTGGCAATGACGCTGAACTACGTCGTCTCGTCGGATTCCCACATCTTCGAGCCCTTCGATCTCTGGGAGAAGGCGCTCGGCGCGAAGTGGGGCGACAAGGTGCCGCGCCTGGTCAGCGAGTGCGAGGGCGTGCCCGGCAACTACTTCTACCTGGGCCACGAGTACATCGATCTCGACAACGTCGAGCCCGAGGAAGCCGCTGATTCGACCGGGGATGCCGTGCCGCTGGAGCCCGAGCTGCTCGACAAGGTGAACCGCTGCAGCGCCGACCCCGGTCTCAGGCTCGAGCTGATGGATATGGACGGCGTCTCCGCCGAGGTCATCAATTCGAGCTTCCTGCTGTTCAGCATGCGGATCGCCCACCCGCCGCTGCTCCAGGATGTCTGCACGGTCTACAACGACTGGATCGCCGAATACTGCAGCCATGACCCCAAGCGCCTGCTGGCGGCGGCCATGCTGCCCACCGACGACGTCGACTGGGCGGTCGCCGAGATGCAGCGCCTGGCAGGCAAGGGCATTCGCACCGTCTGCATCTACACCGACGTGAAGCCCCACATGCCGCCTTACCGCGATCGCTACTACGATCCGCTGTGGGCGGCCTCGGTCGATCTCGACATGCCGATCACGCTCCACATCATCACCGGGCAGGTGCGCGATCCCTTCACCATCGTGCACGATCACGAGCGCGATCAGATCGCGAGGATGATGATCGAGGTCTTCTCCGACGTGGGCCCGATCCTCGCCAACGAGTTCATCTTCGGCGGCATTTTCGACCGCTTCCCCGGGCTCAAGGTCATTCTCGGGGAATACGAGGTCTCGTGGGTGCCCTGGTTCCTGTTCCGGATCCAGCAGATCCAGGGATCGCTCGGCCAGTCGCTCGGGATCGCGCCGATCGGGAAGCCGGTCGAGGAGTACCTGCAGACCCAGGTCTGGCACGGCTTCGTCGACGACAGGTATGCCGACCGCGCCTTCGACGTCGCGGGCCCGACTCAGGTCATGTGGGGGTCGGACTTCCCCCACGTGCGCAACACCTTCCCCAACACCCACCGGATTCTGGAGCGCGTGCTCGCCAACGTGGACGAGGAGACCAGGGCCAACGTGGTGGGGCTCAACTGCGCCCGCCTCTTCAACCTCGACGTCCCGGAGCCTGCTCGGGCGGCAGCGGAATAGAGCGCGTCCGTCCTCGGCGGACCCGCCTCAGCCCTGAAGGAAGGCGATCACCGTCTCCACGAACTTCTCGGGATGCTCCACCTCTGGCAGGTGGCCGCATTCCTCGAACACGCTGAGCCGGGCGCCGGGGACGCGCCCGTAGTTCTGCTCGATCACCTCGATGGGCGCGCGGATGTCCTGCCGGCCGCTGAGGAAGAGCGTCGGCACGGCGATGGTCTCGGGCCGCATGCGCACGGCCTCGTCGTCCACGTGGTCGATCATGCTCTGGCCGTAGGCGAGGTAGGCCGACAGCCGGTCCGGCTGGGCGTAGACCGTCACCTGCATCAGCGCGATGTCGGCGGGCGAGCGCTCAGGCTCGTGGCAGATTCGGCCCATGCGGTCGATGCAGGACTGCCAGGTCACGTCCGTCATCGCCGTGGTGCCGTTCGCCATCGTCGCCCGGATCGTCTCCGGCGGCAGCATGCCTGAGTCGGAGACCGGCGTGTGCAGCCCGTCGATGATGAGCGCGGTGATGCTGTCGGGCCGCGCGGCGTAGAGCAGCGGCGCCAGCAGGCCGCCGAGCGAGCTGCCGAGCACGGCGCAGCGCTCGATCCCCACCGCGTCCATGAAGCCCTCGAGGTGCCGCGTCATCACCAGCGGCGCCGCCTCGCTGCCCGGCTCCTTGAAGTCGGTGAAGCCGTGGCCGAGGATGTCCGGCGCATACACGGTGAAGTGCGCCGCCAACGGGTCGAGCACGTGCGCCCAGATGTCCGCGCTCAGCCCGAAGCCGTGGACCAGCAGCAAGGTTTCCGCCGCGCTCCCTTCATAAAGGTAGCGTGTGCGGGTACCGTCGATGTCGATGAACGCTGCGCGCACGGCCAGCTCCTCAAGGTGGCGGCCGAGCGTAGCACAGGGCGCCGCCTGCGGCGGAGCGGGAGGACGACATGGAGCGCATTCCGGTAAGTGTGGACGGCCACACCGTCACGGCCTACAGCGAAGGCACGGGCGACGACGTGATCCTGGTGGTGCACGGCGGGCCCGGCGTGCCCTGCGATTACGTGCGCGACGCCCATCTCCGCTACGCCGAGGAGGGCTACCGTGTCGTCTCCTGGGATCAGCTCGGCTGCGGCGAGTCCGACCGGCCGGACGACGATTCGCTCTGGACCGTCGAGCGCTACGTGCAGGAGATGGAGACCGTGCGCAGCACCCTCGGCCTCGGCCGTGTCGCCGTGGTCGGCAACTCATGGGGCGGCATGCTCGGCCTCGAGTACTGCCTCGCCTACGCCGACAACGTGAAGTGCTTCGTCTCCAGCAGCATCGCCTACGACTTCCGCGAGGTTCAGGCCGGCTTCGTGCGCTGCAAGCAGAATCTCGGCGACGAGACAGTGCTCATGATGGCGCGCCGCGAATCCGAGGGCACCACCGAACACCCGGAGTACCAGGCGGCGATAACGATGCTGCTCTACCGGCACATGTGCCGGATGGAGACCTGGCCCGAGCCCGTGCAGAAGTCCCTCAGCGACATCGGCTACGGCCCGCTGCGCCGCATGTTCGGGCTGCACCTCTTCAACTGCACAGGCACGCTCCGCTGGTTCGACCGCGTGGGCGACCTGCACCGCGTGACGACGCCGGTGCTGGTCGTCGCCAGCGAGCACGACTACCTCCTGCCGGAGCTTTGCGCCGTCTCCTGCCAGTACCTGCCGAACTCGGAGTACGCGTTCTTCCCCGGCTGCGCCCACATGCCCTTCTGGGAGAACCCGGACGGCTACCACGCCGCCGTCGGCCCCTTCCTCGCGAAGTATCGGTAGGCGCCCCTCAATACCCCCTTGCCATGCCGAGGTCGTGGACGGCGATGTAGTTCAGGATCATCTCCTCCGAGATCGGCGCGAAGCGGAAGAGCCGCGCGTCCCGCCAGAGCCGCTCCAAGTGCATCTCCCTGGCGTAGCCCATGCCGCCCATGGTCTGCATCGCGCGCTCCAGCCCCTCGGCCGCCGCCTGGGCGGCGATGAGCTTGGCCATGTTGGCCTCCGCGCCATACGGCTGGCCGGCGTCGTGGAGGGACGCGGCCTTGTGGTTCATCACCGCCGCGCACTCGATCTCCGCCTTCGCCTGCGCCAGCGGAAACTGCAGGCCCTGGTAGGACGAGATCGGCCGCTCGCCGAAGACGCGGCGCTCGTTCGCGTAGTCGATGGCGAGCTTCAGCGCGAGCCGCACCGTGCCGACGAGGCCGGCGGTGGTGACGATGCGCTCGGTGTTGAGCACGTCGAGCAGCTCCTTCCAGCCGCCGTGGAGCGTGCCGACCAGCTCGTCGCCGGCCACCGGCGTGTTCTCGAAATAGACGTTGCTCGCCGGCACGCAGTGGGTGCCCGCCTTCTCGATGGTGGAATGGGTCAGCCCCTCGCGGTCCACGTCGATGAGGAAGAGCGAGATGCCGTCGGTGCGCCGCTCCGATTCCTCCACCCTCCTGGTGCGGGCCACCACCAGCATCTTGTCCGCCGTCGGCACCGCCGAGATCCAGATCTTCCGCCCGTTGAGCCGCCAGCCGTTGCCGTGGGACTCGGCGAAGGTGCGGAGTTCGAGGGAATTCGTGCCCGCATCCGGCTCGGTGAGCGCCATGCAGCATTCGATGTCGCCCGCGATGAGCGGCGGCAGAAGGTCCCGGCGCATGGCTTGCGTGCCGTAGCGCGCGATGGCGACGCCGCCGAAGATCGGGTTCACCATGAAGATCTGGGCGAGCGTCGAGCCCGCGCCCGATTCGCAGAGCGCCTCGATCACCAGCGCCTGGTCCAGCATGCCCAGCCCGGCGCCGCCGTGCTCCTCGGGCAGCGCGATGCCGCCGAAGCCTGCCTCGCAGATCGCCTGCCACATCTCGCTCGGGTAGGCGCCCCGCTCGTCGAGGTCGCGCCAGTAGTCGAGGCCATAGTCGGCGCCGACGCGACGCGCCGTCTCGAGCATCAGCGTCTGCTCCTCGGTGAGCTGCACCTGCATGGCTCAAACGCCCGTGAACCGGGCCTCGCGCTTCTCCAGAAACGCGCGGCAGCCCTCGTGCGCGTCCTCGCTGTCGAGCACCAGCGAGATCATCGCCTGCTCGTGGGCGAGCGCCGCAGGCAGCGGCATGTCGGCGCCTGCATCGATCGTGCGCTTGAGGTAGCGGAGCGCGAGCGGCGACTTGCTCGCGATGGTCTCGGCGAGCGCCAGCGCGTCGTCCATCAGCGCCTCGGGCTCCACGACCCGGTTGGCGAGGCCGAGCGCCACGGCCTCCTCCGCCCCGATGGGCACGCCGGTGAACATCAGCTCCTTGGCCCGGCAGAGCGGAATCTGGCGGATCAGCCGCTGCGTGCCGCCGGCGCCGGGGAAGAGCCCGAGATTGATCTCGGGCACGCCGATCTTCGCCTTGGCCGACAGCAGCCGGATGTCGGTGCTGAGCATCAGCTCGGCCCCGCCGCCCAGCGCGTAGCCGTTGACGGCGGCGATGGTGGGCTTGTCCAGGGTCTCGATGCGGCGGAACAGCCGGTGGATCTGTTCCGCGAACTCCTCGTAGTGGGCGAGGCCCTGGCGCGAATCGAGGTCCGCGATATCGCCGCCGGCGACGAACGCGCGGCCCGCACCGGTGATGACGACCACCCGCACGCCCTCGTCCGCCTCCACCCGGCTCACGGCGGCGTCGAGGGCCTGGCAGGTCGGCAGGTCGAGCGCGTTCAGCCGCTCCGGCCGGTTGATGGTGATGACCCCTGCGCTCCCCGCGGTCTCGATCAGCACGGCGCTCTCGCTCATGCCCTTCTCCTTTTTGTTTCCCTCAACGGCGGGCGCTCACATCACGCGCCCGCGCGCGTGTGGACGCGCGACGTTCGCTTGCCTACGCGCTTCGCGCATCGTGCGCCCGCGCACGTGGCCGTGCGACGCACTAGCGCGCCGTCCGGGCCTTCGGCCCGGTTCCTCCCGGCCGGTTAGTGGCGGGCGGAGCCCAGGATGGTCACGCAGGCGGCGGCGGCGTCCGCGCCGATCCAGCCGCCGGCGTTCTCGGCGAGGCCGAAGCGCGCGCCGTCGCGCTGGCGCGCGCCCGAGCGGCCGCGTATCTGGTCGGCCAATTCGACGAGCTGCGCCGCGCCGGTGGCGCCGACGGGGTGGCCCTTGCTGATGAGCCCGCCGCTCGGGTTGATCGGCATGCGCCCATCGAGCGCGGTCACGCCGTCCCTGAGCAGCCCGACGGCATCGCCCGCACGGCAGAAGCCGAGCTGCTCCGAGAGCATCAGCTCCGCCGGCGCCGCAGCGTCGTGGATCTCGGCGACGCTGATGTCGTCGGGCCCGAGCCCCGCCGCCTCGTAGGCCGCCGTCGCCGCGACCTGGGCCACCGGCGGCGCCTCCGGGTCGTCGCCCTGGCCGGAGCGCAGCTCGCTGGCCAGCACGCTCACCGGATGCACCGCCTTTCGCCGGGCGCAGTCCTCGCTCATCAGCACCAGCGCGGCGGCGCCGTCGCCGATGGGCGAGCACATCATGAGCGTCAGCGGCTCCGCGATCATGCGGCTCTCCAGCACGTCGTCGACGCTGACCTCCTCCCGGAACTGCGCCTTCTCGTTGAGCGCGCCGGCGCGCCGCTGCTTGACCGAGACCCTGGCGTAATCGGCGGGCGTCGCGCCGGTCCGCTCCGCGTACTCGCGCGCGAGGCTCGAGTAGAGATCCATGAAGACCGAGCCCGTGCCGGCGCCGCCCGGCGCGATCCGCTGCTTCAGCGCCTCGAACTCGTCGCGGTCCGCCGCCGCCTCCAGCGCCTTGAGCGGCACGGTCCTGTCCTCGTTGCTCATCTTCTCGGCGCCCACCGCGAGCGCCACGTCGCACTGGCCGGAGCCCACCGCGAGCACGGCCAGATGAAACGCGGTGGACGACGAGGCGCAGGCGTTCTCGACGTTGACGATGGGCTTGCCGAGCAGCCCGGCGTGGCGCAGCGCGACCTGGCCGCGCACGCACTCCTGCGCGCCGAGCAGCCCGCCCGCCGCGTTGCCGAAGAAGACCATGCCGACCTCGCCGGCCGCGGTCTCCGCGTCGGCCAGCGCCGCCGTCGCCGCCTCGGCAGCCAGCGTGCGCAGGTTTGTCTCCAGGAACTTGCCGAACCGGGTCATCCCGGTCCCGCCGATCACCACGTTGCGCATCTTATCCCTCCGAAAATGCCGTGCGGGCCTTACCTGCCTCAAGCCGCGAAGCCGAGCGAAGCGCGGAAGGCGCGGGCCGCGCCCTTCGCCTCCCCGGCGGCGTTCGCGCCCGCCGGCAGCGCGGCGCAGTAGGCATCGATGGCGGCATCGCCGAGCGGCGCCCACTTGGCCACCCAGTCCGCCATCACGGCCCCGTTGCCCTCCGTCTCGCGCGCGAACGTGACGAGCGCTGCGGTCCAGCGCCGTGCGCGCTCGCTGTCGTCCCACTGGGCATCCAGCATCTGCGCGAGCAGCGTGTCGCCCTCGGCCCGAGCCGCGCCGCCGAGCTGGCGGATGCACGCCTCGTCGAACGCAGGCTTGGCCACGACGTTGAGCGCGATGAAGTGCTCGGCCCAGTCGTAAGCCACGAGGACCTTCTCCAGCAGCGCGCGGAAACCCTGCCAGCAGGCGTCCTCCTCCCACGCCTTGCGCTCGCCCGTGACGAAGCCCGCATCGGCGTGGGCGTTGGCCAGCTCCTTCGTGCGGTAGGCGACGCGCGAGACCCAGCGGAGCTGATCGGCCGCCTGGAACATGGCGCAATTCTCGATGGTGCTCGCCGGCACGATCTGCACCAGGTAGGCCGAGCCCATCTGCAGGCAGTGGAGCGGATAGCGCGTGGGCGTGTAGAGCCTGGCCAGCGTCGCCACCCAGCCGCCGCTCAGTCCCGCGTCATGCGCGTTCCTCGCGTGATCGCGGAGCAGGCCGTCCACGTAGGTCTCGTGCCCGTCCTGCATGACGTTGTAGGAGCGATAGACCACCTCGTCGGGATCGCGAAAGGCGTCCCAGTCCTCGTGCTTCAGCGGCGAGTTGTTGCGGTACCTGAGATACCACTTGTTCATGTCGATGTCGGGCGAGAGCGCCCACGGCATCTCGTCGTCGGTGCTCCACAAGAGGTTGGTCGAGACGATTTCGTACTCGCTCGGCCTGCGCCGCTTGCCGGCGAGGTGGCTCCAGGTCTTGAGGGGCTTCGACAGGTCTGATTGGTCGCTCATGGGACGGTCCCATCCCCGTGTGGGCGCGCATGGCTCGGGGCCCTGCGCCGGGCGCAGCGATTGTCTCTGGCTGCCCGGACCCGCGCAAGGCCGCTTCCGCGCGCCTGAGCGGAGGGCACGGTTCGCACCCGTTGGCTATAAGAAAAGGAGGCAGACATCCAGAAACAATACTCATTGGGATTCTAGATAATTTGGGTCTATAGGATTGGGCCCTCGGCCCGATCCACGCGATCCCGGAGGAGACGTATGAGCCTGACGAAGTTCGCGAGCGCCCTCGCGATGGCCGGCGCGTTGACGATTGCGGCGGGGCTTCCGGGCCAGGCGGCAACGCTCGAGAACGTGCGGGCCGACGACCAGCTCAGATGCGGCATCAATCCGGGTTTGCCCGGCTTCTCCCAAACCGACGACACGGGCCGGTGGACGGGCTTCGAGGCCGCCTACTGCCGGGCGCTCGCAGCCGCCGTCCTCGGCGATGCGGAGAAGGTCTCCTTCGTCACGCTCACGGGCAAGACCCGCTTCCCGGCCCTGGCGTCGGGTGAGGTCGACGTGCTCTCGCGCAACACGACCTGGACCTATTCGCGCGATGTCGACCTGGGCTTCACCTTCGTCGGCATCAACTACTACGACGGCCAGGGCTTCCTCGGCCACCGCGACCTCGGCGTGGAAAGCGCCACCGAGCTCGACGGCGCCTCGGTCTGCATCCAGACCGGCACCACCACCG
>JAPPMY010000113.1 GCA_028818855.1 Rhodospirillales bacterium
CTGATCGAGCGGCTGGAGAAGGAATACGGCTTCGACAAGCCGCCGCTCGAGCGCTTTCTCCACATGATGGGCCAGTACGTGCGCTTCGACTTCGGCACCAGCTTCTTCCGCGACGACCGCGTGGTCGATCTGGTCCTCGACAAGTTGCCGGTCTCGATCTCGCTCGGGCTCTGGACCACGCTGCTGGCCTATCTGATCTCGATCCCGCTCGGCATCGCCAAGGCGGTGCGCGACGGCCAGCGCTTCGACGTCTGGACCAGCGGCGTCATCATCGTCGGCTACGCGATCCCCAACTTCATCTTCGCGATCCTGCTGATCGTGCTCTTCGCCGGCGGCAGCTACGTGGATTGGTTCCCGCTGCGTGGACTTGTCTCCAACGACTTCGGCGAGCTCTCGCTGCTCGGCCAGATCGAGGACTACTTCTGGCACCTCGCGCTGCCGATCCTGGCGATGGCGGTGAGCGGCTTCGCCACCACCACGATGCTGACCAAGAACTCCTTCCTCGATCAGATCAGCCAGCACTACGTGACAACCGCGCGCGCCAAGGGCTTGACCGAGAGGCGCGTGCTCTACGGCCATGTCTTCCGTAACGCGATGCTGATCATCATCGCCGGGCTGCCGGGCGCCTTCATCGGGATTCTCTTCACGGGCGTGCTGCTGATCGAGGTCATCTTCTCGCTCGACGGTCTCGGGCTGCTCGGCTTCGAATCCCTGCTCAAGCGGGACTATCCCATCATCTTCGGCACGCTCTTTTTCTTCACGCTGCTTGGCCTTGTCGTGAACCTGATCGGCGATCTCATGTACGTCATCATCGACCCCCGCATCGATTTCGAGACGCGGGAGGTGTGAGCGGTGACGCTCTCTCCCATCACGCGGCGCCGCTTCTACAACTTCCGCGCCAACCGGCGGGGCTACGTCTCGTTCTGGATCTTTCTGGCGCTCCTGCTGTTCACGCTGTTCGCCGAGTTCATCGCCAACGACAAGCCCATCGTTCTGAGCTACGACGGCGACCTCCACTTCCCGATCTTCTTCCAGTACGCGGAGACCGAGTTCGGCGGCGACTTCGAGACCGAAGCCGAATATCGCGACCCCTTCGTGGCCGATCTGATCGAAGAGAAGGGGTGGATGGTCTGGCCGCTCATCCCCTACAGCTACCAGACCATCAACTACGACCTGACGGTGCCCTCGCCTGCGCCGCCGTCCGCCGACAACTGGCTCGGCACCGACGATCAGGGGCGGGACGTGCTCGCCCGCGTGATCTACGGCTTCCGGCTATCGGTGCTCTTCGGCCTGATTCTCACCGCGGCCGCCTCGGTCATCGGCATCGCCGCGGCCGCGGTGCAGGGCTTCTTCGGCGGTTGGATCGACCTTGCCTTTCAACGCTTCATCGAGGTCTGGTCCGGGCTGCCGCAGCTCTTCATCCTGATCATCCTGGCCAGCATCATCGAGCCCAATTTCTGGGTCCTGCTGGTGATCCTGCTGCTGTTCAGCTGGATGGCGCTGGTGGGCGTGGTACGCGCCGAGTTCCTGCGCGTGCGCAACTTCGACTACATCCGCGCGGCGCGCGCGCTCGGCGTCGGCAACCTCGCGATCATCTTCCGCCACGGGCTGCCCAACGCGATGGTCTCGGCCGTCACCTTCCTCCCCTTCATCCTGGTGGGCTCGATCACGTCGCTCACCTCCCTCGACTTCCTGGGCTTCGGCCTGCCGCCGGGCGAGCCGTCGCTGGGCGAGCTTTTGCGCCAGGGCAAGGCGAACCTGCAGGCGCCCTGGCTCGGCATCGTGAGCTTCGTGGTGCTCGCGGTCATGCTGAGCCTGCTCATCTTCATCGGCGAGGCGGTGCGCGACGCGTTCGATCCGCGCAAGCTGGTCGGCCGATGAACGGCCGCGACGGAAAGAGGCCGATGAACGGCCGCGGCGGGAAGAGGCCGATGAACGGTCGCGACGGGGAGAGGCCGGTGGGCGCGCTGGTTCGCATCCGCGACCTGGCCGTCGATTTCACGAGCGCGGGCGAGACGGTGCGTGCCGTCTCCGGCGTCTCCTTCGACATCGAGCGGGGCGAGACCGTGGCGCTGGTGGGCGAGAGCGGCTCGGGCAAGTCGGTGACCGCGCTCTCCATCCTCCAGCTCCTGCCCTATCCGGTCGCCTCGCACCCCAGCGGCACCATCGAGGTGGACGGCACGGAGGTGATCCAGGCGTCCCCGCGCAGGCTCCGCCAGATCCGCGGCGACCGGGTCTCGATGATCTTCCAGGAGCCGATGACCTCCCTCAACCCGCTGCACACCATCGGCCGTCAGGTGGCCGAGGTGCTGACGCTCCACCGGGGCCTCTCCAAGCGCCAGGCGCTCATCCGGGCGCAGGAGCTACTGGAGATGGTGGCGCTGGGCGAGACGGCAAAGCGCCTCAAGGCCTTTCCCCACGAGCTTTCCGGCGGGCAGCGCCAGCGGGTCATGATCGCCATGGCGCTCGCCTGCGAGCCGGACCTTCTGATCGCGGACGAGCCCACCACCGCGCTCGACGTCACCGTGCAGGCGCAGATCCTGAAGCTGCTCGGCGAGCTGCAGCAGCGCCTCGGCATGGCGATGCTGCTGATTACCCACGACCTCTCCATCGTCCGCCACATCGCGGACCGGGTCTGCGTCATGCGGGACGGCGCCATCGTCGAGGCCGGCGCCACGGAGCGCGTCTTCGAGGCGCCCGAACACGCTTACACGCAGGCGCTAATCGCGGCCGAGCCCAAGGGCGAGCCGCTGGCGGTGGACGGGCAAGCGGAGGAGGTCGTCGCCTGCGACGATCTCAAGATCCACTTCCCCATCAAGGCCGGCGTCTTCCGCCACACCGTGGGCCACGTGAAGGCCGTGGACGGCGTCACGCTCTCGATCCGCGAGGGGCAGACCGTCGGCGTCGTCGGCGAGAGCGGCTCCGGCAAGACCACGCTGGCGCTCGCGCTCCTGCGGCTGATATCGAGCGACGGCCCCATCACCTTCGAGGATCGCTCGATCCAGGGCCTCACCTTCAAGCGCATGCGCCCGCTCAGGCGGCGGATGCAGATCGTCTTTCAGGACCCCTTCGGCTCCCTCAGCCCGCGCATGACCGTGCGCCAGATCATCGAGGAAGGGCTGAAGCTGCATCGCCTCGCGAACGGCGAGGGCGAGAGCGATCCGGTCGCCGCGGTGCTGGAGGAGGTGGGGCTCGAGCCCGCGATGCAGGACCGCTACCCGCACGAGTTCTCCGGCGGCCAGCGCCAGCGCATCGCCATTGCCCGCGCGCTCGTCCTGAAGCCCCGCCTGGTGGTGCTCGACGAGCCCACGTCCGCGCTCGACATGTCGGTCCAGGCCCAGATCATCGACCTGCTGCGTGATCTCCAGGCGCGGCACCGCCTCGCCTATCTCTTCATCAGCCATGACCTGAAGGTCGTCCGCGCGCTCTGCCACGACGTGATCGTGCTGCGCGACGGCCTGGTGGTGGAGACCGGGCCGACCGAGGCGATCTTCGAACGGCCCGAGACCGCCTACACCCAGGCCTTGCTCGCCGCCGCACTGGACCTCAAGGCGACCGAAACCGGCGCGGTCAGAATGTAGGCGGACGGTGGCGACGGCCTACGCCAGCGCGAACGTCAGACCCTCGCTCTCGAAGCGGCGAAAATCCTTCACGTTTCCAGTAGCGATGGGCGCATTTTCGGCAATCGCAGTCGCCGCGATCATGCAGTCCATCTGCGACCCGCGGCGCCGGCCCGACTGATTGAACAGGCGCGCAGCAATCTCAGCATACTTGGGCGTGAAGTCGATGTAGCGATCAATAGCGCGGACGGCCAATTCGATCGCTGGCTGTTCCAGTGGGCCGCACAGGAATTCAGTCCAAGCGACCGTGCTTATTGCCAGGATCTCGTCGGCACCGATCCATCTCTCCAGCGCGCGTCCCTCAGGCGATTCGGGCACGGTCGCTCGAATGAGAATGCTCGTATCAAGATGGATCATCCCAGGCGGACATTCGTTTGATCGAGGATGCGTGCCGCTCGGCCCGAACCCCCCGCTCCCATGCTTCGACGTCGATGCCGTGCCGTTGCACGTAGTCTTGCAATTGCCTCAGAGCTTCCAGCTTTTCGCGGGCGCGCTGACTCCTCTCGCCCGCCGCCGCAGCGCGGATGGCGCGGCGCAGCACCTCGGTTTTCGGCACGTTCCAACTGCGCGCGAGCGATTCCAGCGTGCGCACCGTCTCGACATCGAGCGAGTAGGTCGACTTGATCTTGGGTATGGCCATAACCCAATGTATGGCCATACCCCGGTCCCGTCAAGGCAGCGAACTCACGCCTCCGCGAAATAGCGCTCCAGGATGCCGAGGTAGATGTCCGCGAGCCGCTCTATCGCCTCCACGGGCACGCACTCGTCGGCCCGGTGCATGGTCCGGCTGAGAAGGCCGAACTCGGCGACGGGGCAGTGGTCCTTGATGAAGCGGGCGTCCGACGTGCCGCCCGTGGTGCTGAGGATGGGCGTCCGGCCCGTCACGGCGGCGACGGATTCGGCGATGATCGCGCTGAGCCGCCCCGGCGGGGTGAGGAAGGCCTCGCCCGAGACCTCGACTGCGAGTTCGTAAGCCTCGCCCGTCGCATCGAGGCAGGCGCGGATGGTGCGCTCGAGGCCGGCCCCGGTGTGGCGGTCGTTGAAGCGCACGTTGAAGCGCGCTGCAGCCGCGCCGGGAATCACGTTCGTCGCCCTGTTGCCGACATCGATCGTGGTGAGCTCCAGCCGGCTTGGCTGGAAATGCTCGGTCCCCTCGTAGAACGGGAGCCCGAGCAGGGCGTTCAGCAGCGCGACGAGGCGCGGCAGCGGGTTCTCCGCCAGCATGGGATAGGCGACGTGCCCCTGCCGGCCCTCGACCCGGAGCGTGCCGTTGAGGCTGCCGCGCCGGCCGATCTTCACCATCTCGCCCAGCTCTTCGGGGTTGGTCGGCTCGCCCACCAGGCAGACGTCGAGCGTCTCGCCCCGCGCTGCGAGCCAGTCGAGCACCTTGCGCGTGCCGTTGACCGCCGGCCCCTCCTCGTCGCCGGTGATCAGCAGGCTGATGGAGCCTGCACCGGCGCGGGCGGTATCGAGCCGCGCCACGGCGGCGACGAAGGCGGCGATGGCGCCCTTCATGTCGCTCGCGCCCCGCCCGTAGAGAACGCCCTCCTCGACCCGCGCCGCGAAGGGCTCGCGCGTCCAGAGTTCCCGGTCGCCCACCGGCACCACATCGGTATGGCCGGCGAAGCAGAAGTTGGGCCGGCCCTCGCCCCGCCGCGCGTAGAGGTTGTCGACCGGCGCGGTTCCCGGCTCCTCGAAGGGCAGCCGATGGCAGGTGAAGCCGAGGGTCTCCAGCGCCCCCTGCAGCACGTCGAGCGCGCCGCCGTCCGCCGGTGTCACGCTCTCGCAGCGGATCAGCGCGCGCGCGAGCGCCAGCGGATGCGCGAGCGCACCTGCGCTCGACAAGTCCCCCGTGACCGCTTCGCTCAATTGCGGAGCAGCTCGTTGATCGAGGTCTTGGCCCGCGTGCCCGCGTCCACCCGCTTGACGATCACCGCGCAATAGAGGCTGGGCCCCGGCGCGCCGTCAGGCAGCGGCCTGCCCGGCAGCGAGCCTGGCACCACGACCGAATAGGACGGGACGCGCCCGCGATGGACCTCGCCGGTCTCGCGGTCGATGACCCGGGTGGAGGCGCCGACAAAGACGCCCATCGCCAGCACCGCGCCCTGCTCGACGATGACACCCTCGGCCACCTCGCTGCGCGCGCCCACGAAGCAGTCGTCCTCGATGATCACCGGGTTCGCCTGGAGCGGCTCCAGCACCCCGCCGATGCCCGCGCCGCCCGAGATATGGCAGTTCTTGCCGATCTGCGCGCAGCTCCCGACCGTGGCCCAGGTGTCGATCATGGTGCCGCTGTCGACGTAGGCGCCGATGTTCACGAAGGAGGGCATCAGCACCACGCCGGGCGCTACGTAGGCCGAGCGCCGCACGATGGCGCTGGGCACGGCGCGGAAGCCGGCCTCCCGGAAGCGCGCCTCGTCCCAGCCCGCGAACTTGGACGGCACCTTGTCGTACCAGCACGTGTCGGCCCCGGGCCCGCCCGGAATCGTCTCCATGTCCTGCAGACGGAAGGAGAGCAGCACCGCCTTCTTGAGCCACTGGTTGACGATCCAGCCGCCGTCCTGCTTCTCGGCGACGCGCGCCTCCCCGGCATCGAGCAGCGCAAGGGCGGCCTCCACGGCCTCCGCCGCGGCACCGCCGCTCTCGGGCGAGAGCGTCTCGCGCGCCTCCCAGGCGGCCTCCACCGCGCGCTCCAGGTCTCCTCTGCTCACTGGCTTCTCCCTTGCTCCCCGCTGCGATCGCCGGCCCCTTGCGCCGCCGCCGGCCCGAAGAGCGCGGCGAGCCAGGCGGGAAGATCGTCGGTCACGTAGTCGGGTGTCATGTCGTCGGCGCCGGAGGACGCCCAGGCGCTGTCGTTGCGCACCCAGACGGTGGCCATGCCGCGCGCTGCGGCCGGCGCCAGGTTGCGCAGGATGTCCTCGAAGAAGATGGCGCGCGTGGGGTCCACGTCGTGCACCTCCGCGAGCCGGTCGTAGGCTTCGGGAAAAGGCTTGGGCACCCAGTCGGCCGCCTCGATGTCGTAGATCTCGCTGAAGTGGTGGCCGATGCCGAGCCGCGCCATCACGCGCTCGGCATAGGGTGCATCGGCGTTGGTGAAGACCAGCTTGCGGCCGGGGAGTCGCGCCAGCGCTGCCTCCAGTGCGTCGCTCCGCGCGATCGGCGAGAGATCGATGTCGTGCACGTAGTCGAGAAAGGGCGCGGGGTCCATGTCGTGCTTGAGCATGAGGCCGCGCAGCGTGGTGCCGTACTCGCGAAAGTAGCCCTTCTGCAGCCTGTGGGCCTCCGCCCGGTCCACGTCGAAGGCGGTCGCGATGTAGTCGCCGATGCGCTGGCTCACCTGGTCGAAGAGGCGCGAGCTCGACGGATAGAGGGTGTTGTCGAGGTCGAATATCCAGGTTTCTATGTGCGCAAGGTCAGCGCCCGAAGGCGCGCTCCGGGCGCCTACGGTCAGTTGCATTGGCCGTTGGAGCCCTCCGCACAGACCTTGTTGCCGTCGATCCAGCGCGCGCCGCTGAGGTCCGCCTTGAGAAAATCCGTGCCATCCAGCCGTGCACCGGTGAAATCCGCGCCCCGCAGATCGGCGCGGAAGAAGCGGGCGCGGCGGAGGTCGGCGCCCTCGAAAATCGCGCCCGAGAGATCGGACTTGGTGAAGTCCGTGCCGATCAGGCGCGCACCGTACCAGTGCGTCTCCACCAGGGTGGCATCGGTGAACTTGGCGCGCCGCGCATCGACGCCCGAGAAGTCAGTCCGCGTCAGGTCCGAGCGGGCGAAGAACCCGTCGCGGAGCGTGGCGCCCGCGAGGTCGACTTCGACGAAGTTGCGGTTGTCGAGGAGGCAGCGCCGCCAGTCGACGCCCGGCTGCGGCGTGTCGGTGCAGGCGGCATGCACGGCCGGTGCCGCCAGCGCGAGCACCGCGCCAACCAGCCCCGCCGTCACGATGCCCCTTCCTCTGCTGATGCCGAGCACTGCCTGGATGTTTCCTGATGCGCCGTTCAGTCGCCCTTCGGGCCCCGTTTGCCGCTGCCCTCGGGCTCGTCGGCGTCGTGATCGAGACGCTTGCCGTCCAGCGCGGCGTCGCCGCGCGTCCCCTCGGCCTGCGTCACCCGCTTCTCCGCCTTGCTGCGCCCCGACCGCGCGCGGTTCGCCGCACGCTTCTGCGCTTTTTCGGCCCGCTCGCGCTTCTTGCGAAACTGATTGAGGTTGACGACATCGCCCATGACCAAAGGCCTTTCGGTACGCCGGCAAACGTGGTCTAAGAAACGCGGGGCCTCCCATCCGATCCGACCCGTTCGATCGAGAGGCAAGCCTAGACGAAATGAATCGGGCTGTTAACCGGAGTCGACCGGGGCGCCGCCGTTTGGGCAGAGCGCGCGTCTTCCCCGCTTCGAGGCATGGCCGACGGTGAAATTCGTTTACGCTTCTCTCATCGTACTGGCTCTCCTCGTCGCTGCGCTCTTCCTCGTGCCGTTGCTTCTCGATTGGGAGCAGTACAAGCCCGAGATCGCGGAGCGTCTGGAGACCATCACCGGTCGCGACGTCACGATCGACGGCCCGCTCGCGGTCACCATCCTGCCGACGCCGACGATCGAGGCCGCCGACCTTCGCATCGCCAACGCGCCGGGGGCGGCCGCTCCCGACATGGCGCGGATCGGCGCGCTCGATCTCAAGCTTGCGCTCGGCCCGCTCCTCGGTGGCGAGATCGCCGTGACCAGTCTCGAGCTGGTGGAGCCCGTGATCGAGCTTCAGCGCCTCGCCGACGGCCGCCCCAATTGGCTCCCCGAGAGCACACCCGGCCAGGGGCCGGTAGAGCCGGAAGCAGGCGAGCCGGCGGCAGCCGAGGCGGGACTGACCAGGATCGACGCCGCACGCATCACGAACGGCACGATCGTCTACCGCCACGCCGACGGCGCGCCGCCGGAGCGGATCGAGGGGATCGACGCGACGCTCTCGGCCCGCTCGCTGGACGGACCCTACCGGGGAAACGGCAGGCTCGCCGTGCGCGGCCGCGCGATCAAGTTCCAGTTCGCAACCGCCACGGTCGGCGACGACCGCACCCTGCCGGTCTCGCTTGAAGCGAAGCTGGGCGGCGAGCGGGGCAGCGCGTTGTTCGAGGGCACGCTCACGGGCCTCGACGGCGTGCCCGCGTTCGACGGCAGCGTGCGGGCCGAGGCGGCCGACCTCGGCGCCTTGCTGGATACGCTCGCCGTGGATCTCGGGTCGCTGCCGGCGGAGCCGTTCGGCGCCGAGTTCTCTGCCAGGGGCGCGCTCAGCCTGGGTGCGGACGCCATCGCTGCGAGCGAGCTGCAGGTTCGGCTGGGCGAGAGCCAGGCGACGGGCGCGGTCTCCTGGCAAGGCGGCGACGTGCCGCGGCTGGATGCCAGGATCGACCTCAACCGTATCGACCTCGATCGCTTCCTGCCGGTTGCCGGCGAGCCGGAACCCGCAGGCGCGGCCGCCGGCTCCACCGCTGCCGGGCGGCCCGCCGATAGGGCGCCTCTGGCCCCCTTGCAAACGATCGCGGACGACATCCGCCAGGCGATTCCCGCTGACGTCGAAGCCAACGTCGATCTTACGATCGATGCCCTCACGTGGCGCGAAGGCGTCATCCGCCAGGCGACGGGGCGCCTCGGGCTTGCCGGCGGCGTGGTCAAGATCCGGCCGGCCTCGGCCTTGCTTCCCGGCGGCGCCAAGGTCGACCTCGTCGGCCAGGTGGCCGCCGCCGGCGACGGCCCGTGGATGCTGGGCGTCGCCGAGATCGCTGCCGAGGACCTGCGCGCGATCCTCACCTGGCTCGGCGTGGACGCGGGCGCAGTCCCGGCGGACCGGCTCCGCCGCCTCAGCGCGAGCGCCGATCTCGCCGCCAGCGGGCACCGCATATCCGCATCGAACTTCGACATCAGGGTCGATACGACGCGGATCGCCGGCGACGCGTCGGTCGTGACCGGCGAGAGGCCCCGGATCGACGCCAATGTCGCCATCGACGCGGTCAATGTGGACGCCTATCTCGTCGCCGCCGGCCCGGCGCCGTCAGGCGAAGCCGCTCCCGCGCCGGCAGCCGAGACCGGCGACGCGGACGACGCGCCGCAGGAGACGGTCGAGGCGAAGCCAGGCCCCGCCGCCGATGACCCCTGGAGCGTTCTCGACGAGATCGACGCCGATATCGCGCTCACGGTCGATGCGCTCACCTATGGTGGCGTCCGCTTCGCCGGGCTGGATCTCGACGCCGCCCTCGCCGACGGCGACCTGAGCGTGCGCCGGGCGGCGGTCGACGATGCTGCGGGCGCGCGCGTCTCGGTCACGGGCGTGACGCACGCGGTCGCGACGGAGCCGCGCTTCGATCTGGAGGTCGAAGGCGCTGCAGATTCGCTCGAAGGCGTCGCCTCGCTCCTCGACATCGATCCCGACATTCGCACCGAAGCGTTCGGCAAGGCCGCCCTGAGTGGCACGCTGGCAGGCGACGAGGAGACGCTGTCACTCGATCTCGACCTGAAAGCCGGCTCCGCGGAGGTATCGCTCGCCGGCAATGTGGACCAGCCCTTCGATACGCCCGCCGCCGCGCTCGTCCTCGGCGTCCGGGCGGCGGACGCAGCCGCGCTGGCGCGCGCCGCAGGGCTCACGCCGCCACCCATCGTTACCCGGCTGGGCGCGCTGACGATCGACGGCGGGATCGGCGGCAACCTCGACTCCGTCGCGCTCAATTTGATCGCCGAGATGGCCGGCGCCACGGTCACGGTCGCCGGCAGGGTGACCGATCCGCGCGCCGCTCCCAGTTACAGCATCGACGTCGATCTCGCTCATCCGCAGGGCGAGGCCCTGGTCGAGACCCTGATCGGCGCCGCGCCGACGGATGCAGCCCTCGGGGCGGTGCGGATCGGCGGGAAGGTTTCTGGGGACCGGTCGGTGGTCAATTTCGGCGAGATCGACGCCGCGGTCGGCGAGAGCACGCTGGCCGGCGGGGTCTTCCTGCGCGTGGACCAGGAACCGCCGGCCTTTGACGCCGACCTTCAAGGGGGCGTCCTCGACCTGGCGTGGCTGGGCGGCGGCCTCGCAGCGTCGGGCGAGGCGGAGGGCGGCCTGCTGCGCCTGACGAGCACCGACCTGGAGGGCAACGGCGGCGACGAGACGGCCACAGCACCCTCCCGCTGGTCCGGCGAGACCATCGACCTCTCCGTTCTCGATCGGCTCTCCGGGACGCTCGCGCTTCAGGCCGAGGCGCTCGTTCTCGGCGCCTACCGCATCGATCAGGCCAGCGTCGATCTCCAGGCAGCCAAAGGAACGCTCACGCTGCGCTCCCTGACGGGCCGGCTCTTCGATGGCGCGCTGGAGGCCGACGGCAGCCTGACCGGCGGGCCGGTGCCGGCGGGGCAGGCGGCCTTCCGCCTCGTCGATGCGGAGATGGAAGACTTCCTGCGCGCGGCCGCGGGCCTCGATGCGGTCTCGGGCCATGCCGAGGCCGACGGGTACTTCACCCTGCGCGGGGAGACCGAGCGCGCGATGATCCGGAGCCTCGCCGGCCGCGTCGCCCTCGCCTCCGGCGGCGGCACCATCGATGGCGTGGACGTGCCGGGGATCAGCCGCCAGATCCACGCGCTCTCCCAGGTCGATGCGCTCGACGACATCGCGAGCTTCGTCGAGCGGACGGAGCAGAGCCTCTCCAGCGGGCAGACGGCAATCCGCTCCCTCGCCGGTACCGTGCGGGTTCAGGACGGCCAGGCGCGTATCGACGGCTTCGAGGTCGTCGCGGACGGCGGTGTCGGCGACGTCAGCGGCACCGCCGACCTGCCCGCGTGGCAGCTCGATCTCACGGCGCAGTTCCGCCTCACCGAGCACGCGGATGCCCCGCCCGTCGGCATACGCTTCGAAGGGCCCATCGATGCGCCCGAGCGCCGCTACGTGATCGAGGACATGCAGGCCCACTTGGTCAAGCTCGGGCTCCTCTCGCTCGCCGGTGCGCCCGACATGCCCAAGATCACGCTGCGAAAGGGCGCCAAGGCGGAGCCCGGAACCGAGATGGACGAGCTGCTTCGGAACGTGCTGGGCGATCCCGACGAGGCGGAGGACGCCGGGCCGGTGGAGGAGCCGGAGGGGCCGGAAGAGCGCGCCGGCGAGGGCGGGCCGCCCGACGCGGCTGACGCCCGCCAGGAGGAAGAGACGGAGAGCGCCGCACCCTCACCGGGCGAGGAGTCGGCGGGTGAGCCGGACGATGCCGGGGCGGTGCTGGCGCCTCTGGACCCCCGAGGGATCGAGGAGCGGACAGAGGCCGGGCGAGCGGAAGAGGACGCGCAGCCGCCGGAGACCGGCGCGGAGGAGGAAGCTGGAGCGGCGCCCCCGGCGGAGTCGACCGGGCCCAGAGGAACCGTGCCCCAGCCCCCGCCGTCGCCGTCGCGGTACAGGAACGAGAGTCTCCGGGATCTGGTCGACGATCTGCTGAAGTCGCTCGAAGAATAGAAGATATGGAGGCGGCATGGGCCGGCGTCCCGGTCAGGAACGCCGGCCCCGCCCGCCCTCACGACGTGGCAAAGGGAAGAGCGACGAAGTGCTCGCGCCCGTCACGGCTCATGAGGAGCAGGACGGCCTCGCGCCCGTCGCTCTGTGCGGCCTCGATACGTGCGTTCACGTCCGCCACGGAGCCGACGGGCTCGTTGCCCACGGTGACGATCACGTCGCCGGGGCGCAGTCCCTTGCGATGCGCGGCGCTCCCCGGCGTCACGCCGGCAACGACCACGGAGCCTGAGCCGGCGTCTCCCGCCGTACCGTCGCCCGCGTCCGCATCGGCGTTCTCGAGGCGCAGGCCGAAGGTGTCGAAGCGGCCGGCCTCGTCCGCATCGCCCATCTCCGCGCTGGCCTCGACAACGGGCGCCGCGTTGGCGATCGCCGCCGTGAGCTCCACGGCCTCGCCGTCGCGCCAGACGGTGAGCTGGGCGGACGTGCCTGCATCGATGGCGGCGATCATCTGGGTCAACGCCCGCGTGTCTTCGACCGGGGCCTGATCCACGGCGATGATGACGTCGCCGGACTCGAGCCCTGCCAGGGCGGCCGGGCTCTCCGGCTGCACGCGGGCGATGATGGCGCCCTCCGTGCTCTCCAGGCCGAGGCTCGCCGCGATGTCCTCGGTGACCGGCTGAATGTGGACACCCAGCCATCCCCGCATGACCCGGCCGTGGGTCTTGAGATCGTCGACCACGAGCCTGGCCGTCGCGGCCGGGATTGCGAAGCCGATGCCGACGTTGCCGCCCGTGGGCGAGACGATCGACGTGTTCACCCCGATGACCTCGCCGTGCAGGTTGACGGCAGGCCCGCCCGAGTTGCCGCGATTGATCGGCGCGTCGATCTGCAGGTGATCCAGGTAGGGATTGGGGCCGGTCCCGCGCCCGCGCGCGGACACGATGCCGAAGGTCGCGGTCTTGCCGACGCCGAAGGGATTGCCGATGGCAACCACCCAGTCGCCGACGCGGGTGCTGTCTTCGGCGGCGAAGGGCACGCTCGGCAGCGGCTCGTCGCTCTCGACCCTGAGCAGCGCAAGGTCGGTCCGCGTGTCCTGGCCGACGATCTCGGCATCGAGCCGCGTGCCGTCGTCCAGAATCACGGTCACGGTCTCGGCGCCCGCGATCACGTGGTTGCTGGTCACGATGTGGCCATCGGCGTCGACGATGAAGCCGGAGCCGATGCCTCCGCTCGGCATCATGGAGCCGGGCCCGAAGTCGGGCGTGAAGCCGAAGCGCTCGGCGAAGTCTTCGCCGAAGAAGCGCTTGAAGTGCTCCGGAATGCGCGGGCCCTGCCCGGGCTGGGCGGTGAACGCCGGCCGGGCCTTGTGCATGACCTCGATCGAGACCACGGCCGGGCTCACCGCCTCCACCACGCCGGCGAGGCTGGGCGTCGCCAGCACGTGATCGACCGTCGTCGGCGGTGTGACCGCCGTGGCCGTCTTCAGCGACGTGGCCAGGCCGCCGCCGGCCACTGCGATCATGCCGAGGCCCGCCAGGGCCGCGACGATGACCATCCGTTTGCGTTGCGGTGAAAGCGTGCTCATCGTTTCCTCACTTGCCGTTGCCGTGTTTCGCGGCGGCCGATGGTAGGCCGCAGCCCCTCTATGGCAGGGCAAGCTGTCGCCACGATGGACGCTTCATTAATTCTTCGTCATGATTCGTCCGCGCCTGCGCGGAAAGAGCCCGGATCCAGCCGGCCATGACAAGGGAACTCCCACCGTGTCGGTTCTGGCCCAACTGCGTGAGCAGCCGTTCCGACGCGGCCGCCCGCCAACGCATCGAGCCCTTCGCCCTCTCAGGCGACCCCGTGGCGGCCTTCGCTCGCTTGAAGGCTCTGGTGAAGGAGTTGCCGCGGACCGAGATCGTGACTTCGAGCGAGGACTATCTTGAGGCGTGTGCGCTGTCACGCATCCCTTGGTGATCAAGGGCTCCAGCTGAT
>JAPPMY010000022.1 GCA_028818855.1 Rhodospirillales bacterium
ATGATCTCGTGGCCGTTGTCGAGCGCCACGCGGAACATCGTATCCGGCAGCTTCTCGCGAACCGTGCCGGAAAACTCGAGCAAGTCCTCTTTGGCCATCGCTGAAGCCGTTGCTTCCTGATCCAAGGGACAGCGGGCGGGGCCACGGGGCGAATTCAGCCGAACCCGGTGCTAACGGGGCCGGTTTGTTGCACAGCGTGAGCGGTTTGTGAAGCGCGTTTCAGGCAAGAGCCGGAGAGAGACGAGCCGTTGGGCGGGCCGTCACGCGGGCGCAACGCGTTTGGCAGGCGCTGCCAGAATGCTTATTGTGGCGCCGCGCGGAAGGCAGCGGAGCCGCCCGCGGAGCGGAACTGATTCGATTGAGCGGACTCGTCGGATGGCGCAGCTACGCCTCACGGACCTGACCAAGAGCTACGGCTCGGTGCACGCGTTGCGCGGCGTCGATCTCGAGGTCGAGGACGGCGAGTTCTTCGTGCTGTTCGGGCCGAGCGCGGCCGGAAAGACGACGACGCTCCGGATCATCGCAGGGCTCGAGAAGCCGGACGGCGGCATGCTCACGGTCGATGGGCACGATCTCGCGAGAGTGCCGGTCAAGCGGCGCAACATGGCGATGGTCTTCCAGAGCTTTGCGCTCTATCCCCATCTTACGACCTTTCAGAATCTCGCCTACCCGCTCAAGGAGATGAAGCTGCGGCGCGCCGAGATCGACACCCGCGTGCGCGAGACGGCGGAGCTTCTGCGCATCACCCACACGCTCGAGCGCAAGCCGGCATCGCTGAGCGGCGGCGAGCAGCAGCGGCTCGCCATCGGGCGCGCCATCATCCGCCAGCCCCGGCTCTTCCTCTTCGACGAGCCGCTGACCAATCTGGACGCGAAGCTCCGCCACGACATGCGGGCCGAGTTCAAGCGCCTGCACAGGGAACTCGGCACGACCACGATCTATGCCACGCCTGACCAGCTTGAGGCGCTCAGCATCGGCGAGCGTATCGCTGTGATCCAGCACGGGCAGATCACCCAGGTCGATACCCCGGACCAGCTCTATGCCGAACCGGTGGACCGCCACGTCGCCTCGCTGATCGGCGACCCGCCCATCAACCTGGTCAGGGGCACGCTGAAGCCCGGCGGGAACAGGGGACCCACCATCGAGCTGCCGTTCATGGAGCTGGACGGCGCCCCCTGGCACGACCGGCTCGAAGCGCTCGAGTCAGGAACCGAGCTTCTCGTCGGCATCAGGCCGCACGATCTCACCCTGGTCGAGGAGAGCGGGGAGGGCGTTCACGCGACGATCGAGATCACCGAGCCGCAGGGCGACATCACGATCCTCGACCTCTCGGCCGAGGGCGTGGCGCTGCGCATGGTGGTGGCGGAGGCGACCGGCGCCCGGTATGCCGCCGGCGACCGGGTGCGCATCGCGCTCGCTGGCGCCGATACACGACTTTTCCTGAGCGACTCTGGCACGATGGTGGCGTAGGATGCGGCGCGCCCGCCGGAGCAGCCTGCCGGCATGATCGACGGCAGGTACAGCCGCGGTTCGCGAGGACAGCGAAAAGGGAGACGAGCATGAGACTCATGACGAAGGGCAAGGCGGCACTTCTCGCCGGCGCGGTTGCGCTGGTCGGCTCCGCCATGTGGGGCGGTCCCGCCAAGTCCGAGGAAATCATCATCAACATGGCGGCGCCCGACTGGCCACCGACCCGCATCATGCAGGACATGGCCAACGCGAGCTACAACGCGCCGAGCGGCAACGACGTGAAGCTCGTGATCGACTTCATCCCGTGGCCGGATTACTACACGCGGCTCGCGGCCTCGCTCACCTCGGGCGAGGAGAAGTATCAGATGGCGGTCAGCGACAGCCAATGGCTGGGTGCCAACATCGAGGGCGGCTACTACATGAAGATCAACGACTTCATCGATGCGGACCCCGGTCTGCAGGCGGTGTTCGAGGATCTTCATCCCAACCTGGTCGCGTCCTATTCCACCTATCCGCATCGCACGGAGAACTACTACGGCTTCCCGCAGATGCCGGACGTGCTGGTGGTCTATTACCGCGAGGACCTGTTCTGCCATGAAGGCGAGATGGCCGCGTTCAAGGAGAAGTACGGCTACGACCTGCCGTGCTCGCCCGAGGAGCAGAACGAAGTCCACTGGGGCCAGGTTGCCGACTTCGGCGAGTTCTTCCGCCGCAGCTCCGGCGATTCGCTGGGTGGCGAGACCCTGAACGACGACTTCTACGGGATCGCCTACCAGGCCGGTAAGGGCTACGACTTCTCCAGCATGCAGATCAACGGCTTCATCTGGCAGCACGGTGGCAGCATCTGGGACGAGACCATGGAGCCCGAGGGCCAGGCGCTCGGCGTCGTGAACTCCGACGTCGCCGTCGAGGCGTTCGAGCACTATCTCTCGCTCACCGAGCACATGCCGCCGGTGGTCCAGACCGGCACCATGGACATCTTCAAGGTCGACGAGCTGTTCCGCGAGGGCAAGGTCGCCTGGATCATCCAGTGGATCGGCTTCGGAGAATCGGCGATCTCGCCGGATACCTCGAAGGTCAGTGACAAGGTCAACTTTGCGAAGATGCCGGGCCTCAAGGTCGGCGACGAGATTGTGCGCTGGTCCAACATCGGCGGGCAGCCCTTCGTGCTGACCACCTGGAACAGCGACACGGTGATCAAGGAGGCGCTGGACTTCTGCAAGTGGTGGCTGTCGACCCCCGTGCAGCACGAGTTCGCCTCGCGCGGCGGCCAGAGCGGGCTCCAGAGCGTCTACACCACGCCCGAGTACATGGAGTACCGGCCGTGGAACCACGCCTTCGGCCCGAGCCTCGACTGGCAGAGGGACGTCTGGCACATCCCCGAGTTCTTCGAGCTGCTGGTCCAGCAGCAGGAGGAATTCGACAAGGCGATCACCGGGCAGATCTCCGCCAAGGAGGCGCTGGACAACATCGCCGTATTCCAGGATGAGCTCCTGCGCGAATCAGGACGCATCGAGTAGCGATCGAGACGGTAACGGGGGCGGCGTCGCACTAGGTGCCGCCCCCTCTCTTCCTTCTCACCGATTGCCAAATCGAGAGCGATTGACCGGCCTCTGACGCATGGCCGTCACCACGTACCACGCCGAGCACGGGACGCTGCTGGAGCGCTTCTTCGAGCGCAACCGCGGGCCGCTCCTGGTCTCGCCCGCGCTCGCCGTGCTCGTCATCATGAATATCTTTCCGCTGCTCTGGTCCTTCGGCCTGAGCTTCTACCGGTATCGCGCAAATCGCATCAAGGAACCGGAATTCGTCTGGTTCAAGAACTACCAGAAGGTGCTCACCGACCCGGTGGTCTGGGAGCGCTTTCAGACGACGGCCATCGTGGTGACGGTGGACGTGCTGCTGCAGCTCGTGGTGGGTTTCCTGCTGGCGCTCCTCTTCGAGAAGACCTTCCCCGGCCGCCGCGTACTGCTGATGCTGGTGCTGACGCCGATGATGCTGAGCTTCGTCGCGGTCGGCGCCTTCTTCCGCTACTACTACGAGCCGACCTTCGGCCTGCTCAGCCAGGGGATCAAGGCGATCACGGGCGAGCCCTTCATCCTGCTGGGCTCGGAGGTGGGCGCGCTCGCCGGCATCATCTTCGCCGACGTCTGGATGTGGTCGCCCTTCGTGATGCTGCTGGTGCTGGCCGGCCTCGTCAGCGTGCCCAAGCACCTCTACGAGGCCGCGGAGATCGACCGGGCGTCCTGGTGGCGGCGCTTCTGGACGATCACCTTCCCCTACATCCGGGGCCTGCTGCTGCTGGCGATCCTCTTCCGCACCATCGAGGCGTTCAAGCTCTTCGACATCGTGTTCCTGATCACCGAAGGCGGGCCCGGCACCTCCACGGAGACCATCGCGGTCTACGTCTATCGCGTGGCCTTCCAGTACTTCAAGACGAGCCAGTCGGCGGCGCTCGGCTACATCCTGCTCTTCGTGGTGATCGTTTTGACCAACCTCTATCTCTTCTTCGTCAGACGACGGGACGTGGAGGACGCATAGGTCATGGCCCGCAGGCGGCGTGAGATCGGCAAGGCAGGCTGGGGGCGGACCGCGTTCTCCACGGTCATCAGCTTCATCTACTTCTTCCCGGTGCTGTGGATCATCCTGACCGCGTTCAAGAGCCACACCGACGCGCTCTCCACCCCGCCGAAGTTCATCTTCACGCCGACGCTGGAGAACTTCGTCAGCGTCTTCGCCCGCGCCTACGAGCGGGGCGGCGCTGCGGTGGACACCCACTTCGACCTCTTCTTCTTCAACTCCATCTTCATCGCCGGCGCTTCGGTCGGGGTCGCGCTCATCATCGGCACCGTCGCAGCCTACGGCTTCTCGCGCTGGCCGCTCAGGGGCAACGAGACCTACCTCTTCATCATCCTGACGACCCGGATGCTGCCGCCGATCATCGTCATCATCCCGATCTTCATCATGTTCCGCCTGAGCGGGCTCAGCGGCAGCTACATCGGGATCATCCTGCTCTACGCCGCCTTCAACCTGCCCTTCACCATCTGGATGATGAAGAGCTTCTTCGACGAGATACCGCGCGAGGTGGAGGACGCGGCCCGCATGGACGGCAGCTCGGAGATGAAGATCTTCTTCCGCATCTGCCTGCCGCAGGTGAAGGCGGGTATCGCGGCGACGGCGGTCTTCGGGCTGATCCTGACCTGGAACGAGTTCCTGTTCGCCCTGCTGCTCACCGGGCGCGACACGCGAACGGTGCCGGTCGCCATGGCGCAGACCATCGGCGGCGACATCGGCGTGCGCTGGGGCCTGCTGGCTGCGATCGAGACGCTCTTCCTCATCCCCGTCGTGTTCGTGACGTTCCTGCTGCAGAACCAGCTTCTGCGCGGCGTCACCTTCGGCACGATCAGGCGGTAGCGCAGCCATGGCCGACATCGAGCTGCGCAACCTCAGCAAGCACTTCGGCGCGCTCGCCGCGGTCGACGACATCGACCTCGACGTGGAAGCCGGCGAGGTGGTGTGCCTGCTCGGCCCGTCGGGCTGCGGCAAGACCACGACGCTCCGCATGATCGCAGGGCTCGAGGACGTGACGGCAGGCGACATCTTCATTGCCGGTGCGCGGGTCAACGATCTCGCGCCGCGCGACCGCGACATCGCCATGGTGTTCCAGTTCTACGCGCTCTACCCGAGCCTGACGGTGGCAGAGAACCTGGCCTTCCCTCTCCACGCCGAGAAGATCACCCAGGACGAGATCGACCGGCGCGTGCGGGAGATCGCCTCCCTTCTCGACCTCTCCCATGCGTTGAACCGCGTCCCCGGCCGGCTCGCGGAAGGCGAAAAGCAGCGTGTCGCGGTCGGTCGCGCGGTCATCCGGGACCCGCAGTGCTTCCTGTTCGACGAGCCCTTGAGCCGGCTCGACATCGCCGTTCGCCAGGAGATGCGCGGCCAGATCAAGCAGCTGCTGAACGGCCTGCACAAGGCCACCGTGATCGTGACCCACGACCAGATCGAGGCGCTCACCATCGCCGACAGGATCGCGGTCATGCGCGACGGCATCATCGAGCAGGTGGCCAGCCCCCACGACATCTTCGCGAAACCCGCCAACGTCTTCGTCGCGGGCTTCATCGGCACCCCGCAGATGAACCTGCTCGAGGCGCGCCTGATCGCGGCCGACGAAGACACGGCGACCGTCGACATGGTGGGCCAGGAGGTGGCGCTGCCTCTCCACGCCGAGGTCTCGCTGCAGGGCGGGGCCGAGCGAAGGAACTCTCCGCTCACCGTGGGCGTGCGCCCGCGCGGCCTTGCGCCTGCGGCGGAGGCGGGCCCCGCCACCGTTTCCGGCCGAGTCGACCTGATCGAGCCCATGGGCGCCGAGACGCTGATCCATCTCCGCATCGGCGACGACGACCTCCGCGTCGTCACCGGCCGCGGACACTCCGCCCAAGTCGGCGAGACCATGCACGTGGCGCCGACGCCGGGGCAGGTCCATCTGTTCGACGACGACGGCGTGAGGATCGCCTCATGAGCGACGCGCAGGCGGAGCCCCGGGAGGCGCCGGCTCAGGAGAAGCCGGCACCGCGCAACATGTCCCGCCGCACGGCGCAGATGATCGTGATCGCGATCATCGCGCTCTGCCTGCTCGCGCTCGTCTTCATCTTCCAGCCCGTCTACCGGCCGCTCTTCTCGGCCGGCTGCGTGATGGTGGTGGCCGGCGGGCTCCTCTTCAATCTCATCCCCTTCGCCAACACCCAGAACCCGGTGCGCCGCGTCGTGCGCGTGACCGCCATCGTCGGCGCCATCCTGATCATGGCGGTGTTCATAGCCCTCGGTTTCGTCGAAATCCTGCTCTGAGGCTGGCGGGCCGGAGCCGCGCGATGACGAGAGACGACTACGTGGACCTGGTGGAGCGACGCTACTTCGGCAGTGTCACCCGTGCCGACATCCCCGCCGTGGTCGCCTGCTTCACCGACGACGCGACCGTCACGATCTATCACGGCGATGCGGCACCGCGCGTGTTCAAGGCCGCGCCCGCAGCCGGCGAGACCCCGTTGCCGCGCTTCTTCGAGCACCTGCTCGCCAACTACGACCCCGGCTTCACCGAGTTCGTGCATTATGTGGACGAAGCGAACGAACGCTGCGCCGCGACCTTTCTCGTCACGCTGACGCCGAAGCCCGACTCCGCCTATCGCAAGGCCGGCCAGCAACGGCTCCGCAACTGCAACTTCTTCCGCTGCCGGGACGGGCTAATCCAAGAGATGACCATCTACTACAGCAACCCCGGTACCGCAGGCGGCGCGGACGCCCACGGCGCGCGCCCCACCGGCTTTCCTCAGGCATAGGGACGCACCAACTTCCGGTGCCTGCCCGTGCTCCCGCACCAGGGGCGCGTTGCGGATGGGCGGGCCCGGCGCTACAGTCGCTTCGCCGATGCGGCCCGCCGGGCCGAGCGGCCGCCCGAACGACGGAACGGTCGGTCCCTGTCGGCGACGGTCGAGGCGCCGTGGAGGTGCGGGAGCGCTCGCTCCAGTCGGAACCCGCCTCAAGCACGCAGGATGGAGAGGAGGCGCGAACCTAAGGGGTCGTGGCCCGCGATGTGTGGCATGGAGTGAGCAAGCGGCGGCGGCGACGGGTGGCGCTTCGGGCGCTCTGGCTGGCGTTCCTCCTCTGCCTGTGGGCGGGGCCGGCCGCGGCCGAGCGCGTGGTCGTCCTCGCGGCAGCCAGCACCGCCCACGTGATCGACGCAGTGATCGAGCAGTTCGAGGCCGGGCCCGATGACCGCGTCGTGGCCTCCTACGCGGGCACCGGGGCGTTGGCCCGGCAGATCGAGAGCGGTGCGCCGGCCCATATCTTCCTCGCAGCCAACGCGGCATGGATGGATCACGTGGAGGCGCTGGGGCTGATCGAGCCAGAAACCCGGCAGCCGCTCGCCGGCAACCGCCTCGTGTTCGTTTCAGGCGAGGACGGCGTCGCGCCGTTCGAGCCGTCCGCGACACTCGATCTCGACGCGGTGCTCGCCGGCGGGCGGCTTGCGATGGGCAATCCGGACCACGTGCCGGCCGGCATCTACGCGCGCCAGGCGCTGGAGGCGCTGGGCTTCTGGCCGGAGGTGAGAAAGCGCCTCGCGCCTGCGGCCGACGTGCGGGCGGCGCTCGCGCTGGTGGCACGCGGCGAAGTGCCGCTCGGCATTGTCTATGCGACCGACGCGTCACTCGTCGCAGACATCCGCGTGGTCGCCACGATCCCGACAGCGCTGCACGAGCCGATCGTCTACCCGGTCGCGCGCATCGCCGGGCGCGAGTCGTCGCTTGCGGCGCGCTTCTTCGCCTTTCTGACCGGTCCGGAGGGCCGGGCGGCATTCGCCCGTACCGGATTCGTCGTGGACTGAACCGATGGCGCTGACGCCGCTCGAGGTCGAGGCGATCATGCTCAGCCTGCGGGTGGCCGGCTGGGCGGTTCTGGTCAGCCTGCCGCTTGGCATCGCTGTCGCCTGGCTGCTGGCGCGGCATCGCTTCCCCGGCTGGTCGGTGGTCAACGGCCTGGTGCACCTGCCGCTCGTGCTGCCGCCGGTGGTGGTGGGCTTTGTGCTGCTGCTGCTGCTCGGCAGACAGGGGCCGCTCGGCGCCTGGCTGGACGACTGGTTCGGAATCACGCTGGCCTTCACCTGGCAGGGTGCGGCGGTGGCCTCGGCCGTCGTCTCCTTCCCCCTCATGGTGCGCGCGATCCGGCTTTCGATCGAAGGCATGGACCGGCGCCTGGAGGTCGCCGCGCGCACGCTGGGGGCGCCGCCGGTCTGGGTGTTCGCGAGCATCAGCCTGCCGCTGATGCTGCCGGGCGTGCTGACCGGCGTCATCCTCGCCTTCGCGCGCTGCCTCGGCGAGTTCGGCGCGACCATCACCTTCGTCTCCAACATTCCCGGCGAGACACGGACCCTGCCGCTCGCGCTCTACACCTACACCCAGGTGCCGGGCGGGCTTGACGGGGCCCTTCGCCTGATGGTGATCGCGATCGTCATCGCCTTCGCCGCGCTGGTGGGTTCCGAGCTGCTCGCGCGCTTCGTGAAGCGCAGGCTGGAGGGGTGATGCTGACGGTCAGCGCACACCTCGCGCGGGGCGCCTTCACCCTCGATGCCGCCTTCACCGCCGAGGCCGACGGGGTCGTCGCGCTCTTCGGCGCCTCAGGCGCCGGCAAGACCACCCTTGCCGATGTCATCGCCGGACTCGTGCGGCCCGATGAGGGGCGGATCGCGCTCGAAGACCGGGTGCTCTTCGATTCCGAGGGCGGGATAAACTTGAAGCCCGAGCGCCGCCGGATCGGCTACGTGTTTCAGGACGGGCGGCTCTTCCCCCATCTCAGCGTGCGCGGGAACCTGCTCTACGGGCACCGCTTCGCGCCGCGGGAGGGGCGCTACGCGAGCCTGGAAAGGATCGTGACGCTGCTCGGCCTGGAGGCGCTGCTCCAGCGCAGGCCCGGCACCCTCTCGGGCGGCGAGCGCCAGCGCGTGGCGCTGGGTCGCGCGCTCATGGCCCAGCCAGCGCTCCTGCTCATGGACGAGCCGCTGGCCGCCCTCGACGTGCCGCGCAAGGCGCAGGTCATCGACTACATCGAGCGGCTGCGTGACGAGATCGGCGTGCCCATCGTCTTCGTGAGCCACGCCGTCGACGAGGTGGCGCGGCTCGCGGGCACGATCGTGGTGCTCGCGGACGGCAAGGTGGCGGCGGCGGGCCCGGCGGCCGAGATCATGGCGCGGCTGGACCTCGACCCGCTGGCCGGGATCGAGGCCGCCGGCGCGGTGCTGGACGCGACCGTGAAGCGGCACGACGCGGCCTACGGGCTCACCGAGCTTGCGGTGACGGGCGGCATCCTCCGCGTGCCCCGCCTCAGGCTCGCTGTGGGACGGAAGCTCCGGGTTCGCATGCGCGCGCGGGACGTGTCGCTCGCGACCGCCGAGCCGCGCGAGACGAGCGTGCTCAACGTCTTTCGCGGCCGGGTCGTCGAGATCGGCCCGCGCCGCGGCGCCTCGGTCGACGTGGCGGTCGACATCGGCGCCCGGCTGACCGCCCGAATCACGGCGCGCTCCGCCGATGCCCTGGGGCTCGCCCCCGGCAGCCAGGTCTATGCGCTGGTGAAGAGCGTCGCGGTCGATCCGGCCTCGCTGGTCCAGACCGAGCAGGACGGGACCTGATCCGTATTTCTTGCCAGGGTCATGGCGCAAATCCGGGTTACCATCCCGTGGCGAACCAATCGCAGGACAGGGAGGGAGGCATGAAATTCAGCAAGGCAATTGCAGCGGTGGCGGTGGCTGGGCTGGGAATTCTTTGCGCGGCCCCGGTTGCGTTCGCGCAGGAGAGCGGCAGCTTCAGCGTGATCGCGACCTACGTTCGCGACTTCACGTCGATAGAGCACGCCGACGGGGTCTATTTCGGCGGCAGCATGGAAGGCAGCACGACTACCCTTGCCAGCAGCGGCGAGCCGTTCGTCGCAGGCGGGCACAGCCTGTCGACATGCGTGGTTCTCGGCAAGCGCTCTGCCGCCGGCCTCGATCTGCAGAGTGCGTGCACGATCACCAGCCCATCCGGCGATACGCTCTATCTCACCGCCGAGAGGCGGGCGGGCGACGTGGAGGCCGGCGGTGGCGGGCAGGGCGAGCTGGAGCTTGCGGGCGGCACCGGCGCCTATGCCGGGCTGACCGGAACCTGCGCCTATCAAACCAGCTACCTGGCGAACGATCAGGTCGTCACGACGACGGACTGTACGTGGTACAGAGAGTGACCACGTCGCTGCGGAGACGGCGCGCACGCTTGCACAGGCGCGGGCAACCTGCGACGCTTCGCGGCGGACAATCCTTGCGGCGGAGGGGCCCATGGGCGCGGCGACGCCAACCCAGTTGATCGACAACGAGCGCGTGCGCGTCACCGAGTGGCGCTTCAGGCCCGGCGAAGCCACGGGATGGCACCGGCACGAATACGACTATGTGGTGGTGCCGGTGACGACCGGCAAGCTCCACCTCAAGGAGCCCGACGGCGAGCGCACCATCGATATCGTGCTCGGCACGCCCTATTTCCGGGGCGAAGGAGTCGAGCACGACGTCATCAACCCGAGCGAGACGGACGACGTGATCTTCATCGAGGTCGAGATGAAGTAGCGCGTCCCGTGCCTCGACCCGACGGGCGGGGCGGCGTCAACGAACCGTCACATTTCCGTATTATTTCCATCTTGGCTCGGCGTTAGCGTTCGCCTGCCATCTCCGACGGCCACGCGGGCGCGTGGCGACAGCCAGCGGGATGCGAGCGAACCCGGAGGAAGCGCCGTGACCAGGATCCCCCTCGCCATCGCCGCGGCGGCAGCTCTTGCGCTGACCGCGTCGGTGGCACTGACCAACGCCGCAGAGGCCCGCGACCAGATCAGGATCGTCGGCTCGTCGACCGTCTTTCCCTTCGCCACTGCCGTCGCCGAAGAGTTCGGCAAGACCACGGACAACAAGACGCCGGTGGTCGAGAGTACGGGCTCGGGCGGCGGGCTCAAGCTCTTCTGCGCTGGAGTCGGCGTCGGTCATCCCGACATCACCAACGCCTCACGGCGGATCAAGGCGTCCGAGGTCGAACGCTGCGCCGGGAACGGCGTGACCGGCATCACCGAAGTCAAGATCGGCTACGACGGAATCGTGCTGGCCAATTCGAGGGCCGCCGACGGGTTCTCGATCAGCCTGCAACAACTGTTCCTCGCGCTTGCGAAGGACGTTCCGACCGAAGGCGGGATGGTGCCCAACCCCAACCAGACCTGGAGCGATATCGACGCGTCGCTGCCGGCAACCAGGATCGAGGTGCTGGGCCCGCCGCCCACCTCGGGCACGCGCGATGCCTTCGTCGAGCTCGCCATGGAGGGCGGCTGCAAGACCTTCCCCGAGATCGAGGCGCTGAAGAAGGAGGACGAGAGGGCCTACAAGTCCGTCTGCCACGCGGTCCGCGAGGACGGGGCCTTCGTCGAGGCCGGCGAAAACGACAACCTGATCGTTCAGAAGCTGGAGGCCAATCCCAACGCGCTCGGGATCTTCGGCTACAGCTTCCTCGAGCAGAACCGGGACAAGGTGAAGGGCAGCACCATCGACGGCGTCGAGCCGGACTTCGACACGATCTCCGACGGCAGCTATCCCGTCTCCCGCTCCATGTACTTCTACGTGAAGACGGCGCATGTGGGCGTGATCCCGGGAATCGAGGAGTACGTCGCCACCTTCACCGACGAGGACGCTTGGGGACCCTACGGCTATCTCGCCGACAAAGGGCTCATCCCGCTCCCCGACGCGGAGCGCGAGGCCATGCGCAGTCAAGCAACCGCGTTCGCTCAGCTCTCCATGTAGCGGGCAGGCTCTACCCAGCCGGGGCGCTGCCCGCACCGTTAGCCGAAATCGGGAAGCGTCGCGGTTGCGCTCTCGCGCTCGTCGATGGCGGCCTGCCAGCGGGCGATGTTGGCGCGCGGCGCGAGCAGGGTCTCGCCCTCCGCCGTCATCTTCAGATAGTGCAGCACGGGCAGCACCATGTAGTCGGCAATGGACGCCTCGTCGCCGGCGAAGTGAGCCTGACCATCGAGCGCCCCATCGAGCGCAACGAGCGCCTTGTCCGACTTGGGCACGCTGCTTTCGACCAGCGCCTCGTCGGGCTCGCCGCCCTGCGCAGGCACGATCAAGCGCTGCAGGACGATGTCGATGGCGGGCCGGTACAGATACTGGATGAAGACCGACGTCCACTGCCAGCAGCGGGCATTGGCCAGCGGGTCGGCCGGTTGCAGGGGCGGGCCGTCGAACGCATTGTCGATGTAATTGCAGATCGCCACCGACTCGTACATGCGCACGTCGCCGTGGCTCATGGCGGGCACCGAGCCCCAGGGCTGCATCGCCTTCTGCTCGTCCGACTGCGGCATCACCGGGTCGAGCTCGTAGGGCACGCCCTTCTCCATGCACGCCATGCGGCAAGTGCGGACGTAAGTGCTGAGCGGTATGCCGTGGATAATCAGCGTCGCCATCGTTCACTCCCCTGGACTAGCGGCAGCAGGCCGCGCCTGCTCCGATCGAGCGCCTATCTTGCATATCCTGCCCCCGCCTGCACCCGGAACGCTTCGGGACCCTGAGGCGGCGGAACGTTGTTCGCCCACCGGGCGCTGACTATGCTCACGACGGCAGGGCAAGGCAGCGCGGGGGCGCGGCATGCTGACGATCACCGGCTATTCCGACCGGATCAGCGTCCGGCCGGGCGAGACCATCAAGTTCATGGTCAACTGCGAGCATCCGACCTACCAGGCGGACATCGTGCGCCTGATCTGTGCGGATGCCACGCCGTCCGGCCCGGGGTTCAAGGAGAAGCTGGTCCGCACGCCCGTGAGCAAGCGGCGCAAGGGGCGCCCGCAGGCGATCCACGCGGGTTCCTACGCGCTGGTGGAGAGCCGGCCGCTGCTGGAGCAGCTCGGCAGCTTCACCGTTCAGGCGATGATCTGGCCGACCACGCCCGGAAAGGGCGAGCAGGGGATCGTGACCAAGTGGGATCCGCGCAGGCGCAGCGGCTTCGCCCTGATGATCGACGGCGCGGGCTCGGTCGCGCTCCGCCTTGGCATGGCGGGCGGCACGGTGGAGACGGTCTCGGTCGGCAAGCCGTTGCTGGAACGCCACTGGTACCTTGCCGCCGCGAGCTACGACGCCGGGACGGGGCGGGTCACGGTCCATCAGGAGCCGCTGCTGCCCTACGCGCGGGTGAACGACGGCGGTACCGCGAAGCGCACGCTGGGGCCGGCCGCCGCCAACACCGGCGCGCCCATCGTCATGGCCGGCATCTTCAAGCGGCGGCAGAAGGGGCGCACGCTGGTCGACGGCCTCTATAACGGCAAGATCGATTCGCCCCGACTGGTCGGCCGGACGCTGGACCGGCTGGAGATCGAGCGCATGCGGAACGAGGCGATGCCGGCCTCCATCGCGCCCGACGTCCTCTGCGCCTGGGACTTCTCGCGCGACATCACGTCCATCAGGATTTCCGACCGCTCCCCCCACCACTTCGACGGCGAGATCGTCAACCTGCCGGCCCGCGGCATGACCGGCTGGAACTATTCGGGCGAGGAGATGTGCTGGCGTCACGCCCGCCACGAGTACGGCGCGATCCACTTCCACGACGACGATCTCTACGACGCAGGCTGGGACGTGGACTTCGAGTGGCAGGTTCCGGCGCGGGTGGCGAGCGGGGTCTATGCCGCGAGGCTCCGGGCGAAGGACGCCGAGGAGTACGTGCCCTTCGTGGTGCTGCCGGCGCCCGGCAAGGCGGCGCGCATCGCCTTCCTGCTGCCGACGGTCGAGTACATGGCCTATGCCAACGAGCACCT
>JAPPMY010000014.1 GCA_028818855.1 Rhodospirillales bacterium
CGCGCTGGGCCAGGTAGTCGTTCACCGTGATGACGTGCACGCCCTTGCCTTCGAGCGCGTTGAGGTAGACCGGCAGCGTCGCGACCAGGGTCTTGCCCTCGCCGGTCGCCATCTCCGCGATCTTCCCCTGGTGGAGGACGATGCCGCCCACGAGCTGCACGTCGTAGTGGCGCTGGCCGAGCGTGCGCTTCGCGGCTTCCCGCGTCGTGGCAAAGGCCTCGACGAGCAGATCCTCCAGGGTCTCGCCGTCGGCGATGCGCTTCCTGTACTCGCCGGTCTTGGCGCGAAGCGCGTCGTCGCTCAGCGCCTCCAGCGAGCGCTCGAGGTCGCTGATCGCACCGACCTCTGCGGCGTGCGCCTTGACGATGCGCTCGTTGACCGTGCCGAACAGTTTCCTGGAGAGGCCCTGAAGCATGGTGCGATCCCGACAGCCAACGCCTGCCGCCGCCCGCGGCGACGCCAGTGATCGAGAGATAGGCTTGCGCTCCGGTCCTGTCAACGCAGGCCGGCGCCCATCGCTCAGGCGAGCAGCGTGGCCAGGAGGCTGTTGAGGAGCGGCCGTCCGGCCGCGCTGGCCCTGAGGCGCGGCCCGCGGCGCTCCAGGTAGCCCGCTTCCACGAGGCGGCAGACGCCCGCGCGGTCGATCACCCGGTCGGGATCGCAGCCCGTGCGCGTCTTCAGGCGCGCCTCCGACACCCCTTCCGCAAGCCGGAGCCCCATCATCAGCATCTCGCGCGCCTGCTCGTGCGTATCGAGGAGGCGTGTCTCGGCGGTGCCGTGGCCGGCGCTCTCGACGGCGGCGAGCCACGCCTCGGGCCCCGCGCGCTGGCGCGTCGCCTGCCGGCCCTCGCCCGCCGGCCGGATGCGGCCGTGGGCGCCCGGCCCGATGCCCACGTAGTCGTCGTAACGCCAGTAGGCGAGATTGTGGCGGCAGGCGTCGCCGCCGCGCCCGTGATTGGAGACTTCGTAGGCCGCGAAGCCGGCCGCCGCCGTCATCTCCTGCGTCTGGTCGTAGAGCGCGCGCGCCGTGTCGTCGTCGGGCAGCGCGAACGCGCCGTCACGCTCCAGGCGCCAGAAGGGCGTGCCCTTCTCGATGGTGAGCTGATAGAGCGAGAGGTGATCGCCCGCGAACGCCAATGCGTCCGCCAGCTCGGCGCGCCAAGCGGAGGCGGTCTGGCCGGGCCGCGCATAGATCAGGTCGAAGGAGCTGCGCGGCATGATGCGCTGCGCCATGGCGACGGCGCGGCGCGCCTCCGCCGCATCGTGCCCGCGCCCGAGGAAGGCGAGCGCCCGGTCGTCCAGCGCCTGCACGCCGAGCGAGGCCCGGTTCACGCCGGCCGCACGAAAGTCCTTTAACCGCGCCGCCTCGGTCGAGGTCGGATTGGCCTCGAGGGTGATCTCGGCGTCTGCGGCGAGGCGCCACCGCGCCGCCGCCCGCTCGATGACCGCCCCTGCGGTCTCCGGCGGCATCAGCGAGGGCGTGCCGCCGCCGAAGAAGATGCTGGTGACCGTCGCCCCCGGCAGCAGCGCCGCGAAGTGATCCAACTCGCGCAGCAGCGCGTCCCGCCACCTGCCCTGCTCCACGCTCTCGCGGACGTGGCTGTTGAAATCGCAGTAGGGGCACTTGGAGAGGCAGAACGGCCAGTGGACATAGAGGGCGAGTGCCGAGGACACGTCGGATGAAGACGGTTCGGCCTCGCCCATCACTGTGGACCCGACCGCAACAGACCAGCCAGCTGCTCGAAGGCGCGCGCCCGATGGGTCAGCGGCTGCTTCTCCTCCGCCGGCATCTCACCGAAGGTGCGCGCGTGACCGTCGGGAACGAAGATGGGGTCGTAGCCGAAGCCGTGCTCGCCCAGCGGCGGAAAGGCGAGCGTCCCGTCCACCCGCCCCTCCACGGTCTCGCAATGGCCGTCGGGCCAGCCGAGGGCGAGCGCGCAGACGAACCAGGCCGCAGCGCCCGTGGTTTCGCAGCCCCGCGCGGTCAGCTCCGTCTCGATGCGGTCCATGGCGACGCGAAAATCCTTCCCCGGCCCCGCCCAGCGGGCCGAATAGATGCCGGGCGCGCCTTCGAGCGCGGGCACGACGAGGCCGGAATCGTCGGCGAGCGCGGGCTCGCCGCTGGCCTCCGCCGCCGCGCGGGCCTTGAGCACCGCGTTCGCGATGAAGGTGTCCCCGGTCTCCTCCGGCTCCGCGAGGCCCAACGATGCAGCGCCCACGGCCTCGATGCCGAGGGGCCCGAGCAGCGCCGCGATCTCGCGCACCTTGCCAGCGTTGTGGCTCGCCACGATCAGGCGCGCCGCCGCGAGACGACGGGCCATGCCGCCTAGCCCGTCCCCGCGAGGGCGTCCCGCTGCAGGGCGAACAGCTCCTCTGCGCCCCCGCGCGCGAGCGCCAGCATCGCGATGAGCTGCGCCTCGCTGAAGGGATCGCCCTCCGCCGTGCCCTGCACTTCGACGATCCCGCCCGAGGCCGTGAGCACGAAGTTCGCATCCGCGTCCGCCGTGCTGTCCTCGGCATAGTCGAGGTCGAGCACCGCTTCGCCGCCCACGATCCCGCAGCTCACGGCCGCGACCTGGTCGGTGAGCGGCACGCTCTCGATGGTCCCGTCCGCGACGAGACCGGCGAGAGCGGCATGGAGCGCCACGTAGGCGCCGGTGATGGCCGCGGTGCGCGTTCCGCCATCGGCCTGGATGACGTCGCAGTCGAGGGTGATCTGGCGTTCGCCGAGCGCCTCCAGGTCGGAGACGGCGCGGAGCGAGCGCCCGATCAGGCGCTGGATCTCCTGGGTACGGCCGCCTTGGCGCCCGCGCGCGGCCTCGCGGCCGCTTCGCGACCCGGTGGAGCGCGGCAGCATGCCGTATTCGCCGGTGACCCAGCCCCGCCCCTTGTTGCGCAGGAAGGGGGGCACGCGCTCCTCCACGCTCGCCGTGCAGAGAACGTGCGTGTCGCCGAAGCAGACCAGGCAGGAGCCCTCGGCGTGCTTGTTCACGCCGGGCTCGAGCGTGACCTGCCGCAACTCGTCGGCCCGACGCCCCGATGGTCGCATGAAAGGGCCCTCCCCCGCTGGCGGCGCGACACTATAGCGGGGCCCCGTGAGCGTCCACCCCGCGCCGCTCCCGCAATCCACCGTCGGTCGCCGACGATCGAGGCGGGCGCAGATACGGCCCGCTCGGTATGCTGGCTGCCATCGCAAGAATTGTGGCCCCGACCGGGCGAGATCGGGACGACTATTGGAATTCGAACCACGAGAGAACGCCTGGAGGCGACGATGGAGCACCGGACTATCGCGATCCTGAGCCCGGGAGACATGGGCGGCGGGGTCGGCGCGGCCCTGGCGTCTCACGGCCACGACGTGATCACCTGTGTGGCCGGCCGCAGCCAGGCGACGCAGGCGCGCGCCGAACGGCTGGGCTTCCGGCCCGCGGCCGATCTGGAGGCGCTGGTGGCCGAGGCCGATATCGTGCTGTCGATCCTGCCGCCCGAATCGGCGATGGATCTCGCGCGCGACGTTGCGGCGGCGATGCGGCGCTCGGGCCATGCCCCGCCCTATGCCGATTGCAACGCCATCTCGCCGGAGACGGCGCGTGCGATCGGCGATCTCTTCGATGGCGTCGGCGCGCCCTTCATCGACGGCGGAATCATCGGCTGGGCGCCCCGCCCCGGCGGCCCGCCGACGCGCTTCTACGTCAGCGGAGAGGCGGCCGGCCACATGGACGTGCTCGACGGCAAGGGCATTTCGGTCCGCCGGGTCGGGGCGGAGGTCGGCTGCGCCTCGGCGGTCAAGATGTGCTACGCCTCGATCACCAAGGGCACCAACGCGCTGCATACCGCGGCGATGACCGTTGCGGACGCGTTGGGCGTCGGCGACACCGTGCGGGCCGAGATCGGCGAAAGCCTGCCCGCGATCATGAAACACATGCGCGGCACCATCCCGCGCCTGCCCGCCGACGCCGGCCGCTGGGTCGGCGAGATGGACGAGATCGCGAGCACGTACGCATCGGCCGGAGTCACCCCGAGGTTTCACCAGGGCGCGGCGGAGATGTACCGGCTGCTCGATTCGACACCCTACGGTCGGGAGACGCGCGAGACGATGGACACCGCGCGCACGCTGGAGGCCACCATCTCAGCATGCCTGCAGAACCTGCCGACGCGCGACGCTGCGGAGTGAGCGGGGCCACGCGGAGGCAGTCTACGGTGTCGTGCTCAGTGGCAGCCGGGCGGACGGCACGCTCGCGGTCGACCACACCTCGACCGAAGGATGCCGCTCCGCCTTGGCTGCGGGCGACGCGGTTCCGCCCCCGAAGGCCTGTCGATTCGAGCAAGGGTAGCCGCCCGGCCGTCCTCCATCGGCCTAAATTTGCTTCCCCGAATCGACTGGGCGGGTGTCCGCGCTGCCGTCGTCGCTGCACGCGCCGGGAACGTCTGGATCGGTCGTCCCTGCGGTCGTGATGTGAATTCGCACGTCTCACCACGGTCATGGTCTGCGCGGCGCTGCTCGGCCCGCAGGGAGGGACAGACGGGCAGCTGATCGAACGCCAGGGAGGCGCGCAGACCATGACCGTGGCGAGAAGTGCGGTCCGAGTGCGTGGCTCCGGGTCTCATCCCTTCAGCACTCGCTTCGTGTTCCGGAGCCGGGCATCTGGTCACGGAGGGCCGTCCCGGCCTACACACCCGTTGCGGAAAGGAGGAACGCCGCAAGCATGAGGCCGACACCCACCACCCACGCCGTGCCTACGGCGACAGTCCATATCATCCAGACGCCTCCCTACGACGGGTGCGGACACGTTCCATCGCATTGATCGATTCGTAACGCTCAGGCAGAGCGAACACGTCGAACTCGAACATGAGCCTCCTTCCTCGCAGCAGGTGTTCTTTTCGTATTTCGACAACTCGCTTTAACTCGCTATGTCTCATATGCCGCTATATTATCGACTCCAGACATAGCCAGACGGCATGGGAAAATCGCAAGAAATTCTCGACGAATCAATATACTTTGTTGAGCTAAAGGTATACCAGAATTGCATATTAGAAATTCCATAACACGTTGAAATAACGAACTTACAGAAATGAACCATGCTCACGAGGCGCTATATTGGCCCGACCAATACGCGATTTATCGGAAGCGGTTTGACCAATTGATAAATTCGAGACTGACTACATGGTTCCATATCGTTACAAATATATTACAATCTTGTCAGTCACTATATTGGAGTGCAATTCATATGAGATTCCCTGATGGCCAAATGACAGTGATTCTCATGAGCAGGTTGGACCGGCCGTCCTTGAGAAAGACGCGTCGCGGGGCGCGATGGGCGCCATCGGCAGTTCCTCGCCATGAGGGAGCCGAGGACAACCGGCCCCTTGCATTGTGCCGATCGCAGCTCATCCAGGACGCCGCTGACCTGGGCGGATACGGCAAGCGGCCTTGAGTGCCTCTTCGTGGCCGAGGCCCAGGATCCAGGCTTCCTCGCTTTCCACGATCCAGCGCTCGCCGGGCGTGAGGCGCGGCGCGCCGGCGAAGAGGGGCGCTAGTCCGCCGCCGGCATCCAGCCGGGCGAAGGCGTCCGCGTTCACGCGCACCTGCGCGCTGTCGAGGATTTCGTCGTCGCCCCGTCGCGCGCCGACCTCGTTGCGGAGGAGCGAGGGATAGACCTCGGCGATCACTGCCGGCGCATCGGGCGGGCGCAGGCCGGTCTCGAAGGGCCACACCCTGGCACGGCCGACGATGCGCGGATCCGCCACCAGGCGTTTGAGCGCGGGCAGGCCCAGCAGCATCTGCGAGCCGACGGAGCCGGCATAGGCCAGTTGCCAGACGGTCTTGGCACCCTTCGCGCGATGGTCCGCGATGCGGCGCTCCGGCGGGTGGTCGTCCCGCTCGGCGCGCGCCGAGGCACGCGTCGGAATCGCCGGGTAGTCCCAGGCCGAAGGGCGGCCCCAGAACGGCCCGAGACCCGGATAGGCCGCGTTGATCGCCGTCGCGACGTCGTAGCGGTTGTTGACGTTGTCCGGCGCGTCCTCGATCCGCGCAGCCAGCCAGTCCCAGAGCGCGAGAGCCGACGCCTTGCCGGTCAGGCGCGCCGCAACGCCCGCCGGATAGCCGAAGGGAAAGTCGAAGCCCGCCAGCACCCGCCGGCCGGAGTCCGCCTCGCCGGCGATCAGGCGTCCGAGCCGGTCGAGCGCCTCATGGCGGGTGCGCGCGTATTCCGGCACCTCCACGTCGATGCCGCCCGCGATGCGCGCGACGGCCCACCAGATCGAGTCCCTGGTCTCCCGCGCGGGACCGGGCTGCGACCGCGCCGACCAGTCGACAACGATATGCGTATGGAAGAGGGGCACGGTGCCCGTATCTTCCCTGAGCCTTGTTGCTGGCATTGTGTTTGCAAGAACCGTCCAATTGGCAGTTGCGTTGGCGACTATTGATGGAAGGCGCAGCGTGACAGCACCGACGCTCTTGGTCACGCTTGGCATCGTCCACTGATGTGTTACGCGGGGACAGCCCATGAGAACGATCGGCCGCCTCAAGGCACTCGTACTGGCGGCGCTCGCCGTGTCGGCCGCCTTTTCGATCGCCGCGTTGGCGCCCGGCGCCGCGGCCGCGCCGCTTCGACTCACCCTCGTTCACGTCAACGACTGGGACCAGATGGCAGGCATCAAGGGCGCGGGCGGCGCCGCGAAGATCGCCGCCGTCGTAGCGGAAGAACGCGCGCGGGCCGCGGCCGAAGGCGGCCTCGCGGTGGTCACCTTCGGCGGCGACATGATCTCGCCCTCCGTGCTTTCGGGCATCGACGAGGGGGCGCACATGATCGACCTCGCCAACGCCGTCGGCTTCGATGTCGCGGTGCTGGGAAACCACGAGTTCGATTTCGGCCTGGAGGTGCTGCGGCAGCGCCTCGCGGAGTCCGAGACGGTCTGGCTCGCGGGCAACGTGAGCGTCGCAGGCGGGAGCTTCCCCGGCTCACGGGCCACGACGGTGATCGAGCGAGACGGCTACCGCATCGGCTTCCTCGGCCTCGTTACGGAGGAGACGCCCGTGATTTCGAGCCCCGGCCCCGATGTCGCCTTTGCACCCGTGGTGGACGCGGGCGCCGCACTGGCCGGGTCCCTGAAGGTGGAGGGCGCCGACATCGTCATCGCGCTGACCCACCAGGGACTCGGAGCGGACCTGGAGCTGTTGCGGACGGTGAGAGCGATCGACGTGGTGCTGGGGGGGCACGATCACCTGCTCGTCGCCAATCACGACGGACGCCAGGCGGTGATGAAAGCCGGCTCCCAGGGCCGCCACGTCGGGGTGCTGACCCTCGCCATCGACCGCGTCGAGGGCCGCGGCGGGGCGCCCAGGGTGGTCTGGACGCCCGACTTCCGCTTGCGCTCGACCGCCGGCATCGCGGGCGACGCCGTGCTCGCCGCCAAGGTGCAGGCTTATCAGGCGCGCCTCGACGAGACCCTGGACGTGGTGATCGGCGAGACGGCGACCGAGCTGGACACGCGCGGTTTCCTGTCGGGCTCCGCCGAGACCGCCTTCGGCAACCTGCTGGCGGACGCCATGCGCGAGGCCACCAGCGCCGACGTCGCGCTCAGCAACGGCGGCGGCATCCGGGGCGACACGATCTATCCGCCCGGCACGCGGCTCACCCGCAAGATGGTGCTGACAGAGCTCCCCTTCGGCAACAAGACCGTGGTGCTCCGCCTCACCGGCGCTCAGATCAGGCAGGCGCTGGAGAACGGCGTGAGCCGGGCCCAGCATCCCTCGGGCCGCTTCCCGCAAGTCTCGGGCCTTGCCTTCAGCTTCGATGGGCGCGGGCCGCCCGGCGCCCGCGTGACGCGCGTCACGATCGGCGGCAAGCCGCTGGAAGACACCGCGACATACACGCTCGCCACCAACGATTTCCTCGCGCGCGGCGGCGACGACTACCGCGTGTTCAAGGCCGGCGAGGTCGTAGTCGACTCGGCCTCGGGCAGCCTGATGGCGGGCCAACTCATCGACCACATCATCGCCGCCGGCACGGTCGCGCCGGTGATCGAGGGGCGGATCACGCGCGAAGACTGACGCGTCGAGAGCGCGACGGGTTTGCGGACCGGCCGGTTTCGCGGCACGGTCGCGCCGCCGAACGCCTCGAACGACTTCTTTCCGACCAGGAGCACACGACGATGAACTTTCATGCGCTCATGCTGTGCCCTGCACGACTCCTGATTGCAGGCCTCACCGCCCTGCTCCTGTTCGCAATCGTACCGCCTCAGCCGGCGGACGCGCACGGGATCCGCGACGAGACCCCGCGCATCGCCGTGGTCTCCGCGTTCGCGCCGGAGCTGGCGATCCTCCAGGGCGAACTGGAGGGCGCATCGACGCAATCGGTGAACGGTGTCGTCTTCACCACCGGCACCCTGGAGGGTCAGGAGGTCGTGCTCTTCCTCAGCGGGATCAGCGTCGTCAACGCGGCGATGACGGTACAGCTCGCGCTCGACCACTTCGCCATCGAGCGCATCGTCTTCTCAGGCATCGCCGGCGGCGTGGACCCCAGCCTCGACATCGGCGACGTCGTGATCGCCGACCGCTGGGGCCAGTACCTGGAGATGCTCTTCGCCCGTGAGGCCGATGGTGGCTGGATGACGATGCCCTTCTTCGAGTACCCCTACGGGAACTTCGGCATGATGTTCCCGCGCTCGGTCACGGTGCTGCGCCCCGGGGCCGAGGCGCCGGAGACCCGCTTCTGGTTCCCGGTGGACGAAGCTCTGCTCGCCAACGCCCGCAGCGCGGCGGAGGGCGTGTCGCTCGCCCGCTGCACGGCGGAAGACAAGTGCCTCGAGGAGACGCCCTCGATCGTCGTCGGCGGCTCCGGGGTTTCGGGCGGTGCTTTCATCGACAATGCCGCCTTCCGCACGTGGGCCTTCGAGACCTTCGGCGCGCGCGTGCTGGACATGGAGAGCGCCGCGGTCGCCCACGTCGCCTACGCCAACGACGTGCCCTTCATCGCGATCCGCAGCCTCGCCGATCTCGCGGGTGGCGGCGAGGGCGCGAACCAGATGGAGGTTTTCCTGGGCCTCGCGGCCGGCAACGCGGCGACGGTCGTGAAGGCGCTGCTGAGAGCGATGCCGGACTGAGCGGTGCCGGGCGCGCGCTCCCTCAGGTCAGGAACGGGATGAGCACCAGGATGCCGAGGGTCAGCGCGGCGACTCCGATCACCAGAGCCGCGCCGTAGCGGTGCTCGATCAGCCGCCGCGCCCTTGGGCCGAGGTACCAGAGCATCCCCGCCTCGACGTAGAAGCGCATGCCCCTGGCGACAAGCGAAGCCAGGATGAAGGCGCCCACCTCGAGCCCGGCGGCGCCGCTCGCGATGGCGACCAGCTTGTAGGGCAGCGGCGTCAGCGCGCCGGCGGCGACGAACCAGACGCCCCACTTGTCGCGGTACTCGTAGAAGGTCGAGAGGTCGCCGGAGTGGCCGGAGAGGGCCAGCAGGGGCTCGCCCAGCCAGTCGTAGAGGAAGTAGCCGATCATGTAGCCGGTGAGCCCGCCGGCGACCGACGACACCGTGGCGATGCCGGCGAAGAACCACGCCTTGGCGCGCTTCGCCAGCACCATCGGGATCAGAAGCAGGTCCGGCGGGACCGGCAGGAACAGGCTCTGCAGGTAGCAGAGCCCGGCCAGCACCCAGACGGCGCGGCGCGTGCCGGCGCTCTCGATCGCCCAGTCGTAGAGCCGCCGGACCGGGTGGCGCCCCTCTCTCGGCGCAGGCGTGGCGCTGTTCTCGGTCATGTCGGACGTGTGCGAACGGTGGCGGCGTTGGAGGCCCGCGCGGGCGGGCGGTGGGACGCGGAGTCTACCCCTTAAAGAGCTTCCGGTCCTTGCGCTTGTGCCACGCCACCGCGAGCGGCAGGAACCAGGGACGGCCGGTGTAGAACGGCGCGGTCGGGAAGGGCCGCCCGTCGAAGGCCGACTTCGACTCGGGGTCGCCCAGCACGCGAAGCGCGGTCTTATGGCCGAGGTAGGTGCCCATGGGCACGCCCGAGCCGCACCAGCCCAGGGCGTACTCGACGCCGTCGTGGCTCCCGGTGTGGGGCATCATGTCGAAGGTGAAGGCGGTCTTGCCGGTCCAGCAGTGGCTGATCTTCACGTCTTCGAGCGCGGGCACGATCTGCACCAGGGCATCGCGGAGGGTGCGGGCCTTGCGCTCGAGGTCGGCGGGCGGCTCCGCGCTGAGGCCGCCGAAGAGGATGCGCGTGCCGTCCTCGTTGGGCCTGATCCAGCAGGGGGAGTAGCGGTGCTCGACCATGGGCTTGGCGCCGGGCGCGATGTGCTCGACCCGCTCCGGCGCCAGGGGCTCGGTCGCGATCATGAAGGCATCCACCGGCACCACGCGCCGGCGCAGCCATTGCGCGGCCCTGGGCGTGTAGCCGTTGGTGGCCACGATCACGTGCGCCGCCTTCACCGTGCCGCGCGGCGTCGCGATGCGGAAGCCGCTGCCGGCACGCTCGATGGCCTGCACCGGGCAGTGGTCGATGATCCGGGCGCCGTCGCGCGCGGCCCGCTCCAGCAGGCCGGCGTGGTAGAGGCCGGCGTGGATCGTGCCGTTCCCCCGCAGGATCTGCCCGCCGTGGTAGTGCCCCTTGCGGTAGGCGGGCGGCTCGTCCTCGGGCTCGACCATCTCAGCGTCGACGGGGACGCCGTCCTCCCGCATCATGGCGAGGTCGCGCGCGAGCTCGTCCCACACGCGCTTCGACGGTGCGGCGATGAAGCGCCCGGAGTTGCGGTAGTAGCAGGCGATCTGCTCGCGTTCGATGAGCGAGGACGCGTAGTCGTGGGCGGCGATCGCAGCCCGGCAGACCTCCGCGGCCCGCTCGCGGCCGAGCTTGGGCACCATGTGGCCGTACTTGTGCCAGACTTGGCGGCCCAGGTAGCCGGCGTTCCGCGTGCTCGCGCCGTGGCCCGCAGCCTCGGCATCGAGGACCACCGCCTGCCTGCCCCGGCGTACGAGCGTGAGCGCGGCCGAAAGCCCGACGTTGCCCGCGCCCACGATCACCGTCTCCGCCTCCGCCGGCGGCGCAACCTCCGAAGGCTCCGGCCTGGGCGCCAGGTCCCACCAGTAAGGCGTCGCCCTGAAATCCGCCGTCAGCACATCGCCGCCATTCGCCGCCATCGCACCCTCCCGGCTCTGGTGCATGGCACCGTACCGCGGCCCGAGCGTGAGCGGCTAGACTGATGCGATGTTTACGGTCATCAATTCAACCTAGGATCATCAATTTAAGAGAAGTTTTTTGCACCCGAGGGCTCGGATGCCGCTTCGATTGCAGCCCCAAATTTGCACCAGCTACCATTCGGTGCCGACGCTTGGCCACCGGAAGGCCGTCAATCATGCTGCCTCCCATCTATTGCTCGATCAGCTGCGACAATCCGACATTGTTCAGGGCTGCACTAGGTTGGGCCCAATCCCTGTCGTCAAGCTCAGAACTTTGTAGCCTTACTTTAACTAACATTTGATCCCTAAGCGCTGTTACAGCGGTGTTGATTGCATCGACAGATAGCTCTACAAATAATTCCTTCGACATTATCTCTATTTCATCCCCATTCATCATATCTGTAGATAGTTGCCCCTCACGAAGACCGGACAAAATCGGATGTCCGAAGTCTACTATATTGTTGTACAAAAGTGCCGACAGAGATTCACCAAAATCTTTTTGTGTCTCTCCCGTAAGGTAACCCTCGGAATCGCCTCTAGATATGTCTTCGGACGCTGCGCTCAGCACGAACATGCTTCCGAGATTCCCACCAACCGATGGGAAGCGCTCTGCAAAGCGCTGATGTCGGCGCACTATCGGTCGTATGTAGGATTCCAACCGGCGGTCAATTCTGTTGACGTCGCGGACAAGTTCATCTAGATCTGCAGTTGTGTCAAAGGTGATATCGTCCGCTAAGTCGGTCAACCCAGCCTTAAGTTCCTGATGAAGCGCACTGGTCACATAAATCGCAAAATCGGTTGTCTTGTCCAATCCCATTGGTCGCTCATCGATACGGGAACCAAGTTCAGTTAGTCGCTTATCAACCGTCCTCAGGTCCCCGGAAAGTACCACCAATACATAACTTGCTACGACTACGGGAAAGCCCAACATTCCGACTAGGTACACAAAAGAGCGTATTCTCGATGGAATTTCATAGTGTCTAGCTTGTCCATTTGTCATATCAACATCTCCTGATCACTCGCTATATGTATTTGCTCAGCTTCCGCGTACATGACTGGACCAAAGGACTCTGTTTGGCGCAGGCGCCTAGCAGCAAGTGTGTCTGCGTTACGGTGGCAGATGCTTGGATTGTTTCTTCATCGTGGCTCAAGAATGATCAACGAGGTCCAGATGTCCGACGTGTCCACAGGACCAACACGCATTCCGTGCGAGTGGCTCGCTGGCGGTTGAGTTTGGCGCACCAGTCGTTCGTCGCGAACTGGTGGTAACGCCGAAGCCGAATTCGGAACTGTCACCATCGGCATGTTCGTTTCTATTTGGTCTCCATGTGTTCCTTATATATCATATATGATATGTCCATTCAAGCATAAACAGAGTTGGTTTGGGGCAAAGGAACTTTAGTAGCTGAGAGAATGTGCAGCCGGGCAGGCTCACTACGCATTTCGCTAGACAATTGAACGATTTATCCCGTGAGGGCACTGGTGGTAGCCCCGGCGCGGGCCTGAGCGGTCCGCCTGAGAGGCGGGGCAAGGCGGCCTAAAGCGTGGGTATGCCTGCGGCGGCCGCGCGGTGCGCAGGTGACGGATCGAGGGCGGGCCGGGCGCTGCCCCAAGGGCCAGGCTTCGGGCTGCCAACGGCGCTCTCGGTCGGCTATTCTTGAGGGGCATGGACACCAACGGTCGACCTTGGGCGAGGACGGAGGCTGGGGAGATGATGGGACGTATCGGACTGTGCGGCGTGCTGACAGGCGCGCTGATGATCGCCGGGTTCGCGGGCGGCGCGCTTGCCGACCCCAAGGGGATCTGGCTCAACGAGAAGCAGGATTCGCACGTGAGGATCTACGCCTGCCCGGACGACGAGGACGAGCTTTGCGGCGAGATCGTCTGGCTCAAGGACCCCCTCGGCAAGGACGGCAAGCCGAGGCGCGACGTCGAGAACGAGGACGAGTCGCTGCGCGGCCGGCAGATCCTGGGCGTCCTGGTCATCATGGGCATGGAGTACGGGGGCGACGGCGAATGGGAGGACGGCGAGATCTACAACCCCAGGGACGGCGGGACCTACGACGCCGAGATGGAGGAGATCGACGCCAACACGCTCAAGGTGAGCGGCTGCATCTGGTTCCTCTGCGAGTCAGAGACGTGGACGCGCGTGGAGTAGCCGGGCGGCGATGCCGCCCGCTTTATTCTATCCCTCAGGCGGCGGGCGCTCGCTCCGCACGGAAAAACCTCTAACTACTCGTTTTCACGCTATAATCATCATAGCGCGCACGTTGTCACCCACGTTTTCTCCCTCATTGCGGATTTCATGATCGCCTTAGGAGCCGCCGACATCGAAGGGTAAGCGTTCCATTAGGCCGTGGAGTCGTAACCGTTCCGATAAACTTTCAATTACCCACATCTTGTCGGTTGATCATGGCATTGGCACAACTTGTTGCGCTTCTGGTTGAGATCATGATTCCGTATCTGCAACCGAATCGGGAACGAAAAGGGTGCAGATCATGGAGGACCGGTGGTTCGACGAGGAGCTTTCAGGCTGCCGTCTCGGCGATGGCCGGTTGGACCGTCGCCTTCGTCAACTGGTCGAGCGCATGGATGCAGG
>JAPPMY010000106.1 GCA_028818855.1 Rhodospirillales bacterium
TGACGAAGCTCGCGCCCCGGTTCTGCAGCATCACGCCGGACGCCGTGCAGAGCCCTGTGCCGAAGGACGCGAACAGCGAGTTGATGAAGGAGATGGCGTTGCCCTCGCCATCCACCACGGTGAGGTAGATCGTATCGCCGTGGGCCGGGTAGCCGGGCGGCAGCTCCGCCGGCATTGCGCGGTCCCGGCTGATGTGGCGGCGCATGGCAGCGGCGTAGTCCGCAGACAGCAGCCCCGCGACGGGCACCTCCACCGCGTCGGGGTCGGCGATGAGCGCGGCGCGGTCGCGATAGCCGAGACGGCAGGCCTCGGCCTCCAGGTGCAGGCGCTCCGCGCCCACCGGGTCGAGGCCGGCAAGCTCGAAGCCCTCGAGGATGTTGAGGATGATGAGCGCGATGATGCCCTGGCCGTTGGGCGGGCACTCGTAGATGTCGTAGCCCCGGTAGCTTGTGCTGATGGGCTCCACCGCCTGTGGCTGGAAGGCGGCCAGGTCGTCCGCCGTCATCAGGCTGCCGTGGGCCGCGAGGTGGCTGGCGATGTCGTCCGCGATGGCGCCCTGGTAGAAGGCGCGCGCGCCATCCTTCGCGATGAGCCGGAGAGTTGCGGCCAGCGCCGGCAGGCGGTGGATGTCGCCGGCCCTGGGGGCGCGCCCGCCGGGAAGGTAGAAGGCGCGCGCGTTCTCGCAGGCGCGGAGCTTCTCCGCGGCGTTGGCCCAGTCGTGGGCGACGCGGCTGTGGACGACGAAGCCTTCCTCGGCGTAGCGGATGGCGGGCTGAAGCACCTCGTCAAGGCCCTTGGTGCCGTGGTCCGCCAGCAGCCGCTCCCACGCGCCGACGGCGCCCGGCACGGTGACGGCGTGCGGGCTCTCGAAGCCGATGGCGTCGATGCCCTGCTCCCGGAACCAGTCCACGCTCGCCGCCGCCGGCGCAGGGCCGGAGCCGTTGATGGCGTAAGGCGGCACCCGGCCGCCCGGCGCGTAGAGCGCGAAGCAGTCGCCGCCGATGCCGGTGGACTGCGGCTCGACCACGCCCTGGACAGCGCAGGCCGCCACTGCCGCGTCCACCGCGTTGCCGCCCGTGCGCAGCACCTCGATCGCGGTGGCGGTGGCCAGTGGATGCGAGGTCGCGGCCACGCCGCGCGTGCCGTGGACCGTGGACCGGCCCGGACGCTGGAAATCACGCATCGCCCTCTCCTCCCGCCTGCGCGCCGACGTTGGGATTTTACGTTGGGGTTTTAGACCGTTTGCTCCCTGCGCGAAACGGGCGAGCGCGGCGGCAGGAAACGATCGGCGCGGCAGGTGGGTCGCGCGACCACGCGATTCCGCAAGAGGCGGGGGATACGTTGGAGGCCGCGACCGTGACGAGAATTCGGGGACCGGCCGCTGGTCTGCTTGACGGTCCCGAACCTGAGGCATAGCCTTCAAGAAAAAGAGCGGTTCGGGATTGGGGAGGCACGATGGCCATGTTCATGAAATCCTTCAGGAAAACGACACTTGGCGGGTGGCTGAAGCGGTCGCTCGCGACGGCGATTATTGCTGGAGCGGTAGCGCTCTCTGCTCCGGCACAGGCGAACGACACCATCAAGATCGGCTTCAGCATGGCGCTCACCGGCGGTCTCGCCGGCGCGGGCAAGGGCGCGCTCATCGCCATGCAGGTGTGGGCCGAGGACGTCAACGCGAAGGGCGGCCTGCTCGGCAAGCAGGTCGAGCTGGTCTACTACGACGACCAGACCAACCCGGCGACGGTGCCGGCGATCTACACGAAGCTGCTCGACATCGACGAAGTTGACTTCGTGGTGTCGGGCTACGGCACGAACCTGATCGCGCCGGCGATGCCGATCGTGATGCAGCGGGGACTGGTCTTCCCGTCGTTGTTCGGCCTCGCGGTCAACGCGAAGTTCAACTACCCCAACTACTTCCAGATCATGCCGGCGGGTCCGGAGCCGATGACCGACTGGTCGCGGGGCTTCTTCGAGGTCGCCATGGCGCAGGATCCGCCGCCGAAGACCATTGCGCTCGTGGGCGCTGATGCCGAGTTCGCCAAGAACGCGGTGAACGGCGCGCGGACCAATGCGGAGAACCTGGGGCTCGAGATCGTCTACGACGAGTCCTATCCGCCCAAGACGGCCGACTACACCCCAATCGTCAATGCGATTCAGGCGCGCAACCCCGACATCGTCTATGTCGGCTCGTACCCGCCTGACTCCGTGGGGATGGTGAAGGCGGCCACCGAGGTCGGCCTCAAGACCAAGATGTTCGGCGGCGGCATGGTGGGGCTGCAGTTCGCCTCGATCATGACGAACCTGGGGCCGAAGCTGAACGGCATCGTGAACTACGACTTCTGGGTGCCGGAGCCGACGCTCAAGTTCGAGGGCGTCGAGGCCTTCCTCGCCAAGTACCAGACGGCGGCCGAGGGCCAGGGGGTGGATCCCCTGGGCTATTACCTCCAGCCCTATGCCTATGCCTATCTGCAGGTGCTCGAGCAGGCGATCACCGCCACCGACAGCGGGGATCACGCCGTCCTCGGCGAGTACATCCGCAACAACTCGTTCGACACGGTGGTCGGCAACGTGAGCTTCGCGCCCAACGGCGAGTGGGCGAAGACCCGCACGCTGATGGTCCAGTACCAGGGGATCGCGGACAACGAGCTCGAGACCTTCACCAAGGCGGGCACGCGCGTCGTGCTCTATCCGGCGGAGTGGAAGTCGGGGGACGTCAACTACCCCTACGCCGAGTAGCCTGCGCTCCCGAGAGGAGCCTGACAGCGACTTACGATGGAAGTGTCATACCGCACGCGCCGGGATGACACTTCCTGCTTCCGGTAGGACGGTTTTCCGTTGTTCACCGTCGACCTCTTGATTAACGCGCTGATCGCGGGCGTCCTGCTCGGCGGCTTCTATGCCGCGGTGAGCCTCGGGCTCACCGTCTCCTTCGGGCAGCTCAACATCGTCAACATCGCCCATCCGGCCTTCATCATTCTCGGCTCCTACATCGCCTACATGTGCAACAGCCTGTGGGGGCTGGACCCGATTCTCACGGGAATCATCTTCATCCCGGTGTTCTTCCTGATCGGCGTCGGCGCCTACCGGCTCTACTACGAGAGCTTCGAGCGCAAGGACGACGAGGCGCTGCGCGGCCTCGCCTTCTTCTTCGGCGTCATGTTCATCATCGAGGTCGCGCTCATCATGGTTTACGGCGTGGACTTCCGCACCGTGCAGGCGTCCTACATCGGGCAGAGCTGGAAGGCCGGCGCGATCGGGGTGCCGACCCGCATGTTCGTGCCGTTCTGTGTCGCCATCGCGATGTTCACGGTCGTGTTTCTCTACATGTCGCGCACCTTCAACGGCCGCGCGATCAAGGCGGTGGCGCAGGATCGGCTGGCTCTGCAGCTCATGGGCGCCGATCCGGTCAAGATCAAGCAGCTCGGCTTCGGCATCAGCATCGGCACCGCGGCGCTCGCCGGTGCGCTGCTGATCATCATCATCCCGGTCGAGCCCTCGGTGGGGCGGCTCTACATCGGCCAGGTGTTCGCGATCGCGGTCCTCGCAGGCCTCGGGTCGATCCCCGGCACGCTGGTGGCGGGCCTCGTCCTCGGCGTTGCCGAGAGCTTGGTGTCCACGTTCTTCGGCCCGTCCTGGGCGCCCGCCGTGGCCTTCGGCATCCTGCTGGCGGCGCTGGCCTTCCGGCCGCAGGGGCTGTTCGGCCGATGAGAATGCCCGCGCTCAAGCTCTCGGCCTTCTGGATCTGCGCCGCGGTCGTGGCCCTGGTGGGCGCGCTGCTCACGATCTTCGACGTGGTCGTCATCAACAAGTTCATCTTCTTCGCGGGCTACGTCGTCCTGCAGTACGTGGTCCTCGCCACCGCCTGGAACATCATGGGCGGCTACATGGGCTACGTGAACTTCGGCACGGCCGGGTTCTTCGCGGTGGGCGCCTACGCCTCGGTCGTCCTCTACAACCTGATCGAAGCGCCGCTCGCCCTGATGATTCCCTTCTCGGGCGTGGTCTGCGGCCTGCTCGGCCTTGCCATGGGCTACCTGACGCTCCGCCTGAGGGGCGTCTTCTTCGCCATTGCCACGCTCGCGATGGCGATCGTCCTCGAGACGATGATCATCAATTGGGACTACGTGGGGGGCGCCACCGGCGCCTACATCCTGCGCTCGCGCGAGATGGCGCCCTTCGGCGACTATGTCGAGTTCCTCTTCTTCGTGATGCTCCTGCTTGCGATCTTCGCGGTCGCGGTCGCGCGCGGGCTCGAGATCTCGAAGGCGGGGCGCGGCTTCATCGCCATTCGCGACGACGAGATCGCCGCCGAGTGCGCGGGCGTCCCCACTCTTCGGCTCAAGCTGATCGCGACGACCGTCTCGGGCTTCCTGATGGGAGTCGCCGGCGCGCCGTTCGCCCTCTACGTCGGTTTCATCGAGCCGTCCTCGGCGTTCAACCTCGTCTATGCCGTGAACGCCATCGCGATGCCCATGATCGGCGGCGCCACCACGTGGCTCGGGCCACTCATCGGCGCCCTGCTGCTCGGCACCGTCCAGCAGGTGGCGACGGTGACGATCTCGTCCGAGCTCAACCTCCTGATCGTCGGCGTCGTGCTGGTGTTCTTCGTGATCGTGGCACCTGAGGGGATCGTCGGGCTGCTGCGCAAGTGGTTGGGAGGCCGTCGCGATGACCGCTGACGCGCTGCTCGACGTGCGCGCCGTCACCAAGCGCTTCGGCGGCTTCACGGCGCTGGACCAGGTCGACATGGAGGTCAAGGCGGGCGAGCGCTTCGGATTGATCGGCCCGAACGGCTCCGGCAAGACCACCATGATCAACTGCATCTCGGGCACGCTCGCGAACGACGGCGGCGAGATCGCCTTCAAGGACGTGAGGCTCGACGGCAGGAAGCCGCATCAGCGCACACGGCTCGGCATCGCGCGATCGTTCCAGATCCCGAAGCCCTTCCGCTCCATGACGGTGCTGGAGAACTTGGGCATCGCGCTGGAATACGCCTCCGACGCCGCGCCCGGCCAGGTGGAAGAGCGCGGCATGGCGATCCTGGAGACGATCGGCCTTGCGGAACGCGCGGGCACCAACGCAGGCGCGCTCACGCAGATCGACATGCGCAAGCTTGAGCTTGCCCGCGCCATGGCGACCCAGCCGGAGCTGCTGATCTCGGACGAAGCGATGGCGGGCCTCTCGTCGACGGAGGTCGACGACATCCTCGACATCCTGTTCAGGCTGAACGAGGGCGGCATCACCATCATCATGATCGAGCACATCATGCGGGCCGTGATGCGGTTCTCGACGCGCATCGTCGTGCTGGACGCAGGCCGGAAGATCGCCGAGGGAACGCCGGACGAGATCATCAACGACCCCGAAGTCGAAAGGGCCTATCTCGGTGAGTAGGATCGTGGTCGACAACGTGGAAGCCGGCTACGGCTCGGTGCGGGTGCTGCACGGGGTCTCGGTCACGGTCGATCCCGGCGAGACGGTGGTGCTTCTCGGCACCAACGGCAACGGCAAGTCGACCCTCATCAACTGCATCATGGGGATCGTGGCGCCCACCGCCGGCTCGATCACCTACGAGACCGACGACGGCGAGAAGATCGAGCTTGTCGGCAAGACGCCCGAGGACGTGGTCGAACTCGGCATCACGCTGGTGCCGGAAGGCCGGCGCCTCTTCCCGCAGCTCACGGTGGCGGAGAACCTGACGCTGGGCGCCTACCGGGAATCGGCGCGAAAGCGGATCGACGCCAACCTGGAGTTCGCCTTCGAGGCCTTCCCGGTGCTTGCCGAGCGCCGGCGCCAGCTCGCGGGCTCCATGTCCGGCGGCGAGCAGCAGATGCTGGCCATTGCGCGCGCGCTGATGTCGGAACCGCGCATCCTGCTCATCGACGAGCCCTCCGTCGGGCTCGCGCCGATCCTCGTCAGCCGCGTGATCGCCAAGATCCGGGAGCTGAAGCAGCAGCGGAACCTCACCGTGCTCATGGCCGAGCAGAACTTCAACCAGGCGATCAAGATCGCCGATCGCGGCTACATCATCGTTCACGGCGAGATCGCCTTCGCTGCCGCGACCGCTGCCGATCTCTCGGAGAACGAGATGGTGAAGCAGTACTACCTCGGCGCGTGAGGCGGGCTTCTGCCGCAGGGCGCGAGCGAACGCGGGCGACCGCCGGGCTCTTTCACGAAATGTTGCGTGGCCGTGTCCTCCGCTCGTGTGGCCGGGGCATGGTGTTTTCGCTAGTGTCCGCCTATGGCTGGGGAGCCGGTCGCGAGCCTTGAGATCGGCGCCGTCACAGCCGATATCACGACAAGGGCTGCACGCGGCCATCGCGCCGCATGCCACCCGACGAGGACAGCAACACAAGGATCACGACCATGCGATTGATGGGATTTGCGGCCGCCGGCCTTGCCGCTGGAGCGATCACGCTCAGCGCCGTCGCCCAGCAGCCGGCATCGGCGGCGTCGGAGCCGCAGCGGGTCACGGTGACCGGCGAGATCATCGATTCCTGGTGCTACCTGAGCGAGATCATGTGGGCCGAAGGCTCGGCCCATCACCGCTGCGCCGTCTGGTGCGCGCGCGGTGGCGTGCCGGTCGGCATCCTCGGCGAGGACGAGGAGGTCTACATCCTGCTCAAGATGGAGAACGATCCCGGCGTGATCGGCAACAAGGCGGTGTTCCGCATGCAGACCAACGAGGTCGTCGTCACCGGCGAACTCTACGAGCGCGACAGTGTCAAGTATCTCGCTGTCGGCGAGATCGTCGAGGACCACGGGATCATGAACTACTCCCACGAAGACTTCGATATCCAGCCGGGAGGGCTCTAATCATGCGGGCCAGCCGAACTTTCGTCCGTTTCGCCGCCGCCCTTGCATTCGCGGGGTCCATGGCGGTTTCGGGAATCGCGGCCGCCGCCAACAGCTGGGGGCTGCCCGACGAGGTCGAGGCGCGCTTCGATGCCAAGGTGACAGACGTGCTCTGCGTGCTGAGTGGCGATTGCCCCGAGGACTGCGGCGCCGGCGACCGCCTGCTGGGGCTGCTTCAGGACGACGGCACCCTGGTGCTGCCGCTCAAGAACGCCGGCCCCTTCACCGGGCCGACCGCCGATCTCATCCCCTTCTGCAACCAGCGGGTGACCGTCGACGGCCTCTTCACCACCAACTACGGCGTCACCACCTTCGCGGTCCAGTTCGTGCGACCCGAAGGCGGCAAGTGGCGCGGCGCCAACGGCTTCGTCCGCCAGTGGGCCAAGGAGCGCGGGCTGGAGACGAAGGACAAGAAGGCGCGGCGCTGGATGCGCCACGACGAGCAGATCCTCGAGCTGATCGAGGAGCAGGGCGTGCTCGGCCTCAAGGACAAGGGGATCACCCCCTAGAGCGTATCCGTCTTGGACGGATACGCTCTAGCAATTTTTCGCTCACGGCAGCCAGCCTGCGGACGGCGCCGTCGCGCGGGACGCGCGCAGAGCGCACGATGCGAGGGCGCCGCAGGAGCGGCGGGCCGCTGTCGCGGCCTGTCGCGCGTCCGTCAAAAACGGACGCGCTCTGGCCCGGCCGGGCGGGCGGCGCGCGAGACCGGCGCGCCGCTCCCGCGCCGCCGCTTGACCGCCGGTGCCGGCGCAGGGCGCGACTGACGGGCCCGCGATGAGCCCGTTCCCGCTGGATTCGTCCGGCCTCTGGCGCGAGGTGCGGAGCGGCCGGCCGGCCGAGCCGGGCCGGGCGCTCTTCGTCGACCGCGACGGCACGCTCATCCGGCTTGTGCACTATCTCTGCCGTGCCGACGAGGTCGCGCCGATCGCCGGCGCCTTCGAGAGTCTCGTGCAGGCCCGGCGCGCCGGATTCCGGGTGGTCGTCGTCACCAACCAATCGGGCATCGGCCGCGGCTACTACGGGTGGGACGCGTTCGCCGCAGTGCAGGCGCGCGTGATTGCGCTGGCGGAGGCTGCCGGCGGACGGATCGACGGGGTCTACGCCTGCCCGGCGTTGCCGGGAAGCGGCGCCGCCTGCCGCAAGCCCGCGCCCGGCATGATCCTCGCTGCCGCCGACGATCTGGGGATCGATCCGGGCGCGAGCTGGATCGTGGGCGATTCGGCGAGCGATCTGGAGGCCGGCCGCCGCGCCGGGCTCGCCCGCGGCTGGCTGGTGCCGACGGGTTACGGGGCGCGCGATCGCGACCGCGCTGCGGGCTTGGCCTCGGGCAGTTTCCGGGTCACCATCGGGCGGCCGATCGCCGCGCTCGGCGCGGCGCTCGCCACAGACCGGGCTGGACCAGCGCAGGGAGCCCCATGACGTTTCCCGACAAGGGCTACCGATCGATTGCGGACTACTGCGACGATTACCTGGCCCGGCTGGCGCGGGCGGGCGCCTCCATCGACCGCGCCCAGCTTGCCAGGGCGTGCGCGCTGCTCGATGCGGCATTCGCCCGCAGCGCATGGCTCTTCGTCTGCGGCAACGGCGGCTCGGCCGCGATCGCCAACCACCTGCTCTGCGACGTCGCCAAGGGGGTGCAGACCGACACCGCCGTGCTGCCGCGGGTGATGAGCCTCAGCGCCAACCTGGAGATCGTCACCGCCATCGCCAACGACGTCGCCTTCGAGGACTGCTTCGCCTACCAGCTCAGGACCGCGGCCCGGCCCGGCGACGTGCTGGTGACCATCTCGGCCTCGGGCGATTCGGAGAACATCGTCCGCGCGCTCGACTGGGCCGGCGCCAACGGGGTCGAGAGCATCGCGCTCACGGGCTTCGACGGCGGCCGGGCGGCGCCGCTCGCCACCGTCAGCCTCCACGTCGACGGCGACAACTACGGCGTCATCGAGGACACCCACCAGTCGATCATGCACATGCTCGCGCAGTACCTGCGCCAGGCGAACATGCCGGGCGCGCTCATCCCGGAACGAAGGTTCTAGGCGACGAAGCGGATCGCCAGAATAGCGGCGATCAGCACGGCGAGCGCGGCGAGAGCGACCCAGCCCAGGTGGCGCTCGATGAAGGCGCGGGCCGGGGGGCCGAACTGCCAGAGCAGCGCCGCCACGATATAGAAGCGCGCGCCCCGCGCGAGCAGCGAGGCGAGGATGAAGACGCCGATGTCGAGCTGGCCTGCGCCGCTCGCAATGGTGATCAGCTTGTAGGGGATCGGCGTGAAGCCGCCGGCGATGACGATCCAGGCGCCCCACTCGTCCCGGTAACGCTCGAAGATCGCGAGCTTGTCCTCGTTGCCCCAAAGCTCCAGGAGCGGGCCGCCGAAGGCATCGAACAGGTAGTAGCCGATGGCGTAGCCAAAGAGGCCGCCCGCGACCGAGAAGAGCGTGCAGACGCCCGCCAGCAGCCACGCCGCCCCACGCCGTGCGAGCACCATGGGAATGAGGAGCAGGTCCGGCGGGACGGGGAAGAACGAGCTTTCCGCGAACGCGACCGCGGCGAGCGCCCAGACGGCGTGCCGCCTGCCGGCGAGCGCCAGCGTCCAGTCGTAGAGCCTGCGGAGCGGCCCCAGGCTCCGGCCCGCTGCCGGCCCTTCGTTCATCTGGCCGCCATGAGAAGCGGGACGGAACGCTCCCACCTCACCCCGGCCCTCTCCTCCCCGGCGGGGAGGAGAGGGAGAAATGGCCGGCGCCGCTTGCGTTCCCCCTCCAGCCTCCGGGGGGAAGAGGACGGGAGTAGGTGGGGAGTCGAGGCCGCAGGGCGGGAGGCAAAGATGCGCTGGCAACGCGCACCCGCTCTGCCCGCGCCCGGTTGACCGTTGCCCACCCCGGCCCAACAATGCCGGGAGCGCTCCGGACGGGCACCCCTCATGCAGTCACGACTCATCCTCTTCGCCGCCTCGGCCGGCATCGCCGCCCTCACTATCTATCTCCTCATCTCGGGGCGGAACATCCTGATCCCGATCGCCATCGCCGTCATGGCCTGGTACCTGATCAACGCCATCGCGCGGGGAATCAGGCGCATCAGCATACGCGGCGTGCGCCCGCCGCGCTGGGCCGCGCTCACGCTCACCGTGCTGGCCGTCATCGCGGCGGTGATGGCGCTGGCGGAGATGGTGAGCGGCAACTTCTCGGCCGTCGTTGATGCGGCGCCTACGTACCAGGCCAACCTCCAGCGGCTGATCGGCGAGGTGGCCGCGCTGTTCGGGCTGCAGGAAACGCCGAATCTCACGGACCTCGTCGACCGCATCGACTTCAGGGCGGTGGTCAGCAGCATCGCCGCGACGCTCACCGGAATCGCCGGCGAGGCGGGGCTCATCCTGGTCTACGTGCTCTTCCTCTTCGTCGAGCAGGGCAGCTTCGACCGCAAGATGAAGGCGCTCTTCCCCGACCCGGAGCGGGAGGAGCGGGTCCACAAGATCCTCACCCACATGAGCGAGGAGATTCAGAACTATCTCTGGATCAAGACCTTCACCAGCGCGCTGACGGCGGGCTTGAGCTACGCCGTGCTGGCCTCCGTCGGCCTCGACTTCGCCGGCTTCTGGGTGGTCATCATCTTCCTGCTGAACTACATCCCGACCATCGGCTCGCTGCTCGGCATTCTCTTCCCGGCGCTGCTGGCGCTGGTGCAGTTCGACACCTTCGTGCCCTTCCTCATCGTCACGCCGAGCCTCGCCGTCATCCAGGTCTTCATCGGCAACTTCCTGGAGCCGATGCTGATGGGGTCCTCGCTCAACATCAGCCCCTTCGCGACGCTCGTCTCGCTTGCGGTGTGGGGCTCGATCTGGGGTATACCGGGGATGTTCCTCTGCGTGCCCATCACCGTGATCGCCATGATCATCTTCGCCCACTTCCCCCGCACGCGGCCGATTGCGGTCATGCTCTCCACCGACGGCCGCGTCGCCTGGGGCGCGACCGAGCCTCGTGCGCCGCCAGACCCACGCCCGCCGCCCGGAGCCTGACCATGAACGTCACGCAAGACGACGCCCTCGCGATCGACGCCGGGCGGCTGAGAGAGGCTGTCGCTGCGATCTTCGCGGCCGCCGGCTGCGACGAGGCCGAGAGCGCACGCATCGCCCGCTATCTGGTCGAGGCCAACCTCACCGGGCACGACAGCCACGGGATCATCCGCGTGCCCCGCTACGTCCACTGGCTCGACACCGGCACCGTGCGGGCCCGGCGCAGCATCAGGATCGTGATGGACGCAGGCGCCATCGCGCTGCTCGACGGCGACCACGGCTTCGGCCAGACCATCGGCGAGCAGGCGGTCATGCTGGGCGTGGAGAAGGCCCGTGAATTCGGCGTCTCCGTGGTGGGCCTGCGCAACTCGGGCCATCTGGGGCGGATCGGCGACTGGGCCGAGCTTGCGGCCGCCGAGGGGCTGATCTCCATCCACTTCGTCAACACCAGCGGGCTCGGCATGCTGGTGGCGCCCTACGGCGGCACCGAGCGGCGCATGTCCACCAATCCCATCGGCATAGGCGTGCCGATGCCGGACGGGCCGCCGCTGGTGCTCGACTGCGCGACGTCGATCGTGGCCGAGGGCAAGGTGCTGGTCGCGCTCAACGGGGGCAAGCCCTTGCCCGAAGGCGCGCTCATCGAGCGGGACGGCACGCTGACCGCGGACCCGGGCGCGATCTACGGCTCGCTCGACGGCACCCAGCCCCACGACCAGCGCACGGGCTCCGCCGCCGTGCGCGCGATGGGCGAGCACAAGGGCTCCGGCATCAGCTTCATGTGCGAGCTGCTCGCCGGTGCGCTGACCGGCGGCGGCTGCGGAAAGGCGGGCCACAAGACGCTGGAGAACAACATGCTCTCCATCATGCTCGCGCCTGAGCACTTCGGGACCGAGACGCAGCTCTGGCCCGAGATCGACCGCTATATCGAGTTCGTGCGCAGCGCGCGGAAGGCGCCGGGGCACGACCGGATCCGCCTGCCGGGCGAGCCCGAAGAGGAGATGCGCGCGGAGAGGCGGGCGAACGGCGTCCCCCTGCCCCGCAAGGTGCGTTCCAGCCTCGCGCTCACGGCGAAGTCGCTCGGACTTGCGGAGGTGGCGGCCGTGTTCAGGCCTGAGGGGCGCGGGTAGGCCCCTCGCTACCAGACGCCGGGGTAGCGGCCCCCGTCGATCACCAGATTCTGGCCGGTGATGTAGCCGGCCTGCGCGCTGCAGAGGAAGGCGCAGGTCTCGCCGAACTCGGTCTCGTTGCCGAAGCGCTTGGCAGGCACGCTCTCCCTCTGCCGCTCGGCGAACTCGTCCACGCTGAGACCGGCCCTCCTGGCGCCCTTCTCGATGCCGTCGTAGAGCCGCTCGGTATCGAAGAAGCCGGGCAGGAGGCTGTTGATCGTCACGTTGCTGCCGGCGACGTGGGGCACGATGCCGGCGACGAAGGCGCTGAGCCCGGCGCGCGCGCCGCTGGAGAGGTCGAGGCCCGGCACCGGCATCTTCACCGACACCGAGGTGATGTTGACGATGCGCCCGAAGCCCCGTTCGGCCATGCCGTCCACCACGTGGCCGATCATCTCCACCGGGGTCGCCATGTTCATCACCACCCCTTGCAGAAACGCGGGGCGGTCGATTTCGCGGAAGTCCCTGCGCGGCGGGCCGCCGTTGTTGTTGACGAGGATGTCCGGCTCGGGCACCGCCTCGACCAGGGCAGCCTGAATCGCGGGCTCGCTGATGTCGCCTGCGACCGTCTGCACGGCAACGCCGGTCTCGTCGCGGATCGCCTGCGCCGTCTCCTCGAGGGAGACGCGGTCGCGCCCGTTGATGACCAGCTCCACCCCGTTCCGGGCGAGCGAGACGGCACAGCCCCGCCCGAGCCCGCGGCTTCCGGCGCAGACAATTGCGCGCCGCCCCTTGATCCCGAGATCCATCGCTCCCATCTCCCTGCAGCGGCCACATCCTGACGCGGCTCCCCCCGCAGAGGCAAGGCCGCACCCTCAATCCAGGTGGACGGCGCGGGCAACGAACCGACGCTTGATTCACCGCGTCAATGGTGTTAGCACTCACTTCTAGCGAGTGCTAACACCGCTCCTATACCAAACTTTCGGACGAAATCGGAGGAACCAATGAAGTTTCGACCGCTGCATGACAGGGTCGTGGTCCGTCGCATTGGCGAGGACACCAAGACCGCCGGCGGAATCATCATCCCCGACACGGCTCAGGAGAAGCCGCAGGAAGGCGAGGTCGTGGCCGTGGGCCCCGGCACCCGCACCGATGACGGGGCGCTGCACGAGCTGGAGGTGAAGCCGGGCGACCGCGTGCTGTTCGGCAAGTGGTCCGGCAACGAAGTATCCCTCGACGGCGACGATCTCCTCTTCATGAAGGAGTCCGACATCATGGCCATCGTCGAGACCGGCAAGAAGGCGAAGAAGGCCGCATAGGCGGGCCGCTCGCAGTCAGAAAGGAAAAGTAACATGGCAGCGAAGGAAGTACGGTTCTCCGCCGATGCGCGGACTCGCCTCCTCAAGGGCGTGGACACGCTAGCGGCGGCCGTCGGTGTGACGCTCGGCCCCAAGGGCCGCAACGTGGTGCTCGACAAGTCGTTCGGCGCGCCCCGCATCACCAAGGACGGCGTGACGGTCGCGAAGGAGATCGAGCTTAGCGACAAGTTCGAGAACATGGGCGCGCAGATGGTGCGCGAGGTCGCCAGCAAGACCAACGACGAGGCCGGCGACGGCACCACCACGGCGACGGTGCTGGCCC
>JAPPMY010000231.1 GCA_028818855.1 Rhodospirillales bacterium
ACATGATGCTGGTGATGGTCTTGGTCGGCACCGGCACGCGGCGGTCCACCGTGCCATCCGGCGCGTAGCGCACGAGCTGGCCGGAGACGATCTGGGCGTTCCAGAGATACCCCTCCTCGTCGATGGTGGAGCCGTCGGGGATGCCGGGCTCGTCGTGGGTGTGGGCGAAGACCCGCTTGTTGGAGATCGCGCCGGTCTCGAAGTCGTAGTCGTAGGCGTAGATCTCCTGCATGTAGGAATCGGTGTGGTAGAAGGTCTTGTTGTCGGGGCTCCAGCTCGGCCCGTTGTTGCAGATGATGCCGCGCTCCAGCTCGTGAACCGTGAGATCGGGGTCGAGCCGGAAGAGGCCGCATATGGGCGATTCCGAGATCTCGTCCTCGCCGCCGGCGAAGAAGCGGCCGCGGCGATCCACCTTGCCGTCGTTGAAGAGCGTGCGCGGCTCCTCGGCATCGACCAGGGCGATGAGCTCGGTCTCGCCGCTGTCCAGGTCCATGAAGTAGAAGCCGTCCCGCATGGTGAGCACGCCGCCGCCCTGCTCGCGGAGCGCGAAGGCGCCCACGGTCTTGGGCATGGTCCAGGTGCGGGTCCGGCCTGAGCGCGGATCGAGACGCCAGACCTCCTTGTCCAGCATGTCCACCCAGTAGAGGACGCCCTCCACCGGGTCCCAGACCGGGCCCTCGCCCAGATAGTTGCCCGCCTCCACCACGCATTCGATCCTGACCATAGCGGCCTCCCTCAGCCTTCTCGCGCCCCTCGCCCGCCAGCGTCGCCGTTGCCGAGCGATGGGCCGGGACCGGCCAACTATACGCCCGAATGCGCCCGTGCCGAGTCTGCGGGGCCGCGCCTCAGCACCCCATGACCCGCACGTGACCCTCCCCGCCATAGGCCAGCAGGCGGCGGTCGCGGGTCACCAGCGTGTAGCCGAAGGCCCGCACCGTCGCCGCAAGAATGCGGTCCACCGGGTCGGCAGGCGGTGCACCGGGAAGGGCGCACGATTGGATCAGCACCTCGGGCGGCAGCTCCGCGAGCGCCAGCTCTGGCAACCCGAGTATTCGCGCGAACCACGCCTCCGGGGTCATCGCGAGCGCAATTCGCTCTTTCTCCGCGAGCATGGCGATTTCCCATGCAGTGATCGGGGAGACAAAGACTCCGCCGCCATGCGCGGGCGCGTCCTCCAACGCGCCGGCGGCCGGCTCCCGCAGCGCCACTCCGTTCGCGATCCAGATGACGGCGCAGGTGTCCAGCAGATAGACGGTCACGGCCGGCTACCGCGTCGCATCCCATTTCGTGTCGATCGGGGCCGTCAGGTCGGTTCCCGGCTTGATCGTCACCGTGCCCTCGAGCACCCCGAAGACGCGAGATAGAAAGCCCCCGGAGGCGACTGCGGGAGCAGGCGCCTCATCCCGAAGCGCAGGGGCCTCGGACCCGGGAGGCAGCGAATATTGCGCAGCCTTGGCGAATACTAGCTTCTTGCCGGCCATGTCCACGTTCTCCGTCTTGTACCCTGCCTTCAGCCAGGACTGAGTGATTGAGCTGTTCGAAGGGTTGTTCGACCACCACGGCCGGTGCTTGAAGGCCGATGGCGGTAGGTCTGAACCAATCACCCGCTCGATATCGGCGAAGGTCATGGGCACCGTGTTCTGCCCTGATTCGCGCAGGTGGGCTTCCAAGGCTGCGTACTTGGACATAAAGAATGCTCCGCATGAAAAGTTAGTACTAATACTCTACCTATATGCTGCACGCCGTCAAGTGCCGATCGAAAGGACAGCGCAAGGGAGAGCGCCTCCGGCTCCAGCCATTGCTCGCCCCGGCGTCTCGGGCGTACCTTGGCCGACCAATCTTCGCCGCTGCACCGGCGGCGCCATTCCGGGACGAGACGCGATGACCGTTGAGGAGGCGCCCGGCCGCGGGCAGGCCCGCGTCATCGGGCTGATCTCGCTTGCCCACGGCGCGAGCCACTTCTACCAGCTGACCCTGCCGCCGCTCTTCCCCCACCTCAAGGAGGCATTCGCGGTCAGCTACACCGAGCTCGGCACGCTGATGACCGTGTTCTACGTGTCCTCCGGCGTCTCGCAGACCGCAGCGGGCTTCCTGGTCGATCGCTTCCCGGCGCGCACCGTGCTCCTGTGCGGGCTCGCGCTGCTCTGCGCCGCGATCTTGCTGATGGGGTTCGCGCCCTCGTTCTGGATGCTGTTCCCCCTCGCCGTTGTCGCAGGGCTCGGCAACAGCGTGTTCCACCCGGCGGATCTCTCCATCCTCACCGCCAGCATCCGCCGCACCCGTCACGGCCGGGCCTACGGTTTCCACACTCTGGGCGGCAATCTGGGCTACGCGCTCGCGCCCCTCGTCATGGTAGGGCTCGCGCTGGAGCTGGGCTGGCGTTCCGCCCTGGTGGTGGCCGGGGCAGGTGGACTGGTTCTCTTCCTCCTGCTGCTGCTGAACCGGCACCTGTTCCTGGATGCGGAGGACGAGGCGTCCTCGCCGCCTGTTTCCCCTGGCGCGGGCGGCAGGCCGGAAGCGCCGCTCTGGCGCCGGCCGCTCGCCGCCGCGAGGCAGGGGTTCGCCCCTCTGCTGTCCACGCCGGTGTGGCTCTGCTTCGCCTTCTTCGTGTTCCTGAGCGGAGCCACCATCGGGCTCCAGTCGTTCTTCCCGGCGCTCATGGACCAGCTCTACGGCCTGCCCGTCGCCGAGGGCGCCCCGCTCCTTTCGGTCTTCCTCTTCGGCGCATCCGGCGGCGTGCTGCTCGGCGGCTTCCTCGCCGAGCGCGTGGGCGCGCGCCACCAGGTGGTCATCGCCGCAGGCCTCGCATCGGCCGCCGCGTTCTTCATCGCCATCAGCCTCGGCCTCTTCCCGGCCGCCTTGTTGGGTATACCCTTCGCCATCGCCGGCATTCTGGTCGGCCTCACCATGCCGTCCCGCGACATGCTGGTGCGCGAGACCGCCGCAGCCAGCGCTAGGGGCCGGGTCTTCGGCTTCGTCTATTCGGGCCTCGACGTGGGCGCCGCCGCCGCGCCGCTGATCGTGGGGCTGCTGCTCGATCACGGCTCCCCACGCATGGCACTGTGGCTGATCGCGGCGCTGCTCCTGCTCGCCATCGTCAGCGCCGTCGCGGCGAAGGGGCGCCGCGGCTGAGCAGGCCAGGGCGCGCGCCATGCGCTACAATCCCGCCGCCCGGCACGCGGGCATTCTTGTTCCCTTCCGCAATCGGTGATCGGCATGGTCAGCTTCGGTTTGTTCTGTCTCATGGGCTATCGGGATCGGGGGAGCCCGGTTTCCGACGTGCTTGGCAACGCGGTGCGCATGGTGCAGTGGGCGGAGGAGGCGGGCTTCGAGGCCGCCTGGTTCGCGGAGCACCACTTCTCCAACTACTGCGTCTGCCCCTCGCCGCTGCTGATGGTCAATCACTGCGCGGGCCTCACCAAGCGCATCAAGCTCGGGCCTGCGGTGATCGTGGTGCCCCTCTATCACCCAGTCCGGCTCCTCGCCGAGATCGGCATGACCCAGGCGCTCTGCGGCGATCGCCTCCTGCTGGGGCTCGGCAGCGGCTATCAGCCCTACGAGTTCGAGCGCTTCGACGCCGACCTCGGGCGGTCCAAGGCGGAGCTGGAGGAGTTCCTCGCGCTCATGGACCGCGCCTATGCCAACGAGACCTTCACCTTCGACGGCGACTTCACCACGTTGCCCGAGACTTGCATCAGCACGCGCCCGCCGGGCGGCGTGCCGCCGATCTGGGTCGCCGGCGATTCAGAATCCACGCACCGGCTGGCGGCGCGGCGCGGCTTCGTACCGATCATCACCGGCCGCTGGTTCGGCGCCGACTACCTGGCCGAGCAGCGCGAACGCATCAATGCGTCCTACGCGGCCGAAAGCATGGGTGGTGCGGCGCACGAGCTCGGAATCCTGCGTTTCGTCTGCGTGACCGAGAGCGACGAGGAAACGCGGGACTACCTCGTCAACGCCCGCCAGCAGATGCGCTTCGCCGCGGCGCTCCGCAACCGGCAGGAGGCGATGGAGGGCGGCATGCTCGTCGAACGCCCCTTCTCCGGCGAGCCGCCGCTGGAAGAGATGGCCGCAAACCTGCCCGTAGGCGATGCCGAGACGGTCGCGGCCAGGCTGACCGCGGACATCCGCGCCTCGGGCGCGAGCCACATGATGCTGAACATCCAGGCAGCCGGTTCCACCATGGCGCAGGCCGAGCGCACCATCCGCGCCTTCGCCAGCGATATCCGGCCCGCCATCGAGCGCGCGCTGGCTGAAGACCCCGGCGCCGCCGGACAGCACTCCGGCAGGCCAGACGCTCGGCCCTAGCCTGAACGGTCCGCCGCCCCGCCGATGCGGGCGGCCAGCGATGCCGCGAGGAAGCCGTCGATCTCCCCGTCGAGCACGGCGTCGGGGTTGCTGCTTTCGACCCCGGTCCGCAGGTCCTTCACCATGCGGTAGGGCTGCAGTACGTAGGAACGGATCTGGTGGCCCCAGCCGATGTCGCTCTTCTGCTCGGCGAGCGCCTGTGCCTCGGCCTCGCGTTCCTGCAGCGCCTGCTCGTAGAGCCGCGCGCGCAGCATGGACATCGCCTCCGCCTTGTTGCGGTGCTGCGAGCGCTCGGCCTGGCACTGGACCACGATGTTGGTGGGCAGGTGGGTGATACGGACCGCGCTGTCGGTCCGGTTGACGTGCTGGCCGCCCGCGCCGGAGGCGCGGTAGGTGTCGATCCTGAGGTCCTTGTCCGCGATCTCTATGTCGATGGTCTCGTCCACCACGGGATAGACCCAGACGGAGGCGAAGCTGGTGTGGCGCCGCGCGCCCGCATCGAAGGGCGAGATGCGGACCAGGCGGTGCACGCCGCTCTCGGTCTTGAGCCAGCCGTAAGCGCTCTCGCCGGAGACCTTGATGACGGCCGACTTGATCCCCGCCTCCTCGCCGGGGCTCTCCTCGATCCACTCCACGCCGTAGCCGCGCTGCTCCGCCCAGCGCACGTACATGCGGAGCAGCATCTCCGCCCAGTCCTGGGACTCGGTGCCGCCGGCCCCGGCATGGACCTCGAGGAAGCCGTCGTTGCCATCGGCCTCGCCCGAAAGCAGGCTTTCCAGCTCGCGCCGCTTCGCCTCCTCGCGGGTCTTGGCGAGGGCGGCTTCCGCCTCGCCGTAGGCCTCCTCGTCGGACTCCTCCTCGGCAAGCTCGGCAAGCGCGAGGCCGTCCTCCAGCTCCTGCTCCAGCCGCCGGTAGGTGCCGATCGCTGCGTCCAGCCGGGTGCGCTCCTGCATAACCTGGCGCGCGCGCTCGGCATCGGACCAGAGGTCCGGGTCCTCGGCCTCCCGGTTCAGCGCCTCCAGGCGCTCGCGGGTGACGTCGAGGTCAAAGGTGCCTCCTCAGCAGCGCCAGCGACTGCTTGATGTCATCGGCAAGCGACAGGACTTCGGCACGCATCGGTCGGACCCCTCAGGTGGGCGCTCAATATACGGCGCCCAACCCCTCGAACGGAACCGTTCCGGCTTCGAGCTCGCCATCCGGGAGATCCGCCTCTCTCAGCGCCGCCCGCTGCGTGGGCTCGGTGCCGGGGAGAAACGCCTCGACGATCACGTTGTCGCTGCCGGAGCCCGGCAACGAGCCGCTCTCGCGCTCGACCCGCACGAAGCGGATGCCGGGCGGTACGCGGAAGGGAACGGCCGGCTTGTCCGCCAACGCTGCCGCGAAGAAGTCCCGCACGATCGGCGCCGCGACCCGGCCGCCCGATTCCTTCCGGCCGAGCGACTGCGGCTGGTCGAACCCGACATAGGCCGCGGCCACGAGGTCCGGGGTGAAGCCCACGAACCAGGCGTCGCGGAACTCGTTGGTGGTGCCCGTCTTGCCGCCGATCGGCGCGCCCAGCTTGCTGAGCGCCCGTCCCGTGCCGCGCTGCACGGCGCCTTCCAGCATGGATACGACCTGGTACGTGGTGCGTGGATCGGCGATCACCGCGCGCTGGTCGCGCAGCGCGGGCGGCAGCTGGTGCTGCCATGCAGCAGGCCGGCAGCCGTCGCAGTCGCGCGCATCGCGCTGATAGACCGTCCGCCCGTTGCGGTTCTGGATCCGCTCGATGAAGGCGGGCTCGATCCTGCGCCCGCCGTTGACCAGCATGGCGTAGGCGGCGGCGAGATCGAGCGGCGTCGTCTCCAGCGCGCCGAGGGCGGCCGAGGGTAGCTCCGGGAGTTCCGGGTGAAGCCCGAAGCGGGCGGCGTAGTCGGCGACGGTCCCCATGCCGATGTCCTGGGCCACGCGCAGCGTCATCAGGTTGCGGGACTCTTCCAGCCCGACCCTGAGCGTGCTGGGGCCGTAGAATCGCTCCGTGTAGTTCTCAGGCTTCCACTTGCGCAGGTGCTCGCCCTGGTCGATCACCACCGGCGCGTCGAGCACGATGGAGGCAGGTGTGTAGCCGCTGTCCAGCGCCGCCAAATAGACGAACGGCTTGAAGGCGGAGCCCGGCTGGCGGCGGGCCTGGGTGGCGCGGTCGAATTCGCTGGTGGCGAAGTCGAAGCCGCCCACCAGGGCCAGAACCCGTCCCGTGTGCGGATCGAGCGCCACCAGGGCGCCCGAGACTGCGGGTATCTGGCGGAGCGCGTAGGCGGCGTCCCGGCCATCCAGCGCCTCGACCGGCACCACGTCGCCGGGGCTCAGCACCTGCTGCGCCGCGGTGATTTCTGGCCCGAGCCGGCCCTTGCCGCGGGCCTCGCGCGCCCACTTGAGGTCGTCCAGGGCGATGGCACCGCGCGCGCCGTCGGCGAGGCCGATCTCCGCATGGCCGGGCTCCACCGCCAGCACGGCAGCGAGGCGCCACGGCGCCGGCACCGGGGAGAGCGCGTCCGCCCCGAGCCCCTGCTGCCATTCGCCAGCCGGGTCGACCTGGGCGAGCGGGCCGCGCCAGCCACGGCGGGCGTCGTAGGCCACGAGGCCGCCCCTGAGCGCCCGGTCCGCCACCGCCTGCAGCGCCGGATCGACCGTGGTGCGGACCGAGAGTCCGCCTTCGTAGAGCGTGTCGTCGCCGTAGCGGGCCTGCAGCCAGCGGCGCACCTCCTCGGCGAAGTAAGGCGCCTCGACGTAGGTCTCCGGCGCGCGCGCCCGGGTGCGAAGCGGCGCCTGCATTGCGGCCTCGGCCTCGTTCGCGCTGACCGCGTCGTTGGCCAGCATCTGGCCCAGCACCCAATTGCGCCGCGCTACCGCCGCCTCGGGCTTGCGCACCGGGTGATAGTTGTTGGGTGCCTTGGGAAGCGCCGCCAGATAGGCCATCTCCTCCAGCGAGAGATCGTTGAGGGAGCGGTCGAAGTAGTTGAGCGCCGCCGCGGCGACGCCGTAGGAGCCCGCGCCGAGGTAGATCTCGTTGAGGTAGAGCTCGAGGATGCGCTCCTTGGTGAAGGCGTCCTCGATCCGCATGGCGAGGATCGCCTCCTTGATCTTGCGCGAGAAGGAGAGCTCGCCCGAGAGCAGAAAATTCTTCGCCACCTGCTGGGTGATCGTCGAAGCGCCGACCGGCCTGCGGTCGCCGCCCAGGTTGACGAGGTTCGTGACCACCGCATTCGCGACGCTCAGCGGATCGATCCCGAAATGCTCGAAGAACGCCTTGTCCTCGGCAGCGAGGAAGGCCTGGATCAGCCGGCGCGGCATGGCATTGAGCGGCACGTAGAGCCGCTTCTCCCGGGCGTGCTCGGCGAGCAGCCGCCCGTCGCCTGCGTGAACGCGCGTCATCACTGGCGGCTCGTAGGCCGCGAGCTGGTTGTGATCCGGCAGGTCGCGGCCGTAGTGAAAGAACACGAAGGCGATGGCACCGCCGGCGATAGCGGCGAGCAGGACGATGCTGCCCAGGACGATGCCGAGCGTCTTCATCTGTACACGGACCTGGCGGTCAACGGAGTCGCGGCTGCCCAAGCCTAGCACCGATCGGCGGCGACCGGCGACGGCAGGGCATATTCCGTCTATCGAAACGCAACATTGCGGCGAGACTGGGGCGGGCTAGCAAGGCTCGCGAAAATAGGTGTCGAGCGCCCGGAGGATCGCGCCGGCAAGCTCGCGCCGGTGGCTCTTGCTGGTCAGCCGCCTTGCGTCCTGATCGTTGGAGAGGAACCCCAGCTCTATCAGGACCGACGGGATGTCCGGCGCCTTGAGGACGCGGAAATCGCCGAACCGGTGCGGGCGCTTGATGAGCGGCGCGACGCGATCGAGTTCCGGCAACAGGGTTGCCGCGAGGGTGGCCGAGCAGTTCATCGTGTTCTGCTGGACCAACGAGATCAGCACCTTCGCCACCTCTTCGTCATAGCCTTCGGTGAGATCGATGTCGGCGACGACATCCGCCTTGTTCTCGCGCGCAGCCAGTTCGGCGGTCTCCACGTCCGACGCCTCGTCGGAGAGCGTGTAGACCGATGCGCCGCGCACCGCGCGGTCCTCCAGGCGGTCCAGATGAATGGAGAGGAAGAGATCGGCGCCGGCGTTGCGGGCGATGACGACGCGCCGATGCAATCCCACCTTGCGGTCGCTCTCGCGCGTCATCACCACCCGATAGCGGCCGGACTCCACGAGTAGCTCCCTGAGCTCGCGGGAAAAGGTCAGCGCCAGTGTCTTCTCCGTCAGCCCGTTCGTCGCTATCGCGCCGGGGTCGCGTCCGCCGTGGCCGGCGTCGATCGCGATCAGGTGGCGCAAGGGCCTGGGCGCAGGCTTGAACTGCGGCAGGGGTACGGTCCCCGCCGGCAGTTCGATCACCACGCGGTCGAGCGTCGCAAGGGAAAAGACTTCGAAGGCGACCGGCTGGGAGAGGTCCAGGGTCACTCGGGTCAGGTCGTGTTGCTGGACGATCCGCGCGCCGGTGAGCGAAGGCGGGGTCTGTGCGCTCGCCCCCACGGCCGCGACGAGCAAACAGACGAAGGCCGCGGCCGCGATCCCGCGCCGCCACATCATGCTCTCGTTCTGTGCTCTGCCGGCATCTCCATCCCTTCGGACCGGCAATTGTCGGCCTTCATAACGGTTGTCCCCGAGTCCCGGCAATGCCCCGCGCGCCGCCGGCCGTGCTAGTCTCACCACGCCGCAAAGGAGGGATGACATGGCGCGGGACGACGACAGGGAAAGGAAGGCGGGTCCGAAGGCGCGCCGCTCGCGCGCCGAGAGCCGTGCCCGGCGCGAACTTGCCGCGTGCTATCGCATGTTCTACCGGCGGGGCATGGACGACCTGATCTACACGCATCTTTCGGTGCGTATTCCGGATCAGCGCGCGCGCTACCTCTTCATCGGCTTCGGCCAGCTCTTCGACGAGATGACCGCCTCCAGCCTGTTGTCCGTCGACATCGAGGGCCGGAACGTCGGCCGGTCGCCGGGCGAGGCCAATCCGGCGGGCTGGGCGGTGCACCGGACCGTCTACGATGCGGTGCCGGAGGCGGAAAGCGTGATGCACCTGCACACGGTGCCAGGCGTCGCCGTCTCGGCGCAGAAGGGCGGGCTGCTGCCGATCAACCAGTTCGCGGTCACCCATGCCGGCCGGATCGCCTATCACGACTATGACGGCCCGGGCCTCAGGCCGGCCGAGCAGAAGACCCTGGTTCGGGACCTCGGCGACAAGAAGATGATGTTCCTGCGCAACCACGGCACGCTGACCTGGGGGCGCTCGATCTCCGAGGCGTTCACCCTGATGCACTACCTCGAGCGCACCTGCGAGATCCAGATCGCGGCCCAGGCCGGCGGCCAGCCCGTGCTGCCCAGGAAATCCGTCATCGAGCGGACGGCCGCGAAGGCCCAGGGGACCGGCAACCCGGAATGGGCGCGGATCGGCTTCGAGGCGCTGCTGCGCCGCCTCGACCGGGAGGATCCCTCCTACCGCCGCTAGCGTTTGGCGGGGCGAGCGCTATAGTGCCGCCATGGCAACACTCCTGAAGAATACCGACACAGAGAGCGCGATCGAGGAGCTCGGCGCGCTGCTCGGCGACCGCCTCTCGACATCGCCCGCGGTGTGCGAGCACCACGCGACGGGAGAGACCTACCACGCGCCGCGCCCGCCGGATGCGGTGGTCTTCCCGGAAACGACGGAGGAGGTCGCCCGGATCGTCCGCATCTGCGCTGCCCACGGCGTGCCCATGGTCCCCTACGGGGTGGGCACGTCCGTCGAAGGCAATGTCTGCGCGCTGGAGGGCGGCGTCACCCTCGACATGGGGCAGATGAACAACGTGCTCCGGGTGAGCCAGGAGGATCTCGACGTCACCGTCCAGGCCGGCGTCACGCGCAAGCAGCTCAACACCTACCTGCGCGATACCGGTCTCTTCTTCCCCATCGACCCCGGCGCCGACGCGACGCTCGGCGGCATGACCGCGACGCGCGCGTCCGGCACCAACGCCGTGCGCTACGGCACGCTCAAGGAGAACGTGCTGGGCCTCACCGTGGTGCTGCCCGACGGGCAGGTCATCACGACGGGCGGCCGCGCGCGCAAGTCGGCCGCGGGCTACGACCTCACCCGGCTCTTCGTCGGCTCCGAGGGGACGCTCGGCGTGATGACCGAGATCACGCTCAAGCTCTACGGCATTCCCGAGGCGATCTCGGCGGCGGTGTGCTCCTTCCCCTCTCTGGAAGCAGCCGTTAACACGGTGATCCTGACCATCCAGTCGGGCATCCCCATCGCCCGCGTGGAGCTGCTGGACGACATCCAGATGGACGCCTGCAACAAGTTCTCGAAGCTCGACTTTGCGCCCAAGGACACGCTCTTCTTCGAGTTCCACGGCACCGAGCAGGGCGTCGCCGAGCAGGTGGAGCAGGTGCGCGAGATCGTGCACGAATTCGGCGGCTCGGATTTCCGCTGGGCGACGAAGGCCGAGGACCGGAACGCGCTCTGGCAGGCGCGGCACGACGTCTATTACGCCTGCCTCGCGCTGCAGCCGGGCAAGACGGGCTGGGCGACGGACGTCTGTGTGCCGATCTCCCGCCTCGCGGATTGCCTGATCGAGACGAAGGAGGAGCTTGACGCTTCGCCCCTGCTGGCGCCGATCGTGGGCCACGTGGGCGACGGCAACTTCCACGTCTGCTTCCTCGTCGATCCCGACGATCCGGCGGAGATGGCCGAGGCCAAGCGCCTCAACGAGCGCATGATCGACCGCGCGCTCGCCATGGGCGGGACAAGCACGGGCGAGCACGGCATCGGCTGCGGCAAGCTCGACTACCTCGAGGCCGAGCACGGCGCCGGCGCCGTCGAACTCATGCGCACGCTCAAGCGGACGGTCGATCCCCAGAACCTCATGAATCCGGGGAAAGTGGTCGTCGTCTGACCCCAGGCCACGGCGTGCGCCCGTGGCGCAGACGTAACGCTTTCCTGAAAGAGCACTAGGCGGCCTCGGGCCGCGGCGGCCTACGCGTCGCGCACGCCCCGGGTCAATCGAGCATCGTGCGCGGCAGCCACATCGCGATCTCGGGGAAGGCGATGACCAGCCCGAGCCCGATGAGCTGCAGAAACACGAAGGGAATGATGCCGCGGTAGATCTGCTGGATGCGCACTTCGGGCGGGGCCACGCCCTTCATGTAGAAGAGAGCGAAGCCGAAGGGTGGCGTCAGGAACGAGGTCTGAAGGTTGACCGCCATCAGGATCGAGAACCAGTAGACCACCTCGAGCTTGGGCACGTGATCGCCGAAGTCGAGCCCCGCCAGGATCGGCGCGAACACCGGCAGCACGATCAGCGTGATCTCGATCCAGTCGAAGAAGAACCCCAGGAGGAAGGTCACGATCATCAGGATGAAGAGGATTCCCCAGGGCCCGACGCCGACGGAATAGACCAGGTCCTCGATCAGCTGGTCGCCGCCGAGCGAGCGGAAGACGTAGGAGAACGCCGTGGCGCCGACGAAGATGAAGAACAGCATGCCGTTGGTGAGCGCCGTGCGCTCCACCACGTCCCGCAGCACCTTCCAGGTGAGCTTGCGGTTGATGACCGCCAGCAGGACCGAGCCGAAGGCGCCGACGCCCGCCGCCTCGGTAGGCGTCGCCCAGCCCATCACGATCGAGCCCAGCACCAGCAGGATGAGGAAGATCGCCGGTATGAAGCCCCTGAGCAGCAGCAGGATCAGTTCCTGCGTGCTCTTGGGCCCCATCTCCTTGGGCAGCGGCGGCGCGAGGTGCGGTTTGAAGCGGCACAGCGTGAAGATGTAGATGAAGTAGAGGCCCGCCAGCATCAGGCCGGGGAACACCGCCGCGACGAAGAGCGTGCCGACCGAGCGGCCCAGCAGGTCCGCCATGATCACCAGCATGATGCTGGGTGGAATCAGAATTCCGAGCGTTCCCGACGACGCGATCGTGCCGGTGGCGAGCTCCATGTTGTACTTGCGCTGCAGCATGACCGGCAGCGCCATCAGGCTGATCATCACCACCGAGGCGCCGATGATGCCGGTGGTCGCGGCGAGGATGGTGCCCATCACCGTGACCGCGAGCGCGAGCCCGCCCGGCGTCCGCCGCAGCAGGACCTGGAGGCAATAGAGCAGGTCGGCGGCGACGCCGGATCGCTCCAGCATCGTGCCCATGAAGATGAACATGGGGATCGCCACCAGCACCAGATTGTCGGCGATGCCCCAGATGCGGAGCGGCAGGTTGAAGAACTGGATGACGTGGAAGACGTCGAGGGCGGCGCCGAGGAAGCCGAAGGCCAGCGCCACGCCGCCGAGGACGAACCCGACGGGAAAGCCCGAGAACAGCAGGATCGCCAGCGCGCCGAACATGAACGCCGGCAGATAGTCCTCGATGTACATGCCCTACTGCTCCCGACCCGGCACGGTGGGCCGGGGAGGCTCCGGCCGTGGCATGCTGTCGTCGCTCAGGGCGCGACGATGCTCGGGCGAGCCGAACAGCTCGATGAGCTTGCGCAGCAGCACCGCAAGCGAGGCCACGCCCAGGAACAGCATCCCAGCCGGCAGGAAGGCCTTGATCGCCCAGCGGTAGGGCAGTCCGGTCGCGGAATCCGAGGCCTCGTTCAGGTTCCAGGAGCGCTCCACGAAATCGATCGCGAAGTAGAAGACGATGGCGCAGTAGGGGATGGCGAAGAGGAGGCAGCCGACGAGCTCGATCCAGCGCTGCGTCGTCGGGCTGAAGCGCTCGTGCACCAGGCTGATCCGCACATGGGCGCCCTTCAGGTAGGCGAAGCCCAGGCAGAGCAGGAACAGCACCGCGTGCAGGTGCCATTCGCCTTCCTGCAGCTTGGTCGAGCCCAGCACGAGGAAGCGGCGGGTGATGACGTCGAAGATGATGATGATCATCAGCAGCACCGAGATCCAGGCGCCGATGCGCCCGACCCAGGTCGCCGCCGAATTGAGGACGCCCTCAATTCTCAGGAGGTACCGCATGCAATCCGTTACCGCCTACCCACCGCGACAATAGGGGAGCGCCGGAACGCGGTCCACACCGCCTCCGGCGCCCCTTGGCGAAGGAGAAGCCGCGCGCCGCGGCGCGCGGCTTCAATTCTGGCTCAGTTCAGGTAGCCGAGATCAGCCCAGATCGCGTACTCGGCACGGAATGCCGTGTAGGACTCCCAGACCTTGGCGAAGTTCGCGTCGCGCGCCGCGTCCTCGGCCGCGACCTCGTTCCACTTCTCCTCCAGCGTGTCCAGGATCTC
>JAPPMY010000163.1 GCA_028818855.1 Rhodospirillales bacterium
GAAGACAACGAAGCGATGATGTTCGTCACGCTGTTCTACGCAATTTTCGACCCGGGAAGCGGAGAAATGGTGTATGCGAACGGGGGCCACAATCCGCCAATTATTGTTAAAGAAGATGGAAGCTCCAGCGAGATTCCCGTATCGAGTGGAATCGCGCTCGGTGTAATGCCTGACATGGACTTTGTAGAAGAAACGTTGCAGGTCGCGCCTGGCGAATCAATCGTATTCTATACCGATGGCGTCACGGAAGCCGAGAACGCCAGGGCAGAGTTGTTCGACATGGAGCGGCTGCGGATGGTCTTCAACGGACTACCCCCGAAAGACGCGAAAGAAGCAAACAAGGCGGTTTTCGAAGCCGTGAGCGCATTCGCAGGCGACACGCCGCAATCCGACGACATCACGTGCATAACGCTCTATCGCTGCGAGCCATGAGAGCAAATTTCGGGCTCTTTTCCCGCTTCGACGTGGGGGAGCGACGCGCGGCGGAGCTTCGACGCATTCCCGTCTCGTGCATGCGAGATGGCCCCGTCACGCCCACCGAGCGAGCGCCAGAGCGTCCAACTTGCGACGACTCAACAAGGAAACGGGTGAGGCGGCCAAGCGGTTTGCGCTCGGCCTTCCTCATGGCCGTCGGGTTAACGCTCGCGGGTGCCGCGGCGGTGCAGGCAGAAGAGCCCGGAGTGACCGACCAGCAGATCCTTTTCGGGCAATCGGCGGCGTTCAGCGGTCCGGCCCAGGACCTGGGCAAGAATCTGCGGCTCGGTATCGAGGCGGCGTTCGAGGAAGCGAACCGGCGTGGCGGCGTGCACGGGCGCACGCTGGCGCTTCGGTCTCTCGACGACGCGTACGAGCCGGAAGCCGCGATCGTCAATACGCGCCGCTTGGTCGCCGACGAAGGCGTCTTCGCCCTGATCGGCGCCGTCGGCACACCGACCTCTCGCTCCGCCGCCCCTATCGCCGCCGATATGGGCGTTCCCTATCTCGCGCCATTCACCGGGGCCGAGTTTCTGCGCGACCGCGCGTGGCGCAACGTGATCAATCTGCGCGCGTCCTACTACCAGGAGACCGAGGCAATGGTCGCCCGCCTGATCGGGGACTTGGGCATGGACCGCGTGGGCGTCATTTATCAGGACGATTCCTTCGGCCAGGCCGGCTATCGCGGGGTGCGCCGAGCGCTCGAGCGGCGCGGTCTGGAGCCGGTGGCGATCGGGGTCTATCCGCGCAACACGACCGCGGTGAAAACGGCACTGCTCGACGTGCAGCGCTCGGATCCCGAAGCCGTCATCCTGGTCGGGGCCTATGAGCCGGTCGCCACGCTGATCGCCTGGGCGCGGCACATCGGCTTCGATCCGGTCTTTCTGACCATTTCCTTCGTGGGCAGCAACGCTCTGGCAAGAGAGCTTGGCACTGGAGGGGCCGGCGTCTTCGTGACCCAGGTGGTGCCCTTTCCCGACGGCGACGAGCCCGCGGTCACTGTTGCGTATCGCCGGGCGCTGGCGGCCAATTCGCCGGAAGCCTCACCGGGCTTCGTCTCCTTCGAGGGCTACCTGGCGGGCCGCCTCGCGATCGAGGGTCTCGAGCGCTGCGGACGCGAGGTCGACCGGTCCTGCCTTCTGGACAGCTTGCGCCGCGCCGAAGCCATCGACCTCGACGGTTTCAGGCTTCGCTATGGCGAGAGTGACAATCAGGGGTCGGACGCCGTCTTCGTTACCGTGATCGGGGGGGACGGCCGCTACCATCCCATCGACTCACTTCGGCTCGCCGTGCAGCCATGACCACGCTGGCGAGACGCCTCCTTGACAGTCGCTTTCGACTCTCGACCCAGCTCTATCTGGGTATAGGGGGCGCCGTCGCGCTCACCGTGGTCGCCAGCCTGGTCGGCCTTGTTTCCTTCGATCATGTCGCTGAGGTTCAGAACCGCGTCAACGAGGGCAGTGTGCCCGAGATGGTGACGGCCTTCGGCGTGGCGCAGCAGAGCGGTGCTCTCGTCGCCGCCGGGCCGAGGCTGACGGCCGCGACGACGCCGGAAGAACTCGCCCACACCGTCGCGGACATCTCACAAGACCGGCAAGCCTTCGAAGCCCAGGTGGCTGCGCTGCCGGATCAGGGAGCGGAGGAGCCGCGCTTCGAGCGCATTCGCTCCCAAGGCAATGCCTTGCTCGCGAATGTTGGCGCCATCGAGGAGTCGGTGGCCGAAGGCTTCCTGCTCGCCGAGCGCAGCCAGGCGTTGCGCGCCGAAATCGCAGCTTTGCAAAGGGACCTCGCCGCCGCATTGATTCCGGCCATCGACGATCAGCTCTTCTACACGATGACGGGCTATCGGGAACTCGGCGAGGCGCCGGCACCGCGAGCGGTGCATAGATCGGAGGACGAGCTCAACCGCTATCGTCACATGGCGGGATTGCAGGCGAATGCGACGATCGCGATCCAGCTTCTGGCGAGCGCGTTCGACGTCTCCGATATCGCCCTGCTGGAGCCGCTCCGGGAGCGCTTCGAGGCCTCCGCCGGCAAGATCGAGCGCGGCCTGTCGGCCCTGGGCGCCACGCCCCTCCATGCCAGGATTGCACCCGCCTTGTCCCGTCTCGTCGATCTGGGTCTGGGCCAGGATCAAGGCTTCGATCTGCGGGCACAGGAACTCTCTCTCGATGAGCGTCAGACGGCGTTGCTCGCGTCCAACAACAATCTAGCCGTCGAACTCGCCGACGAGGCAGAGGGGCTGGTCAGCGCGGCGCGTGGGAGCGTCCAGGACGCGGCCCAGGCGTCCTCGTCGGCGATCAGCACCGGCGGCAATCTCCTGCTCGCGATCAGCGTGTTCAGCATCGTCGGGGCGGTGCTGATCTCGTGGCTGTTTGTCGGCCGCGTGCTGATGCGACGTCTCGGGCGGCTCTCGGACCGGATGCGCCGGATGGCCGAAGGCGATATCGAAGCGGAAGTGGTGGTCGATGGACGAGGCGAGGTCGCGGACATGGCCGCGGCCCTGGAGGTCTTTCGCCGTCACGCGCTGGAGGTGCAGCGGCTCAATCTGGTCGAGAAGCTGGCAGAGGAACTCAAGGGCAAGAACGAGCAGCTCGAGGACGCACTCGCGAACCTTCAGCGAGCGCAAGACCAGATCGTCATGCAGGAGAAGCTTGCGGCGCTCGGCGAGCTCACAGCGGGCGTGGCACACGAAATCCGCAACCCGCTGAACTTCGTCAAGAACTTCTCGGACGTAACGGAGCAGCTGCTGGAGGAACTCCTGGAAGAGCTGCAAACGGTTCTCCCCGAGCCGGACGACGGGAAGGAGGACGAGAGCAGTGCGCTGATCCGAGAGATCAGCGCCGACATCACGGAAAACCTCAGATTGATTCGGGAGCACGGCGAGCGCGCAAATCAGATCGTGCATCACATGCTCAGCATGGGGCGTGATTCGGGCGGCCGGCAACCGACCGACATCAATGCCCTGCTCGACGAGCATGTGCGGCTTGCCTACCACAGCGCCCGGGCAAGCGATGACAGCTTTCAACTCGACATCGTCCAGGACTTCGATCCGGCGGTCGGCTCTCTCGACGTCGTCACTCAGGACGTGGGCCGCGTCTTCCTGAACCTGGTCGGCAACGCCTGCCAGGCGACTGCCGAGAGGCAGCGCGCCGAGGAAGGCGCGGACGCAGCGGATCCCGGTTCCGATGGTTCAGAGGGGGGCGCTTACGAGCCCACGCTCACCCTGGTCACCCGGCGATCCGAAGACGGGGTCGAAATCCGGATCAGAGACAACGGCAGCGGGATCCCGTCCGAGATCATCGACGACATCTTCAACCCCTTCTTCACGACCAAGCCACCCGATCAGGGCACCGGCCTGGGCCTCGCGCTCTCGAGCGACATCGTTCGCCAGCACGGCGGCCATATCAGGGTGGAGTCCGAACCCGGCGCGTTTACCGAAATGATCGTCACGCTGCCCTCGGAACCGCCTCAGCAGACCGAGGACGACGCGGACTCAGGGCGGGAGCAGGCCGAAGAGACGCCGTTGCCGTCGTAAAGCGAGGCAGGAAGCCGCTCTTCCGGCATGCCGCATAGGCGAGGAGAGATGGGCATACCTCGAATGAGGTCGCCGACGAGGAGAAGCGTCCTTCGGTACGGCCTTGCCGGTTGCCTGTTGGGCCTTAGCTGGCGTCCATCCGGCGCGGCGGCATCATCGGGCGTGACCGACAGCGAGATCGTGCTGGGCATGTCCGCCGCGTTCTCAGGCCCGTCACGTGGTCTCGGCATAGAGCTCTTCCGCGGCGCCAGCGCCTATTTCGAGCACATCAACCGCCAGGGCGGCGTCAGGGGCCGACGAGTCGTTCTCAGGACCTATGACGACGGCTATCAGCCCGACCCGTCGGTTCAGAACACGATGACCCTGATGCTGGAGGACGAAGTCTTCGCGCTCTTCGGCTATGTCGGCACGCCGACGGTCACGCGCGTTCTTCCCATGCTCAAGAAGTTTCAGGAGAGGCAGGTCTATCTCTTCTTCCCGTTCACCGGCGCGCAGCCGCAGCGGGAGCCGCCATACGGCCCCTTCGCTTTCAACCTACGCGCCTCCTACCGGCAGGAGACCGCAGGCCTGGTACAGAACTTCGTCGGAATCGGCCGCAGACGGATCGGTGTCTTCTATCAGGCCGACGCCTACGGCCGCAGCGGCTGGGCCGGCGTGCGCCGTGCCCTGAGGCCGTTCGGCGAGCGGATCGTTGGTGAGGCAACCTACCGGCGGGGCTCCAAATTCACGGGCATCATGCGGGATCAGGTGGAGATCCTGAAGGCATCGCGCCCGGATGCGGTCATCTGCATCGGCGCCTACGCCGCCTGCGCTGCGTTTCTCCGCGACGCCGTGGATCTCGGGTTGCGCGTGCCCATCGCCAACGTCTCCTTCGTCGGCAGCGAGAACCTGCTCAATCTCATCACGCAAGGGCGTGACGACGGCGAGCGCTACACCGAGCTGCTGGTGAACTCGCAGGTCGTTCCCAGCTATCACGACGTGGGGATTCCGGCCGTCCGGCAGTACCAGGAGTTCATGGCGCGGTACGACCCCCAGCCGCCGCAGGAATTACTGAAAGAGAATTACACGCCCTTCTCGCACAGCTTCGTCAGTCTGGAGGGGTTCCTCAACGCCAAGCTCATGGTCGAGATTCTGGATCGACTCGGCGACAGACCGGAGAGAGCCGCGCTGGAAGACGCGATCTTCAGCATAAGTGATTTCGATCTGGGAATCGGGGAACTGGTGTCGTTCGGGCCGGAGCGCCGCCAAGGCCTGCAGAAGGTCTACTACACCGTTGTGGACGAGGGCCGCTTCGTTCCTCTGGACAGCTGGAAAGACAGGTTCGCCTGACATGAAAATACTAAGACTCTTCCGAAAGACCCTGTTCGGCGTGTTCTTCCTGTTCGGCGTGATCGGCGTATCCACATCGGTTCTCTGCATCTACACGGTCGATACGCACCTGTCGGAAGAATACGAATCGAACAGCAGGGACATCGCCAAGACGATCGCCGATGCCAGCGTCGACATCCTGTTGAACAGGAACCTGACGGCGCTCCAGTCCCTGATCGATCAGTTCGTCGAGATTCAGGGAATCAGCTACATCTACATCACGAGCGAGACAGGGGAGTTTCTGGCGCACACCTTCGTTCCGGGCATTCCGGAGGAGATCAGGACCGGAGACGCGACCAGCACGGTGACGGTTGAACGCAGCCTGCCGGGTATGGGCGATTTCGTCGAAGTCGCCAGTCCAATCCTGGCGGGCGTCGCCGGCGCGGTCCACATCGGCAGCGACACCGGGCTGATCGCGCTGAAGGTCCAAAGAGCGATCGGCCAGCAGATCTATCTCATCTCCATCATCTTCGTGGTCGGCATTCTCGCCGCGATCTGGCTCGTCGGCCAGGCGGCCCGACCGGTCGACGGAGTTCTCGCCTTTGCGGTGAAGCTCGCGCAGGAGCGGGAGGCCGACGGCAGCGGAAACGAGAAGCTGCTCGCACGCAAGGACGAGGCCGGAGAGTTGGCGCGGCTCTTCCTCTACTTCTCGCAGGTGATGGACAGAGACAAAGCGGACGGGCTCTCTCAGCCGGGCGGGAAGGAATAGCCTTCCGGTGACTCATTCCCGCACAGCGGCAATTCTCTACTGCACCGTCCTGCAGGTCTGCTTCGGGACCGTCTATGCGTGGAGCTTCTTTCAGACGCTTCTCGTGAGGCAGCTCGGTTGGTCCTTCACCGACACGGCGCTCGCCTTCAGCATCACGATCTTTTCTCTTGGCATGTCGGCTGCAGGGGCCGGCATGATTCTGCCCAGGGTCGGCCCGCGAACGCTGGCGCTTGCCGGCAGCGTGATGTTCTCCGGCGGCTACATGATTGCCGGCCTCGCCCTTCAGCTCGACAGTCTCGCGCTCTTCTATCTCGGCTACGGCGTGATCGGCGGCGCGGGGATCGGGCTCGGCTACGTCACGCCCGTCGCCACGGTGGCGAAGTGGTTCCCGGACAAGAAGGGGCTGGCGACGGGCATCGTCGTCATGGGCTTCGGCATCGGCGCGGTGGTTCTGAGCAAGGGACTGGCGCCTTTGCTGGTGGTGCAGACCAGGGGCGACCTACCGATGCTCTTCGTCTGGCTCGGCGTGGTGTTCGCCGCCGTGTTGATCCCTTGCAGTCTGGCGCTTCGTAATCCGCCTGCGGAGGTCGAAAATCGTTCAGATAGTGACACGGCCTCCGGCAGCGCGCAGGACGAGCCGGACTCGACCGCGCGCTGCCTGTACTCCGGCGAATTCGCCGTCATGTGGCTTGTCTTCTTCTTCAACATCGCCGCCGGCATCGCCGTCATCAGCTTTCAGTCACCACTGTTGCAGGACGTGTGGGGACTCGCCGATCCGAGTGTGGAGCCGGAAACCCTCGCCGAATACGGCGCGACGCTGATTGCCGCCAGCTCGCTCTGCAACGGGTTCGGCCGGCTCTTCTGGGGATTGCTGTCCGATCGCATCGGACGCATCCGCGTGTTCAGGATCCTGCTGGCTAGCCAGATGATCGTGTTCGGCATCCTGATGACCGAGCGCGATCCGTGGATATTCTCGGTTCTCGTCTGCTACATCTTGCTGTGCTTCGGCGGCGGCTTCGCGACGATGCCCTCTTTCGTGCTCGACGTCTTCGGCGCGCGCAAGATGTCTGCGGTCTACGGTGTCATGCTGACGGCCTGGGCGGCGGCGGGCGTCTGCGGCCCCCTCTACATCGGCTATCTCAAGGACCAGTACCCCGACCGCGCCATCATCTACTGCTTCCTGATCGGCGTGCTGATCCTGGGTCTCGGGTTCGTGTTCTCCTACCTGTTGAGCGACAGGCGCATCCGGCTTCAACGGCCGAGCGTGGAAGGCACGCTGCGCGAGCACGGAATTGCGGTACCGCGTCGTCGGCGAGCAAGCTAGAAGCCAGGTAGGTACAGGGGATCCGTGCGCGAATGCGTTGTTCGGCAAGGCGTGCGGCTCGTGATGTGACGGCCGGCGAATCCGCATGGCGTGCCTCCCGCTCCAGTGTGATGGTGAAGGGCGGGGGCTCTCTCCGCGGCGACGCCCGACAGCTCCGCGCCCGGCCATGCCCTCGCTCCCGCCGGCGAAGGGTCGGACTCTTCAGTGCAACTCCTCAATGAGGTGCTTCAGCAATTGCGCCGAGCCGGGAGTGCGCTCTCGGAATAGCGCAAGCTTGGCGAGCACGGGACGTGTGAGAGGCGTTTTCCGCCTGCTACCATAGCCAGGCGGGACGTAGCGATCACTCGTTCACGCGCCACAGGGATGGGCTCCATGAGCACTGCCGCAGCTGGCGGCCGCAAAGGTATCCGCTACCAGCCCGACGAGAGGCCGCCGCCCGCGCTCGCCCTGGGCCTCGGCGCTCAGCTCGCAATTCTTTCGGTCGCCGGCATCATTCTGATCCCGACGGTGGTGATGCGGGCCGGCGGAGCGAGCGAGAGTTATCTCTCGTGGGCCGTGTTCGCCACGGTCGCGATCTGCGGCGCGACCACGATCTTGCAGGCCTTCCGGCTGGGCCGGATTGGCTCGGGCCATGTGCTCGTGATGGGGGCGTCCGGCGCCTTTATCGCGGTCTGCATCACGGCGGTTGCCGAAGGCGGCCCGGCGCTGATGGCGATCCTGGTGCTGGTCGCGTCGTTCGTCCCGATCCTCCTTTCCGCCCGGCTCTCGCTGTTCCAGCGGATCCTGACTCCGACGGTCTCGGGCACCGTGGTCATGCTGATCCCGGTCACGGTCATGCCCGCCGTCTTCGATCTGCTGAGCGCGGTTCCGGCGGAAACGCCGACAATGGCCGCACCGCTGAGCGCGCTCGTGGTGGTGCTCGTCATCGCCGGCATCGCCCTGAAGATGGCGGGCGCGTGGCGGCTCTGGGCGCCGGTCATTGGCGTGATCGTGGGCTCCGGCGTCGCCGCGATCTTCGGGCTCTACGACGCGGGCCGCGTCGTCGATGCGCCGTGGATCGGCTTGCCGACGGGGGAATGGGCGGGCTTCGACCTGGACTTCGGGCCGTCCTTCTGGGCGCTTCTGCCGGCCTTTCTTTTCGTGGCCGTGATCGCCTCCGTGCGGACCGTGAGCGGCGCGATCGCCATCCAGCGGGTTTCGTGGCGGCGGGCGGGCGCGGTGGATTTCCGCGCGGTGCAGGGCGCGGTGACCGTGGACGGGCTGGGCAACCTGCTCTCCGGCCTCGCGGGCACGACGCCGAACGCGGCCACCACCGTCGGCGCATCGGTCACCGAACTCACAGGTGTGGGCGCCCGCGGCGTCGGCATCGCCACCGGGGCGGTCTTCATCGTCATGGCGTTCCTGCCCAAGGTGCTCGCGATCGTGCTAGCGATCCCCGGCCCGGTGGTCGCGGCCTATCTTGGGGTACTGCTGGCGATGCTCTTCATGGTCGGCATGAAGATCGCCATTCAGGACGGGATCGACTACCGCAAGGGGCTGATCGTCGGCGTCTCGTTCTGGCTCGGCGTCGGCTTCCAGAACGACATGGTCTTTCCTGAACTGGTCAAGGAATTCGCCGGCGGTCTCTTCCGGAACGGAGTCACGACCGGGGGCGTCACGGCCATCCTCATGACGCTCTTCGTGGAGTTGACCGGCTCCCGCCGCAGCCGGATCGAGGCGGCGTTCGATCTCGAGGTCCTGCCGAAGATCAGGGAGTTCCTTGGCACCTTCGCCACCCGCAACGGCTGGGACGCGGCGATGGCCCATCGGCTTGACGCCGCCTGCGAAGAGACGCTGCTGACGCTCGCCCGCGAGGACGAGGGCGAAGACCATCGCCGCCGCCTGCGCCTCTCGGCGCATCGGGAGGGCAACGGGGCGGTGCTGGAGTTCGTCGTCGCGTCGCGGGAGGAAAACATCCAGGACCGACTCGCCCTGCTCGCCGACGATCCCGGCGACGCGCCCGCCGAACATGAGGTATCGCTCCGGCTGCTGCGCCGCCTCGCGTCCTCCGTCCGTCATCAGCAGTATCACGGCACCGATATCGTCACCGTCCGCGTGGCCGCGCCGGCGCCGGACGACCAGGCAAAATGATCCCACGCAAACTGTCGCCGCAGGGTGTATGTATGTCGCCTGCGGCTATACGATTCTTGAGATGGTTCGTACCGTCCTCCTGACTGAGGGAGATCCGCGATGACGGAACGAGAGAAGGCTTGCGGTCGCGCCGGCGACGCGCGCCCTAATGACGAGGGCCGCGCGCCGGACACCTCCGTGTCGAACGAGCCCATTGCGATCGTCGGCATGGCCTGCCGCTTTCCCAGCGCGGACGGCCTTTCCGCCTTCTGGCGCATGCTGGAGGCGGGCGAGAGCGGGGTGATCGAAGGGGTTCCCGGCTCCGGCGAGGGCCGCGTTGGCGCGCTGTTCCCCGATGCCGCGCAGGCTCCGGCATGCCGGTTCGGCGCGTACCTCGACGAGCTTGAACTGTTCGACGCGGCCTTCTTCCGCATCTCGCCGGTCGAGGCGCAACTGCTCGACCCGCAGCAGCGGATGATGCTGGAGACCTGCTGGCGCGCGCTGGAAGACGCCGGCATGGACCCGGAGCGCCTCAAGGGCAGCCGCACCGGCGTCTATGCCGGGATCAGCAACAACGAGTATCGCGGGCTGATCCTGGAGACCGCCTCCCCGGACGAACCCGCCGTCAGCCTCTATTCCGTCACCGGCACCTCCTTCAACACCGCCATCGGCCGGGTCGCCTTCGCGCTCGGGCTGGAGGGGCCGGCCTTGGCGCTGGATACGGCCTGCTCGTCCTCGCTGGTCGCGATCCATCAGGCGGTGACCGGCCTGCAGCGGGGGGAGGCAGACCTCGCGCTCGCCGGCGGCGTGCACGCGATCCTCTCAGGCCGGCTGCTGGAGATGCGCGCCAACGCCGGCATGCTCTCGCCGGACGGGCGCTGCGCGACCTTCGACGCGGCCGCGAACGGGTACGTGCGGGGCGAAGGCTGCGGCATCGTCGTGCTCAAGCGGCTCGCGGAGGCGGAGGCCGACGGCGACCGCATCTGGGCCGTGGTGCGCGGCTCGGCGCTCAACCAGGATGGCGCCAGCCCCGGATTGACGGTCCCGAGCGGGCCGGCGCAGGAGAAGGTGATCGAGGCTGCGCTGAAGCAGGCCGGACTACAGCCCGCCGACGTCGACTACGTCGAAGCGCACGGGACGGGCACCGACGTCGGCGATCCGATCGAGGCGCAGGCGACCGGCACGGCCTACGGGCGCGGGCGCGATGCGGACCGCCCCCTGCTGATCGGCTCGGTCAAGACCAACATCGGCCACCTCGAAGCCGCCGCCGGGGTCGCCGGCGTGATCAAGACAGTGCTGGCCATGAACCGGGGAGTGATTCCCAGGCACCTCCATTTCCGGATCCCGAGACCGGAAATCGACTGGGAGCGGCTGCCGCTGCAGGTGACGGCGACGCCCACCGACTGGCCGATCGCCGACGACACCCCACCGCGGGCGGGCGTGAGCGGCTTCGGCTGGTCGGGCACCAATGCCCATGTCCTGCTGGAAGGTTACGGCAACGGTTTGGGTGCCGACGGGCAGAGCCCGGAGCACTGGAACGCCGGACCGCCCCTGCAAATCGCCATCTCCCAACCGGCTTCCGTCACAGAGTCGGCACCACAACAGGATGGCCTCACCCCTCGGGCGACGCGACTTCTGCCGCTCTCGGGCAAGTCGGATACGGCATTGCGGACGCTTGCTGAGCACTATCTCGCGTGGCTCGACGCGCACGACGACGCGCCATCGCTCGCCGACATGGCTTGGACGGCCGCCACGGGCCGCAGCCATTTCAGCCTTCGCGCGAGTGTGGTGTTCCACGACGCGGCCTCGCTGCGGGCGGGCCTGACGGCGCTGGCGGAGGGGGACGAGCAAGCGGCGCGGCGGACGGCCGCCAAGGTCGCGTTCGCCTACACCGGGCAGGCCAGCCAGTGGCCCGGCATGGGTGCGGCGCTCTATGCGAGCGAGCCGGTAGTCCGCGCGGTGCTCGACCGCTGCGATGCCCTGCTGGCAGAGGAGCGCGGCGCCTCGCTTCTGGACGTGATGTTCGGCCGGCCTGATGCTGCCGGCGACCTCGACGATCCGCACTGGAAGCAGCCGGCGATCTACGCGCTGGAGTGCGCGCTGGCCGCGCTTTGGGAGAGCATCGGCATCCGGCCGGACGTGGTGCTCGGGCACAGCCTGGGCGAGATCGCGGCCGCCCACGCCGCCGGCGTCTTCACCCTGGAGGACGGCCTGCGCTTCGCCGCGGCCCGCGGGAGCCTGATCGGAGCGCTCCCCGGCGAAGGCGCGATGGCGGCTGTCTTCGCGCCACCCACCCGCGTGGCGGACGCCGTGGCGGCGCAGAACGCGGCGTCGGACGGGCCTGGCCTCAGCATCGCGGCGGACAACGGCGCCCACCAGGTGGTGAGCGGTCCGGCGGTGGATATCGAGGCGATCCTCGCCCGCTTCGAGGCCGACGGGGTGCGCGTCGCGCGGCTGCGCAGGAGCCCCGCCTACCACAGCGCCATGATCGAGCCGGCGCTGGGCGATCTCGAAGCCGCGATCGCGGCGATCGCGTTCCAGCCACCGGCGCTCACCTTCGTCAGCAACCTGACGGGGCGAGCGCTGGAAGCGGGCGAAGCGCCGGACGCGGCGTACTGGCGGCGCCAGGCCCGCGAGCCTGTGGCCTTCCGCGCCTGCATCGAGACGCTGGCGGAACTCGGCGTGGATGCCGTCATCGAGATCGGCCCTCACGCCGTGCTGGGGCCGATGACGACCATGGCGTGGCCGGAATCGGCCGGGGCCGCGCCGGCGGTTTTCTCGAGCCTGCAGCGGCCGGCGAAGGACGAGGCCCCGCCGGCACCCGGCTCCGGCGGCGGATTCGTGGAGGCGGTCGCCGGCGCCTACGAGGCGGGGCTTCCGCTCCGCTTCGAAGGGCTCTTCGCCGGCGAGGAGCGCCGCCGGATCGCGCTGCCGGGCTATCCCTTCCAGCGCGAGCACTACTGGATCGAGGCGCCCAGGCGACGGCGCTCCGACGCCGGCCACCCCCTGCTGGGCGCGCGCCACGAATCCGCGAGCGGGGAGATCGCCTTCGATACCGAGGTCTTCCCCTCCGATCCCGCGTGGCTGAGCGACCATCGCGTCTTCGGCCGGCTGATCGCGCCGGGCGCGCTTTACGGCGCCATGGCGGCGTCGGCCACCCTCGCCGAGGGCAGCGACGCGGTGCTCGTCGAAGACTTCGCGATGCAGAACGCCCTGATCTTCCCCGACGAAGATGCCGAGGACGGCGCCGCCGACGCGGGCCGGCGCGTGCAGGTGCTGCTTGACGACGCCGAGGACGGCACGGCCCGGCGCGTCCGCATCCTCAGCCGGGGCGAGGACGAGGACGGGTGGACGCTGCACGCAGAGGGCAGGGTCGCAACAAACTCGGCTGGCCCGATGCCTGCTGCCCCACCGCTCGATATCGAGGGACTGAAGGCCACTCTCGCGCCGGTGGACCTCGCGGCCTACTACCGCGCCAAGGCCGCGGTCGGGATCGATCTCGGCCCGTCCTTCCGCACGCTGGGCGCGCTCTGGGCACGGCCGGGCGAGGCGATCGCCGAGGTATCGCTCCCTGCCGGGCTCGCGCGCAGCCCGTTCGACGTGCACCCGCTCGTGCTGGACGGCTGCTTCCAGGCTTTCGGCGCGGCGCGCAACCCGGACGGCAGCGAGGAAGGAGTCACCTATCTGCCCTTCGCGTGGGAGAGGCTCTGGCTCAGGGACCGGTTGCCGGAGCGGCTGATCTGCCACGTCTCCATGAGGGAAGGCCCGCAGGGCGAAGCAGCGGATGGGGCGAGCGATGATGTGCCGGAGGTTTACGCCGCGGACCTGCGGCTCTACGACGCCGACGGGGCGCTCATCGGGGAGCTGGCCGGCTTCACCGTGAAGCGGGCGACGCGGGCGGCCCTGCTCTCGGCGGTGGAGGGGATCGACGAGCTGCTCTACGAGGTCGTGTGGCAAGACCGCGCGCTAGCGCCAGGCATGGTGCCGGCCGACTTCCTCAGCGGACCGTCTGACTGAGCGGGCGCAGGCTTTCAGCGGCGATTTTGGGCTGATCCGCTCGGATTAAT
>JAPPMY010000218.1 GCA_028818855.1 Rhodospirillales bacterium
CCGCCATCTCCTCGTAGAAGACGCGGTAGCGCAGCGCCTGGACGGCGTCCACGTCCTCTGCCGAGCGCGCCAGTCGCACTTCGAGATTGCCGGCGACGATCCCGGCCATGAAATCATCGTCGGTCATGGGCCTCCGCGCGCTTCGGTCTAGTCTTCGGGCTCGTCCAGCGGGACCGCGTAAAGCTCCAGCCGGTGATCCACGAGCTTGTAACCGAGCGCCTTGGCGACGGCCGCCTGGAGCGCCTCGATCTCCTCGTTCTGGAACTCCACCACCTTGCCCGACGTGAGGTCGATCAGATGATCGTGGTGCTCGTCGGGGTGCTCCTCGTAGCGCGCCCGCCCGTCGCGGAAGTCGTGGCGCTCCAGCAGGCCGCACTCCTCGAAGAGCCGGACCGTGCGATAGACCGTGGCCAGGCTGATGCGGGAGTCGATCTCGGTCGCCCGCCGATAGAGACCCTCGACATCGGGGTGGTCGGATGCGTCCGACAGCACGCGCGCGATCACGCGCCGCTGTTCGGTCATCTTCAGGCCGATCTCGGTGCAGCGCCGTTCCAGCGTGGATACCGGCACGTGGTCCCGCTCCTCCTCGGGCGACTCTCGCGCCGCATTATAGTTGAGGGAGCGGCCCAAGGCGACCGCGACGGCCCGGATTCAGCGTCCGCGGTGGCAATCGCTCCCCGATTGGCCTAGGTTGTGGCATGCGGCGTCGCGCGCCCGCCGGCACGGGGCCATGACCAACCGAAAACCCAGCGACGACCTGTCGAAGGAGCAGATCCTGGAGTCGATCGGCCGGATCGTCTCGGAGGGCGAAAGCCGCGGGCGGAGCGCGGGGACAGGCGCGCCGCCCTTGGCTCCGCCGCCGCGCAAGCGTGCCGGGAGCCAGGACGTGCTCGACCTGGTCGACGTGGTCGACGAGCAGGGCAACGTGCTCCCGCCGGGGAAAGCGGCCGAGGGCGCTCCCGCGTTCTCCTTCCCGCCGCCCGGCAAGCCGCCGCCTCGTCAGAGCGCCGAAGGCGGCCGTCCCACCGATGAACATCTGCTGGAGGCGCTGAGACCCGTGCTGCAGACGTGGCTCGACATCCACGTGCCGCCCATGGTCGAACGCCTGGTCAAGCAGGAGCTGGAGCGGGCGGCGCGGCGCGTCGAGCCCGAGTGAGTCCTTCGCCGAGAGCGCCTTCCCGCCCACCTCTTCACTAGCCCCATCCTCCCGAAACGGTTACGAGACGACGATGCTTGAGAAGACCTATCGGCCTGCCGATTTCGAGGGCCGCCTTTACGACTTCTGGGAGGAGAGCGGCGGCTTCGCCGGGCGCTCCGGCGGGGCCGAGCCCTGGTGCGTGATGATGCCGCCGCCGAACGTCACCGGCAGCCTGCACATGGGGCATGCGCTCAACAACACGCTGCAGGACGTGCTCACGCGCTACCGGCGGAAGACCGGCCGCAACGCGCTCTGGCAGCCGGGGATGGATCACGCCGGGATCGCGACGCAGATGGTGGTGGAGCGCCAGCTTGCCGAGGAGGGCACGGACCGGCGCGCGCTCGGGCGCGAGGCCTTCATCGACCGCGTGTGGTCGTGGAAGGCCGAATCGGGCGGCGCCATCGGGCGCCAGCTCCGCCGCCTCGGCGCCTCGCCGGACTGGGCGCGCGAGCGCTTCACCATGGACGAGGGCCTGAGCCGGGCGGTGATCGAGGTCTTCGTCACCCTCTACCGCCAGGGCCTGATCTACCGCGACAAGCGGCTAGTCAACTGGGACCCGGCGCTGGGCACGGCGATCTCCGATCTCGAGGTCGAGCAGCGCGAGATGAAGGACGGCAAGCTCTGGCACGTCCGCTATCCCATCGCAGGGCGTCCCGGCGCGCACATCGTCGTCGCGACCACGCGGCCCGAGACCATGCTGGGCGATACCGCCGTCGCCGTGCACCCGAAGGACCCGCGCTATCGGGGCCTCGTCGGCAGCGACGCGCTGCTGCCGCTGGTGGGCCGTCGCCTGCCCATCGTCGCCGACGACTATGCCGATCCCGAGCAGGGCTCGGGCGCGGTGAAGATCACGCCGGCCCACGACTTCAACGACTTCGAGGTGGGCCGCCGCCACGACCTCGCCATCGTCAACGTGTTCGACGCTCAGGCCCGGATCAACGAGAACGCGCCCGAGGCCTACCGGGGCCTCGACCGGATGGAGGCGCGCAAGCGCGTGCTCGCCGACCTCGAAGCGCAGGACCTGATAGAGCGGGTGGAGCCGCACGTCCACACAGTGCCCCACGGCGACCGTTCGGGCGCGGTGATCGAGCCCTGGCTCACCGACCAGTGGTACGTCGATGCCGAGACGCTGGCCAAGCCCGCCATCGAGGCGGTGGAGACGGGCCGCATCCGCTTCGTGCCCCGGCGCTGGGAGAACACCTACTTCGAGTGGATGCGCAACATCCAGCCCTGGTGCATCTCGCGCCAGCTCTGGTGGGGGCACCGCATCCCGGCGTGGTACGGGCCGGATGGCCACGTCTTCGTCGCCGCGACCGAGGCCGAGGCGGCAGAGCAGGCGGCGAAGCACTACGGGCGCACCGAGCCGCTCATGCAGGACGAGGACGTGCTGGACACGTGGTTCAGCTCGGGCCTCTGGCCGTTCTCGACGCTGGGCTGGCCTGAGCGGACGGGGGCGCTCCAGACCTACTACCCCAACAGCGACCTGATCACGGGCTTCGACATCATCTTCTTCTGGGTCGCCCGGATGGTGATGCTGGGCATGCACTTCATGGGCGATGTCCCCTTCCGCACCGTCTACATCCACGCGCTGGTGCGGGACGAGAAGGGACAGAAGATGTCCAAGAGCAAGGGCAACGTCATCGACCCGCTGGCGCTGATCGACAAGTACGGCGCCGATGCGCTCCGCTTCACGCTGGCGGCGATGGAGGCGCAGGGGCGCGACATCAAGCTCGCCGAGAGCCGTGTCGCGGGCTACCGCAACTTCGCCACCAAGCTCTGGAACGCCGCGCGCTTCTGCGAGGCCAACGGGTGCGCGCCTGTCGCGGGCTTCGATCCGGCGCAGGTCGAGGGCCGCGTCAACCGCTGGATCGTGGGCGAGGCTGCGCAAGCCGCCCATGAGGCGACCCAGGCGCTCGACACCTACCGCTTCGACGCGGCCGCAGGCGCGGTCTACCGCTTCACCTGGGACGTCTTCTGCGACTGGTACCTGGAGTTCTCGAAGCCCGTGCTTTCCGGTCCCGACGGGGCGGCGAAGGATGAGACCCGCGCCACTTGCGCCTGGGTGCTGGATACGATCCTGGGCCTGCTCCATCCCTTCATGCCGTTCGTGACGGAGGAGCTCTGGGGCCGGATCGACGAGGCCCGCGCGGGCACGCTGATCACGGCGCCCTGGCCGGCGCTCGACGACGGCATCGGCGATGCCGACGCCGCGCGGGAGATGGACTGGGTGGTGCGGCTCGTCACCCAGGTGCGCGCGGTCCGGGCCGAGATGAACGTGCCGGCGGGTGCCCGCATCGCGCTCGCGCTGCGGGGTGCCGTGCCCGAGACGGCGGCTCGGCTCGGCCGTCACCGCGACGTGATCGAGCGCCTTGCGCGGCTCAGCGAGGCCGAGACCACGGATGGCGAGATACCGTCAGGCTCGGTGCAGATGATGCTGGATGAGGCGACCGTCGTGCTCCCGCTTGCGGGCGTCATCGAGTTCGACAAGGAGCGCGCGAGGCTCGACCGCGAGCTCGGCAAGGTGGGTAAGGAGCGAGCCAGGCTGGAGAGCAAGCTCGGGAACGAGCAGTTCCTGGCGCGTGCGCCCGATCATGTGGTGGAGGAGCAGCGCGTCCGCCTCGGCGAGGCGTGCACGGCGGAAGCCCGGCTCAGGGCGGCGCTGGAGCGCATCGCGGCGAACTGAAGTCGCGTTCGCCCTTAGCCCGCATTCGTCAAATGAAACTGTATCGGACCATACCCATATTGGGTTGAGGCGAAGCGGACTATTGTGTAATTTGTTGCCAAATCAAGAGGCTAAGGTACGATGGCCTCCTTGCCTCGAACAGCCTTGATTCGGGAGCCGGCGATGAGTGTGCTCAAGAAGGCGGTTCGTGTAGCAGTTGAGTTGCTAACTTTCTGTCGCCAACCGACCAGTTCCGAGTTGGTCAAGGACATTCGTTTGTCGGAAGCCACACCGGAAAACGTAGCGTGTTTTCTGTAGTAAGCGGCAATTCTCCTTAGTGTTTCGAGGCCAGGAACGCAACGGATGAGCGCAATGCCGCGAGACAAGGGAGGTGGGACCCATGACTGAAGTGCCAGGAATGGATGAGTTAAAGAAAAACATCAAGGCGTATGACGCAATAAAGGAAGAGTTGGAGCGAGACCATTTTGGTCGAATTGCTGTATTCCACGATGGAAATCTGGTGTCCATTTATAATGACCGAGATGATGCGTACGACATTGCTTGCGAGAAATATGGATTGGGCAATTTCTCGCTCAGACAAATCGGAGAGAGTCCAGGATCGTTTGGCGGTGTGGCCATGTATCTTGATTTTGTTTCTATCCGGGCGTAACCATGCCCACCTTTCGCGGAGTGTTGGACGAGCGACAAATCTTGTTGAGTGTTTGGGTATCTAATCCTAGCCCAGACGCCAATATAGCGAACTCCTACAGGGCACTGTTGGACACAGGCGCCACAATAAGCGCTATTTCACCTAAGGTGCTGGCAGAGTTGCAGCTGAGCCAAGACGGGTGGATGCCGATCGATGGTGTACATGCGACCGACGATCTTCCTACGTGTACCGTGGGCATCCATGTGCCGATAACTGAACTGTCGCATGATCAGCGACCGCCGCAAACCATGGTGCGCGGACAAAATAGAATGAGAGTGACCATTATGGGCCATCAGCCAAACAGATTTGATGTGCTTCTAGGGATGGACTTATTGTATGAGTTTCACTTGACGGTCTACCAAGACCAATTCGTCATCAGCATTTGAGTTGACTCCATCTGATCACATTTCCACTTGTGATCGTCCGCGCGGCTTGACCGCAACCCATGGGGACGAGTAAGCCGTGCGGCGTCGGGCCGGGGCTGACAGAGCCGGTCCACGCGGAATGTGACGCGCCGCTACGAGACTATGGGCGGTGCGTAGGGGGAAGGGCGCCATGAGCACGAGATTCGACAAGTCGAAGCTGCCGAGCAGACACATCACCGAGGGTCCCAAGAGCGCAGCTCACAGGGCGTTCTTCTACGCCATGGGCGTCTCCCGCCAGGCGGTGAGCCGGCCGATCGTGGGCGTGGCCACCACCTGGAATGAGACCGCGCCCTGCAACATCACGCTTCGCCGCCAGGCGCTGGCATCCAAGGCGGGTGTGGACGAGGCCGGCGGCACGCCGCGCGAGTTCACCACGATCACGGTGACCGACGGCATCGCCATGGGCCATCAGGGCATGAAGTCCTCGCTCGTCTCCCGCGATGTGATCGCGGATTCCGTGGAGCTCACCATGCGCGGGCATTCCTACGACGCGCTGGTGGGCATCGCCGGCTGCGACAAGTCGCTGCCCGGCATGATGATGGCGCTGGTGCGGCTCAACGTGCCGGGCGTCTTTCTCTACGGCGGCTCCATCCTGCCGGGGCGCTTCCGCGGCAAGGACGTCACGATCATGGACGTCTACGAGTACTACGGGAAGCTCAACGAGGGCGAGATCACCGAGGAGGACCTGGCCGAGATCGAGGCGGTGGCGTGCCCCTCCGGCGGCTCCTGCGGCGGGCAGTTCACGGCAAACACCATGGCCTGCGTTTCGGAGGCTATCGGCCTGGCGCTGCCGCATTCGGCCGGCGCGCCCGCCGTCTACGAATCCCGCGACGAGTTCGCCGTCGCTTCCGGCAAGTGCGTCATGGACCTGATCGAGAACAACCTCCGCCCGCGCGACATCGTCACGCGCAAGGCGATGGAGAACGCGGCGACGGTGGTGGCGGCCACCGGCGGCTCCACCAACGCCGGGCTGCACCTGCCGGCCATCGCCAACGAGGCGGGGATCGACTTCGACCTCGCGGCGGTGGCGGAGGTCTTCAAGCGCACTCCCTACATCGCTGACTTGAAGCCGGGCGGGCGCTACGTGGCGAAGGACCTGTTCGAGGTGGGCGGCGTGCCCATCGTGCTCAAGGCGCTGCTTGAGGGCGGCTACCTGCACGGCGACTGCATGACCGTGACCGGCAAGACGCTTGCCGAGAATCTGGCCGACGTGAAATTCCCCACCGAGCAGGACGTGGTGGTGCCGACGTCGGCGCCGCTCTCGCCGACTGGCGGCGTGGTGGGTCTCAGCGGCAACCTCGCGCCGGAAGGGGCGATCGTGAAGGTGGCCGGCCTCTCGCGGCTCCGCCATGTGGGGCCTGCGCGCTGCTTCGATACGGAAGAAGAGGCGATGAAGGCCATTGTCAGCCGCGACTATCGCTCGGGCGACGTGATCGTGATCCGCTACGAGGGGCCGAAGGGCGGCCCCGGCATGCGGGAGATGCTGGCCGTCACCTCGCAGATCTACGGCCAGGGCAAGGGCGAGGAGGTGGCGCTCATCACCGACGGCCGCTTCTCAGGCGCCACGCGGGGCTTCTGCATCGGCCACGTCGGGCCCGAGGCTGCGGTGGGCGGCCCCATCGCGCTGCTCCGCGACGGCGACGAGGTGACCATCGATGCGACGAGCGGCGAACTCAGCGTGGCACTTTCCGATGCGGAGCTTGCGGAGCGCCGCAAGGCCTGGGGGCCGCGCACGCACGACTATCAGGCGGGCGTGCTGTGGAAGTACGCGGCGACCGTCGGCCCCGCCTACCAGGGCGCGGTGACGCATCCCGGCGGGGCTGCGGAAACGCACTGCTTCGCCGACATCTGATCGGTCGCGCGTTCATGGACCGCACGGTCAGGCGATGAGCAAGAAGGACGGCAACAAGGGCCGCTACCGGGACGAGACGCTGCTCTCGGTGCTGGGGCGCGACCCGGCGGCGAACCACGGCGTGGTCAACCCGCCCGTCTATCACGCGTCGACGATCCTGCACGAGAACGCGGCGGCGCTGAGGGAAGCAACCTTCGGCCCGCGCCAGTACGGCAAGACCTATTACGGGCGCTACGGAACGCCGACCACCTTCCCGCTGCAGGATTCCATTACCGAGCTTGAGCGGGGCTACCGGACCTACCTCTTCGGCTCCGGCAAGGCGGCGATCGTGGCGGCCTTGCTCGCCTTCGTGAAGAGCGGCGACCACGTGCTGATGACGGACAGCGCCTACGGACCCACGCGGGGCCTCGCGGGCGGGCTGCTGAAGCGCATGGGGGTCGAGACCACCTTCTACGACCCCTGCATCGGCGCTCGTCTCGCCGACCTGATGCGCGACAACACGAGCGTGGTGGTGGGCGAATCGCCGGGCTCGCTCACCTTCGAGGTGCAGGACTTCCCGGCGCTGGCGGACGCGGCCCACGCGCGGGGCGCGGTGCTGATCGTGGACAACACCTGGGCCTCGCCGCTCTTCTGCCAGCCGCTGACGCTGGGTGCGGACGTCTCGCTCCACGCCTGCACCAAGTACATCGTCGGCCATTCGGACGCGATGCTGGGCTCGGTCACCACCACCGAGGCCCACGTCGAGCCGGTGCGCCGCATCTTCGAGGAGCTGGGCGCGGCCCCCGGCCCGGACGACTGCTATCTGGGCCTGCGCGGCCTGCGCACGCTCTCCGTCCGCCTGCACCGGCACCAGGAGACGGGTCTTGCGCTCGCCCGCTGGCTGCGTGAGCGCCCTGAGGTCCGCCGCGTGCTCCATCCCGCGCTGGAGGACGATCCCGGCCACGCGCTCTGGAAGCGCGACTTCTCGGGCGCGTCGAGCCTCTTTGGCGCGGTGCTGGAGCCGGTGCCCGAGCCTGCGGTCGATGCCTTCCTCGATTCGCTCGCGCTCTTCGGCCTCGGCTATTCGTGGGGCGGATACGAGAGCCTCGCGCTCCCCACCTATCCCTGGAAGCTCCGGGAGGCGACCCGGTGGGACCCGGCCTATCCGCTGCTCCGCATCTATGCGGGCCTCGAGGACCCGGACGACCTCATCGCCGACCTCGCGCAGGGGTTCGAGCGCATGGCGGCAGCCCGCGACGCCTAACCCGATTGGGGCCTCCGCGCTTGGCGCCCGGCCTCGTGCTTCCTAGATTAGACATTCGCCTTCGGGAGTTCCCATGTACGACTGGCGGTTCGAGGACATGGCGCCCGGCATGCGGTTCGAGAGCCTGGGCAAGACGCTGAGCGAGGCGGAGATCATCGACTTCGCCTTCCAGTACGATCCGCAGCCCTTTCATATCGACGCGGCCTACGCCGAGGCCGGGCCCTACGGCGGGATCATCGCGAGCGGCATCCATACCATCGGTACGGCGCTTCGCATGATGGTGCAGGCGCGGGTGTTCGCGCCGGAGACCGTGCTCGGCTCGCCCGGCGTGGAGGAGCTTCGCTGGGTGCAGCCGGTCCGCCCCGGAGACACGATCCGCTCCACCGGCGAGATCCTCGAGGTGCGGGCGTCGCAATCCAGGCCCGAGCGCGGCATCGTGCGCTACCGGATGGACGTGCTGAACCAGCGCGACGAGGTGGTCATGACCATGACCAGCACCACGTTCGTGCGGCGCCAGCCGGCGGCGGGAGCCGCCGCGTAAGCCTTGACCCTGGCGATGCAGCAGTGGGGGGCGGGGCGCGCCGTCCCGCTGCTTGTCGCGGCGGGGAGCGCAGGGCTGCTGCTCGGCGCCTATCTCTCGCAGCACGTGGGCGGGCTTGCGCCGTGCCCGCTCTGCCTGATCCAGCGCTATCCCCATTTTGCCGTGCTCGGGCTGGGGCTCGCCGCTGTCTTCGTCGGCGGGCGGGGGCGGGTTGCGCTGCTCGGGCTCTCGGGCCTCGCGCTTCTGGTGACGGCCGGCTACGGCGTCTACCATGCGGGCGTCGAGCAGGGCTGGTTCGCGAGCGCCTGCGCTGCGCCGGCAGCCGGCGGCAGCCTTGAGGACATCAAGGCCCAGATCATGGCAGCGCCGCTCACGCGCTGCGACGAGGTACCCTGGTCGCTGATCGGCGTCTCGCTCGCAGGATGGAACGCTATCGCCTCCGTGCTGATGGCCGGAGTGGCGGGTTGGGGCGCGGTGCGGCTGTGGAGGGCGGGCACATGAACGAGGACGCGGCGCAGAAAGGCGCGCGGTCCAGGGTCACGGGGGAGGATCGACTCCCTGGCGATCCCGCGCCGGAAGAGCTGATCGCCCGCATGATCCGGGTCGACCACGCCGGCGAGTATGGGGCAAGGCGGATCTACGACGGCCAGCTCGCGGTGCTGGGGCGGAGCGCGTCCGCGCCCGCGATCCGCGAGATGGCCGAGGCGGAGCAGGCGCACCTGGATGCCTTCGACGCGTTGCTGGTGGAGCGCCGGGTCCGGCCGACCGCGCTCGCCCCGGTCTGGCACGTGGCGGGCTATGCGCTGGGCGCGGCGAGCGCGCTGCTCGGCGAGCGGGCGGCGATGGCGTGCACCGTCGCCGTGGAAGAGGTGATCGAGGAGCACTATGCGGGCCAGGCCGAAAAACTCGGCGAGGATGAGGCCGAACTGCGGCAAACGCTCGAAGAGTTCGGCGCCGACGAGGCGCGGCACCGCGAGACCGGCCTCGAACACGGGGCCGAGCAGGCGCCCGGCTACGAGGCGCTGTCCGCCGCCGTGAAACGCGGCACCCGCCTCGCGATCTGGCTGTCCGAGCGGATCTAGGGCGTATCCGTCTTGCACGGATACGCCTGACGCGCGCGGCACGATCTGGCGCAGCGCGAGTCCCCGGACCATGGTGCGGTGGACGGGGCTGGCGCCTGCGCGATCATCGAGCCATGTGGCGGACGGACGGACGCGGGCGCGCGGGCGGCCCGGAGCGCGCGGTCGAAGGAGACGGAAGGGGGAACTTGTCGCCCGGCAAGGCTCTCGCGCGGCCCGGAGCGGCGGCGGCGCTACACGCGTCGCTCCGCTCACGGGCCTCCTCAGGGCCAGAGTGAGCCGCTATGGGCCGGAATGGACCAGTTTGGACCGCTTCCCTTGTGCCATTTTGTGCCACTATGGACCATTATGGGCCATTATGGACCGGTATAGGCCGCCTTAAATTGAGGTTTCCGGGTCATCGCGTCGGGCGGCCGGACGCGAGGCTGCTCCTGGGCGCATGTCCCCCGGCGATCAGGGCTCGGGCGCGCATCCGTCAAAGACGGACGCGCTCTAAAGCGTCGCCTCCAGCTCGTCGACGAAGCCTGCGATCACGTCGAGGCCCAAGGACCAGAAGGCGGGATCGCTCGCGTCGAGGCCGAAGGGGGCCAGCAGCTCCCGGTGGCGGAGGCTCCCGCCGGCCCGCAGCATCTCGATGTACTTCTCCTCGAAGCCTGCCGGCTCCGCGCGGTAGACGGCGTAGAGCGCGTTCACCAGGCACTCGCCGAAGGCGTAGGCGTAGACGTAGAAGGGCGCGTGGATGAAGTGGGGGATGTAGGTCCAGTAGTAGCGGTACTCGTCGTGGAAGCGGAGCGCCGGGCCCAGGCTCTCGCTCTGCACCGCGAGCCAGTGCTCTGAGAGGCGGTCGGGCGTGAGCTCGCCCGAGCGGCGCTCCTCGTGCACGCGGCGCTCGAAGGCGCAGAAGGCGACCTGGCGCACCACCGTGTTGAGCATGTCCTCGACCTTGCCGGCGAGCATCACCCGGCGACGGACGGGATCGCTCTCGCCGTCGAGCAGCGCGCGGAAGGTGAGCTGCTCGCCGAAGACCGAGGCGGTCTCGGCGAGCGTCAGCGGGGTCTCCGCCATCAGGAGGCCCTGGCCGCCCGCGAGCACCTGGTGGATACCGTGGCCGAGCTCGTGGGCGAGAACCATCACGTCCCGCGCCTTGCCCTGGTAATTGAGCAGCAGGTAGGGGTGCGCGCCCGGCACCGTGGGATGCGCGAAGGCGCCGGGCGACTTGCCGTGACGCACGGGCACGTCGATCCAGTCATTGTCGAAGAAGCGCCGGCCGATGTCCGCGAGCGCGGGCGAAAAGGCGGCGTAGGCGGCGAGCACGGTCGCGGATGCCTCCTCCCAGCCGATCGTGCGGTCATCGTCCTCGGGCAATGGCGCGCTGCGGTCCCAGTAATCGAGGCGGTCCGTGCCCATCCAGCGGGCCTTGAGCGCGTAGTAGCGATGGGCGAGGCGTGGTGCCGCGGCCTCGACGGCCGCGATCAGCGCGTCCACCACCTCGTCCTCTACCCGGTTGCCGAGATTGCGGGCGGAGATCGGCCGGGCGAAGCCGCGCCACTGGTCTTCGATCTCCTTGTCTTTGGCGAGCGTGTTGGTGATGAGCGCGAAGGTGCGGACGTTCTCGCCGAGGACGCTGCCGATCGCCTTTGCGGCTTCCTTGCGCACCTCTCCGTCCTTGTCCAAGAGCAGGTTGAGGGCGTCTGCGCTGCCGAGCGACTCGCCGCCGACGGAGAAGCGCAGCCCCGCCATGGTCTCGTCGAAGAGGCGCATCCAGGCGGCCCGGCCCGCGACCTGCTTCTCGTGCAGGAGGCGCTCTACCTCGTCCGAGAGCTGGTAGGGGCGGAACGTTCGCACGTCCCGCACCCAGGGCGCATAGCGGGCGAGGGCCGGGGCGTCGAGCTTCTCCGCGAGCGCATCGTCGTCGATGCGGTTGAGCTCGAGGGTGAGGAAGAGAAGCCGGCTCTCGGTCGCAGTCGTCTCTTCCCGGACGGTCTGGAAGAACTGTGCCGTCTCGGCGTCGTCCATCGCCGTGCAGTAGACGAGATAGGCGTAGCTGGTGAGCCGCGCCAGGGTCTCGCGGATCGTCTCGTAGCGGGCGACGAGGCCGCCGAGTGCCGCGCCGTCGAGGTCCGCGACCCGGCCCGCGAACTCCTGGTGCAGCGCCTTTGCCGCTTGCGCCGCCTCGGTCAGATCATGCTTCAGCGCGTCCGAGTCGGGCGCGGGGTAGAGGTCGGAGAGGTCCCAGCCAGGCAGCGCTCCGTTATCGGCCTTCGCGGCGGCAGCCTGCGTCATCGGCTGCCCCGCCCCCGGCCGAAGGTGGGCTTGCGGCGCTCGCGGAAGGCCGCCAAGCCTTCGCGGTGGTCGGCGGAGACGTTGGTCAGGCTCTCGTAGGCGATGGAGGCGTCCATCATCGCATGCGCGAGCTGCCTGAGGCCGACGTTGATGGAGACCTTGGTGTAGCGGATCGCCTGGGTCGCGCCGCGCTCCAGCTTGCCCACCATGCGCTCCACGCGGGCATCCAGCTCCTCCGCCGGCACCGCCTCGTTCACCAGCCCGAGCGCCGCTGCTTCGCTGCCGTCGATCAGCCGGCCGGTCATCAGGAACTCCTTGGCGCGGGGATAGCCGATGAGCTGGGGCCAGATGATCGCCCCGCCGTCGCCGGCGGAGAGCCCGATGTTGACGTGGAGGTCGCCGATCCGCGCGTTGTCGGCGGCGATGATGATGTCGCAGAAGAGCGCGACCGTGGCCCCGAGCCCGACCGCGTCACCGTTCAGGCGGCAGATCACCGGCTTTTCCAGGTCGAGGAGGCCGAACACGATCTGCTTCGCCTCGACCGCGATCCCGTCGAAGATCGAGATGTCGTCGATCGCGCCCTGAAGCCAGTCCACGTCGCCGCCCGCGCAGAAGGCGCGGCCGGCGCCGGTCAGCACGACGATGTCGGTTTCGGCATCGGCGGCAATGTCGTTGAAGAGCCGCGCCATCTCGCTGTGCATGGCCGCGTTCACGGCGTTGAGCACGTCGGGCCGGTTCAGGGTCACGGTGAGCACGCGGCGTTCGCGCGCGAAGGTCATGGTGGTGTAGCTCTCGTAACCCGTCATGCTCGCCTCCCCCGCCTTCCGCGCGACTCGCGCGCCGGGGAGGGTGTCAGCACGCCGCCGTGAACGCAACGAATCCTGCGGCCCGCGCACGGTCCGCGCCGTCTTGCCCTGGGCACGGCCCGACCCTATCGTGCGCGCGTAGCGTAGGCAGGGGAGGAGCCGGGGTGAGCGACGATCCGGGACGCGGCTGCCACGACATCGGCGGGCTGCCGGCCGGCCGCATCGAGCGGGCGGAGCACGCGCACGCGCCCTGGGAGAAGCGGGTCGACGCCCTCATGGTGCTGCTCGGCGGCCAGGGGAGCGGAGTGATCACCGTGGACGAGCTTCGCCGCGGCATCGAGCAGCTGGGTGCCGAGGCCTACGATGAGATGAGCTACTACGAGCGCTGGATCGCCTCCATGACCAACACCCTGCTAAACAAGGGTGTCATCTCGTCCGACGAGCTCGGCCGCCGCATGGCCGAGGTCGAGGCCAGGGGCGGGGAGGGCGCCGGCTGATGGCCGCCCGCTTTGCCGTCGGCGAGCGTGTCGCCGTACGTCGCGCGTTTCCGTTCGGTCACATCCGCACGCCCTATTACGCGCGGGGTGCCGTGGGCGATGTCGAGCGCATCTGCGGCGACTTCGGCAATCCCGAGGAGCTGGCGTTCGGGCGGGGCGATGGGCCTGCGCAGACTCTCTACCGGGTGCGCTTCGCCCAGACCGCGCTCTGGCCGGACTACGACGGCCCGCCCGGCGATA
>JAPPMY010000280.1 GCA_028818855.1 Rhodospirillales bacterium
CTCCACATGTATCACGGGGCGTTCTCGATCATCTGCGACGGCGCGGAGCAGTTCCGCCAGACCGCGCGGATGCTGTGCCGGGAGGGCGTCGAGGTCCTCAAGATCATGCCGTCGGGCGACGAGTTCGTCTATCCGTACGGTCGCGGCGACACCACCGTCATGACGGAAGACGAGATCGCGGCGGTCTGCGAGGTCGCGAAGCAGCGCAACCGGCGCGTCGGCGCCCACGCCCGCTCGTCGGCGGCGGTCCAGCTTTGCCTGAAATACGGCGTCAACATCATCCACCATGCGACCTATGCCGACGACGAGACCATCGACATGCTGGCGGCCGCCAAGGACGAGGTCTTCGTCATCCCGGCCATCGGCATCACCCACAACACGGCCTACGAGTCCGCGGAATTCGGCATGCCGCCGGAGAGCGAGATCGCGCTCAGGCACCACCACGAGCTGGCGATCGTCAGCGAGACCATCAAGAAGCTGCATGCGCGCGGCGTGCGCGTCCTGCCCTTCGGCGACTATGCCTTCGCCTGGGTGCCGCACGGGACGGACGCGCGGGACTTCGAGCACTTCGTCAACTACTTCGACTTCACCCCGGCCGAGGTGCTCCACGCCGCCACGAAGCTCGGCGGCGAGCTTTACGCCTACGCCAACGCGCAGGGCAGCGGCATTCCCGAGATGGGCGAGGTGAGAGAAGGCTATCTTGCCGATCTCATCATGATCGACGGCGATCCGCTGGCGGATCTCACGCTGTTCCAGGACAAGAACAACTTCCTGATGATCATGAAGGACGGCGAATACCACAAGCCTCCCCAACCGGGTCGCCGGGTGGCAGCAGCGGCCGAATAGCCGTCGGATCGTTGCCGGCGGGGCGCGCCACGCGGCGCGCGCCCTGCCCCTCCGGCTCATCTCTCCTGGATGCGCCGCCTTCCCCGGCCGGGTGGGCAACCGACGACGTCTTTCCTCGCACCTGCGCGGCCCGCGCGGTATAGGATGCCCGCCGCATGCAGGAAGCGACGCGCATGGACGGATATCTCCCGACCCTCGACGCCGACGCCTACCGGGACGTGCCCGCGTTCGGGCACTTCGACGTGGTCGTCGTTGGCGGCGGCCCGGCTGGAATTGCCGCATCGACCACCGCCGCGGAGCTGGGGCACAGAACCCTTCTGATCGAGCGGCTCGGCTACTGCGGCGGCGCCGCCGTCTCCGGCATGTCGGGCACGGTCTGCGGCCTCTACATGACGGTCGAGGAGCCGCGCAGAACGCAGCCCCGTCAGGTCATCTTCGGCTTCGCCGAGCGTTTCCGGGCCGCCCTCGAAGCGGCAGGCGGCGTCACCCGGCCCCAGATCTACGGCAAGACCTGGGTGGTGACGCACGACTGCGCCAGTTACAAGCGCGTCGCCACCGACCTCATCCGCGCCGCCGGCGTCCACGCCCTCTACCACAGCCAAGTGATCGACGTGCTCGCGGACGACGGCGCGCCCGGTGCCCTCGTGCTCCACACCAAGTCGGGCTTCGCCACGCTGAGCGCGACACGGATCATCGACGCCAGCGGCGATGCGGACGTCGTCTTCAAGTCCGGCCTGCACACGACCAAGGGCAACAACGGCGTCATTCAGAACCCGACGATGATGTTCAAGATCGGCAACGTCGACGTCCCCCGCTATCTCGACTACTGGGGCGAGGACACGATCTCCCCGCCCAAGGTCATCTCCATGCTCGAGGCCCGGGACGAGCTTGTGCGGAAGAAGGTCTGGCTGTTTCCGACGGTCAATCCGCGTGAAGTCCTGGTGAACGCGACCAAGATTACGGGCTTCGATGGGCGTCCGCTCGACGTGACCGATCCGGTCGATCACACCGAAGCGGAGCAGTTCTCCATCTATCAGGCCCGCGCCTTCTTCGGATTCCTGAAAGAGAACGTTCCGGGCTGCGAGAACGCGTATTTCATCGACTACGGGGCCGAGGTCGGCGTGCGTCAGACCCGCTCGATCGACGGCATCGATCGCCTTATGAACGACGATGTCGTCCGCACGCGCAAACGGCCTGACTGCATCGCCCGCTCGAGCTGGCCGATCGAGCTTCACTACGGCGCCAAGCCGAAAACCGAGTGGCTGATCGACGACTACTACGAGGTGCCTTTCGGTACCCTGGTGCCCAAGGAAGGCCGCAACGTCATCGTCGCCGGCCGCTGCCTCAGCGCCGAGCACGAGGCGCTGGCGAGCTGTCGCGTGACTGCGCAGTGCTTCGAATACGGCCGCGCGGCCGCGCTGGCGACCGACCTGTCAATCCGGGAAGATCTGAGCTTCCAGGAGATCGACGGCGTCGCCGTCGCCGAGCGCATGAGGGCACACGACGGCACGGGTTGAAGGGCACATGGTCGTCGTTTCAGCCTCTATTTCTCTGAGTTGTTCATTCTGTCTTTCATGCAGTTAGACGTGTTTCCTTAACCGCATTGAGATATCTCCAATGAGCGCCGTCACCATCGATGGAATCGAGCTTCTGGCAATCGGGCCGGCGGGCGAGCGGGTGACCTGGTCCGCTCGTCTCGGCCCCATGTTTGAGGCGATGATCGTGGCACGGCTCTCCCTCTCCAACGGCGTGGAGGCCATCGCCGGAGCCACCACCTACACCGAGCACGAGTTCGACAGGACGCTGTTTCACGCCGCCGCCCTCATGGCGCCCTTCGTGCTCGGTCGTGACGCGTTCGACATCCGCGCGGTCTACCGTGACATGCGCCGCCGCTACGTGCCGTTGGGGCATCTGGCGACGTCGCTCTTCGATATCGCGCTGCACGACGGCAAGGCGAAGTCGTCGAACCAGCCGCTGTACGAGATGCTCGGCGCAGCCCGACATGAAATCCGCGCCTACGCGTCGAGCCCGCTGTTGCCAACGGACCAGGCGTATCTCGACTACTGCCGGACGATGCTGGATAACGGCTATCGGGCGATCAAGATTCATCCCTATTGCATGGCGGGAGACGACGAGCGTTTGCTTCATGCGCTTGTTGAAGAATTCGGCGATCGCGACATCGGTTGGAGCTTCGATGCAGACGGCTCCTATACCTGCGCCGAGGCACATCTAATCGGCCGGACCCTGGACGCCGCCGACTGGGAGTTCTTCGAGGCGCCGCTCCCCGACACCGATCTGCGCGGCTACACGGAACTCGCGAGCGCGCTCGACATCGATGTGATCTGCGGCGGAAACAGCCTCCCCTTTCCGCAACTGATCGAGTTCGCGCTCCAGACGGGCGCCTGGGACCGCAGCCGCTTCGACGTGACCGGGATCGGTGGATTCACCGGCGCCGGCGAGGTCATGGCCGCCACACGCACGCTCGGCAAGACCTGCGAGGTCCAGAGCTGGGGATACACGCTCACCCAGGCGGCGAACCTGCACCACATGCTGACGCATACGGCTTGCGACTACTTCGAGCAGGCCACGCCGGTCGAGAAATACGAGTTCGGCGCGCAGCACGTCATTCGCCCGGACGCGGGCGGTCTCGTTCGCCCGAGCGGCCTGCCGGGGCTGGGAGTCGAAATGGACTGGAACCGGATCGAGCCCTGCATCTACGCGCGGCGAGCGTTCCCGGCATGACGGCACGGATCGAGCGCGTGGAGGTCCTCTGCCTCCAGGACCCCCAAGCCCCCTACTACCGCTTCGAAGGCAGCTATCGGAACGTCGTGGTCCTGGTCCACGGGGACAACGGGCTCACGGGGATCGGCGAGAGCGACGCCCCGCCCGAGATCGTCAGGGCCGCGATCGAGATGGCCCCCTACAACCATCTGGCGGAGGGGCTCGGCGCCATCCTTATCGGGCAGACGGTGGACGACCCCAGCCGCCTGTGGGACGCGATGTATACGCGCTCGCAATGGTTCGGCCACCGGGGCGCGGCCATCCACGCCATCAGCGCCCTCGACATCGCCATCTGGGATCTCTTCGCCCGGTCGAAGGGCGTCCCGGTCAGCGAAGCGCTTGGCGGAGCGCGTCACGCACGCCTGCCGGCCTACGCGACGATCTATCCGCTGGAGGACACGCCCGCGCGCATCACGGAGCAGATAACGCCCCTGCTCGACCAGGGCTTCCGTCGCCTCAAGGTCTGCGTCGAGCCCTGGTGGGCGGAGCCCGCGCGGGTGCAGCGAAATCTCACCCATCTGCGCGCGCTCGTGGGGCAGGACCGCGGCCTGATGCTGGACGTCGCGCAGGAGTTCACGCGCCTCGACCAGCTGGCCCCCTTCCTCGACCTGCTGGCCGATCTTGACTTCGCCTGGATCGAGGCGCCCTTCCCGCTCGACGACGTAGCGGAGCACGCGCGGCTGCGCGCCGCGACGCGCATTCCGATCGGCGTCGGCGATCTGGGCCTCACCACCTGCAGGGAATACGAGCCCTTCCTCGCGGCCGACGCCTTCGACATCGCGCAGCCCGACCTCACGGTGTTCGGCGGCTTCACCGAGGCGCTGCGGCTTGCGCGGATGCTGGAAGGCAGCGGCCGGCGCATCGTCCCCCACGCCTACAACACCGACATCACCATCGCGGCCAACCTTCACTTCCTGGCCACGCAGCAGGAGACGGGCCTCATCGAGTACTCGACCAGCCCCTCCCGCCTGCGGCGCGAACTCGTTCGCGGTCTCCCGCCCATCGGAGAGGATGGAACGATCGCGGTGCCCACCGGCCCCGGCCTCGGCGTGTGGCTGAACGGCGATACTGTCAAGGAACTCGCTCAGTCCCGGCCCTGACGCGTCCGGTTGACCTGTGCGCCGCCGCTTGGCGCTCGCGCATCACTCCTTGAACAAGTCGGTGTGGGAGCCGGTCCGGACCAGCAGCAGCTCGTCCCCCTTGACGCGGTAGATCACGAGCCAGTCCGACTCGACGTGAAACTCCCGGTGGCCCTGCCAGTTCCCCCGCAGCGGGTGGTCGCGATGCGTCCGGGCAGCGGCTCCTGCTGGATCAGCGCCATCAGCGGCGGACGAAGCTTGGCGATGTCATTGCCCCGCCTCTTCGCCCGCTTCACGTCTCGCTTGAACTGCGTGGACCTGACCGGGGTCAGCACGTCAGGCGCCGATGTCCTTGAACAGTTCCTCGGCGCCGGCGAAGCGCTCGCCCTTGCCTTCCTCCAACTCCTTCATCGCCTCGACGGTCGCGGCATTGGGCGCCTGCACGGCGAACGGCAGGCGCTTCTCGTCGGCCACCCGCAGCATCAGCAGGCGGATCGCGTCGGACACGGTCAAGCCCATGGCGTGAAGCGCTTCCGTCGCGCGCGCCTTGGTGTCGCTGTCGATCCGCGCCCGTACGACTGCATCGGCAGGCATCTGCGCCTCCTCCGGTTGTAGACTTGTTGTAGCTACGCAAGGAGGCCGTTGCAAGGACGGCTCGGGCGCGGCGCTGAAGCACCCCGTTGATGGTGAGGCCCACCGCCAGGACGACGCCGCCCTGGCCGTCGGGTCGTTCGGCGGTCTCGGTCTCCTCCGGGCCTTCCGCCGGCACGACGGTCACCGGCCGGGTCTCGCCTTCGAGCCTCGCGGCAGAGCCGAGTGGAGTCGTGAACGCGACAATTTGCTGCGCATTTGTGGTAACTCTAGCGACGACCTTGGCGATAGCTTGCTTTCAGGGCCCGCGGCGCCCCTGAGAGGCGGAGGAACCGAGTCATGGCTGACCGTTGGTGGGAAAGCCGCGCGGACATGGCTGTCGCGCTGGCGAACGTGATGCGCCCGATCGAGGAGTGGGCGAGCGGGCTGCCGAACGAGGCCTATGTCTCGGACGCCTTCGCCGAGTGGGAGCAGGATGTCCTCCTCGCGCGCACCTGGGCCTGCATCGGCACCGGCAGGCGCGTGCCTGAGGTGGGCGATGCGCGGCCCATCGAATTCGCCGGCCTGCCGCTCATCATGGTGCGCGGCAACGACGGCGAGGTCCGCGTCTTCCACAACGTGTGCAGCCATCGCGGCATGATGCTGATGGACAAGCCCGCACGGACGCGCGGCACGATCCGCTGCCCCTACCACTCCTGGACCTACGACCTGGACGGCTCGCTCCGGTCGACGCCGATGATGGGCGGCACCGACAGCAACACGTGCCCGGGCTTCGAGCGGGCGAGGCACGGCCTGAAGCCGGTGCGCTGCGCCACGTGGTTCGACGCCGTGTTCATCAACCTGAGCGGCGACGCGCCGCCCTTCAAGACCTTCATCGCGCCGGTGGCCAGGCGCTGGCAGGATTTCGATGGCGCGGACCTGCACTACGCGGAGAGCGATTCCTCCTTCACCCTGGACGTCGCCTGCAACTGGAAGCTCGCCGTCGAGAACTTCTGCGAGGCCTACCACCTGCCGTGGATCCACCCCAGCCTCAACAGCTATTCGCGGCTCGAGGATCACTACCAGATCGCGGAGGAGGACGACGGCTACGCCGGGCAAGGCAGCACCGCCTACCGGCCGCAGCTCGTGGAGAGCGGCAACGGCTTTCCGGTCCTGCCGGGCCTGCCGGAACGCTGGCACGGGACGGCGGAATACGTCGCCCTGTTCCCGACCGCGGTGCTGGGCGTTCACGCCGATCATTGCTTCGTCGGCACGCTGATGCCTGCGGGCACCGGGCGGACGCACGAGCACGTGGACATCTACTACTTCGCCGAAGAGGCCCTCGGCGAAGGCTGCGCCGAACTCCGGGAGGCCAACACGCGCCAGTGGCAAGGCATCTTCCAGGAGGACCGCTTCGTCGTCGAGGGGATGCAGCGCGGGCGCACCTCACCCGCCTACAAGGGCGGCGTTCTCTCTCCCGTGCTGGAGCGCACCACCCACTGCTTCTACCGCTGGGCGGCGGCGAGAATGCTGGAGGCCAACGGCGCCACGTGAGGCGCAACGGCGCTTCCGGTCAAATCTCGCAGGCGTCGCCGTTGCAGCCCTGCTTGTCGCGGCCGAACAGCGCGCGGACCGGCGGCAGGTAGAGCGCGAGCCCGTAGAGAACGAACAACGGCACCTGCAGGCAGACCTTCCGCGTCGCGTAGACGCCGGTGAAGGCGCGGCTGCTCTCCTTCTCGATGACGACGATTTCACCGACCGGGACTTCGCCCAGCGGCGAGTCGTCCGTGCGCAGCTCGACCCGGCCGAACCAGTCCATCCGAGCCGTCATCTGCGCCTGCCGCACGCAATCGGGGCAGCGCGGGTTGTAGTAGAGCGATACGCTCATCGCCTGCGCCTACGCCTCGGCGCTCACCGGGCCGGTCCGTCCGTAGAACCCCAGACGCTCCGCGTCGCTGAAGGTGACATCCGGCCTCTCGTAGTACGAGAAGACGGCGATGATCCGCGCCCGCTCGCCTTCCACCGGCGTCACCCGGTGCGCCGTGTTCTTGCCCTTGAAGACGTTGAGCGTGCCCGGTGCGAGCGGAAGGGTCTGCACCTGCTCGTCCTGGCCGGCGAGCAACCGGCCGACGCCGTCATAGTTGGGGTCGGCATCGCTTCTCAGCCCGCTGCGGTACTGAAAATCCCCGCCCCCCGACGGCGCCTGCAGCAGGACGGTAATGGTGAACTCGGCGCGGTCGAAGTGCCAGTTGAGCCGCTCGCCCGCCCGGTAGGCCATGACGTTCAGCCGGCCGAGTGGATCGGCCATCGGGTAGAGCCGGGGCTTCTCCAGGGCCGCTGCCAGGAAGTCGATCAGCGGCTGCCATTCGTACAGGCGCGCAACCATGCTCCCCGGAATCTGATCGCCGCAGATCGTGCGGTTCACCGTGGTAAAGCGGGCGAGCGCCGGATGGCTCACCTCCAGCCCCCGGATCTCGTCGTTGAAGTAGATGTTGTGGTCCCTTGCGTGGGTAAAGGACGCAGTCTCGAAGAGCGGCTCGACCTCGTCGATCGCGGATCTCAGGGCCTCGGGCCGGATCAGCGCCTCGAGGCTGAACATGCCGGCCTCGAGAAGCTCCGCCCGGCAGCGCGCGACCAGCGCCCGGCCCCTCTCATCATCGAGCGCGTCCACGGGCCAGCGGTCGAGGTCCAGGATCGATCTCATCACGGTGTCCCTTCCGCCCGGTCCCCTCCCCCTACAGCCAGTCCTCCTCCAGCGGGTAGGACGAGAGCTGCTCGTGGCCGTCGGCGGTGATCAGCACCTGCTCTTCGAGCTTGATCGACTCGCGGCCGCCGACAGGCGAGGTGAGCGCCTCCACGCAGAACACCATGCCTTCCTGCAGCACGCCATCGTCACCGGGCTCCCAGTCCTCGGGATAACGGATCACCGGGTACTCGTCGCAGAGCCCGACGCCGTGCATCGCCGCCACGTAGCGCTGCTCGGCGAACTCGTCGCCGAGCGGGCGCATCCTCCGGGTCAGCTCGTCGAACGTCACGCCCGGCTTCAGCAGCGCCTTGTTCTCCTGAATGTGCGCGTACGCCTCGGCGTAGAGGCGCCGCTGCTCGTCGGTGGGCCGGGCATCGCACACCCAGGTGCGCGAGATGTCGCTGCAATAGCCGTAGGGGCCCACCAGGTCGGTGTCGAAGGCCACGATGTCGCCCCGCTCGATGACCCGCATGGAGCATTCGCGGAACCACGGATTGGTGCGCGGCCCCGACGCGAGCAGGCGGCACTCGATCCACTCGCCCCCGCCCGCGATGTTGCCGCGGTGAAGCTCGGCCCAGAGCGCATTCTCCGTGATGCCGGGCTGCAGCGCATCGCGCATCTGCCCGATGGCCTGCTCGCACACCTTGATCGAGTGGCGCATCAGCGTGATCTCGTCCGGCGACTTGATGACGCGCGCGTTCTCCATCACCTCGAAGCCGTCGACGATCTCGTAGCCCAGCCGCTGCAGCTCGAAGACGCCGAGCGGCATGACCCGGTCGAGGGCGATGCGTCGGTTGCCGCCGCTCTGCTCGCGAATGACCGAGTCCATGTCGGCCGCCCATTCCCGCGCCCTGTCTTCGTGTCTCTGGCCGGCGATGAAGTAGAGGAAGGAGATTGTCGGTCGGACCTCGTCCACGGTGGGCAGGCCCGTGGTGAGCAGGTCGCTGCCGCCGCCGAACTCGAAGAGGCGCGTCGGACCCTCGGTCGGCACGTAGAGGTAACGCGCCTCGTTGCGCGAACACCAGATCTCCATGTTCGACGAATCGACCGCATAGCGGATGTTCACCGGGTCGTAGAGGATGATCCCGGCAAGATCGCGCGCCGCCAGGGCCTCGCGCACCCGGCCGAGCCGATAGTGGCGCACCGCGTCGAGATCGCACGGCGGAACCGTGTGCTCCATCGCGCCGTGCTGGCGCGCGGCGTTGGACGGATCGTCGCTACGGCTCATGGCTTGGCTCCTTCCCGCTCCCCGAAAACCTGGCTTGCCACCCTTCGTGCCTCCCCGCTTGCTCGCGTCTCACTCGCTTCGAACCCCCATGTCTCCCAACCGCCATCGGCCAGGCCGCGCCCGCCCTGCGGCCGTGCGAACAGCTCGACCCTTCGCAAAAGGGGAAACATCTCTTCGATACGCTGCCGCACCTCGTCCGGCTTTTGCGAGTGCGCCTCGCGCTTGGCCGTGACGAGCTGGCGGACGTTCCGTGCGCCGCGCGGGGACGGAATCTTCCCTTTCTTGAACACGAGGCAAAGCTCGCACTGGCTCATGGTGTAGAAGCCGGGGTTCACCCTCACCTTGTCCCAGACGAAGGCGACCGTCGCCCAGGCGAAGCCCCATGCCTTGCCCAGGTCGATCGCCTGATCCAGGTGCGGATTGGTCGCCCACATGAAGAGCAGACTGTCTCCGGCCGATATGTCCGGGACGTTCAGCGTCTTGAGGTCGTCCAGGGTCACGGTCGGATAGTGCCTGGCTGCGCCCCCGGTATCCCCGCTGCCTTCGCCGGCGTGCTGGAGCTGCCCTTTGTAGTCCCACGGCGGGTCCGCGTAGATGATGTCGAACGGGCCGGGCGGCAGAGGCGGAAACAGCGTCCCCATCGTCAGATCTCGCGACCGAGCAGCCTCTCGTCGAAGGGGAACGTGCTCATCAGCTCGATTCCGGTCTCCGTGACCAGGACCTGCTCCTCCAGCTTCACGCCCTCTCCGCCCTCCTCGCGGCCGATGAAGCTCTCGATGCAGAGCGTCATGTTGGGCTCGACGACGCCGTCGTAGTCGTGTCCACCGTCGTAGTCGGCTTCGTACACGATGTAGGGATACTCGCCGGTGGCGCCGATACCGTGGATCATCAGGTAGTACCGTCTCGCGTAATAGGGATCGGGAATCGTCCACGCCGCCTCCGTGATCTCCCGGAACGTCCGCCCCGGCTTGATCAGCGCCATGTTGTGCTGGATTTGCTCGCAGGCGAGGCCGTAGAGCGTCCGCTGTGCCGGCGTCGGGTTGCCGTCGCCGCAGAGGAAGGTGCGCGAGAAGTCGGCGTAGTAGCCATGCGGGCCGATGACGTCGGTGTCGTGGGCGATCAGCTCGCCGGCCTGAATGGTGCGTTGGCCGGTCTCCTGAAACCAGGGGTTCGTTCTCTCGCCGGAGCTGAGCAGCCGCGTCTCCACGTAGTCCCCGTCATTGGCGATCACGTGGCGATGGAACTCCGCCCAGAGCGCGTTCTCCGTGATTCCCGGCCTCGCGGCATCCTGCAGCGCCCGTTCCGCCGCCATGACGCACGCCATGGAACGCCTGGAGCAGGCGATCTCCTCCGGCGTCTTGATCGCGCGCGCCCTCTCCGCCGGCGCCTGGGCGTCGAGGATCGTGAACCCCTCATCTGCCAGATAGCCCACGGCGCGCGCATCGATGCGCTCCAGGCCGATGCGTGTCTCGCCCGGGCAGTGCTGGCGCATCAGCGCGGCGATCTCGCCTGCCCAGACCCTCGCCGTCTCATCCAGCAGCGGCCCGCGCGCGACGTAGGAGACCGTCGTCGAAACGCGGATCTCGTCGATCGTCGGATTGTCCCGCTCCAGGTGCTCGCAGCCCGCGAACTCGAACAGGACCACCGGCCCCTCCAGCGGCACGAACACGTAGCGGGCCGGATTGCGCAGCACGAAGGGCAGCATGTTCCGCGCGCCGGTCGCGTAGCGCACGTTGTGCGGGTCGGTCAGCACCAGGGCCGCATAGTCCAGCCGCGCCATCTCCGCGCGCAGACGCGCGAGGCGTCCCCGCCGAAGGGCCGTCTCGTCGGGCGCCGGCGGAACCATGCTCATGGGCTCACTCGGCGGCGTGGAGCTCGTCCCGGTCCGGGATCGTGATGACGGGCTCGACCTCGCGCAGCTCCTCGAGCGGAATATGGCAGGCGATCACGTGGCGGTCGGCGTTGGCCTGCAGCGGCGGCGGCTCGGTCTCGCAGATTTCGCCGAGCTTGCGCGGACACCGCGTCGAGAACGGGCACCCCTTGGGTGGGTCGAGCGGGCTCGGCAGCGAGCCCTCCAGGACGATGCGGCGGCGCTCCACCTCCGGGTCCGCGATCGGCACGGCAGAGAGCAACGCCTCGGTATAGGGGTGATAGGGCGGCGAGAATATTTCCTCCGTCGAGCCGCGCTCCATGATCTGCCCGAGGTACATCACCACCACGCGGTCGGAGAGGTAGCGCACCGCAGACAGGTCGTGGCTGATGAAGAGGAGCGTGGTGCGGTGCTCGCGCTGGATGTCCATCAGCAGCTCGGTCACCGCTGCGGCGACCGAGACGTCGAGCGCCGAGATCGGCTCGTCCGCGATCACCGTCTTGGGGTTGCCGGCGAAGGCGCGGGCGATGCCGACGCGCTGCTTCTGCCCGCCAGAGAGCTGGCGCGGCTTCCGGCTCACGAAGGCGCGCGGCAGCTTCACCGTGTCGAGCAATTCGTGCACCAGTTCCTTCCGCTTCTCGGAGTCGCGCTCGATGCCGAAGCGCTTGATGACCCGGCCGATCTGGTAGCCGACCGAATGGGATGGGTTGAGCGTGTCGTTCGGGTTCTGGAACACCATCTGCAGCGAGGAGAGCTGCGCCGCCGTGCGCTTGTTCACCGGAATGCTGCCGAGGTCGGTCCCGTCGAGCACGACCGCGCCGTCGGTCGCGGTCTCCAGGCCCATCAGCACCTTGGCGAAGGTGGACTTGCCGCAGCCCGATTCGCCCACGATGGCCACCGTCTCGCCCTCGCCCGCGCGGAAACTGATGCTCTCGTTCGCCTTGACCTCGCGCACGGCACCGCCGGAGACGAGCGCTGCCAATGAACGGTCGCGCACCTTGTAGTACTTGCGCATGTCGGCGACCTCGAGAACGGTCTCCCCCACGTCGATCGGTTCGCGGCTCTCGTCCACACGCACCACCTCGGTGACATCGATCTCGTTCCAGCGCTCGCAGCGGACCCGATGGGCCGGGTCGTCGTCGGTGTGCACCTCCTCCATCGGGATCAGGCCCTTGTCGCACAGCCCTCCCTGGAAGAACCCGCAGCGGGGGCCGAAATTGCAGCCTTCCGGCCGCTGGTGGGGGAGCGGAAGCTGGCCCTTGATCGAGACCAGCGGGCGCGCGTTCTTGTCTGCGTGCGGCAGCGGAATGCAGCCGAACAGCCCCTGCGTATAGGGGTGCTTGGGCCAGGAGAAGATGGAATCGATCGTCCCCTCCTCCACCACCTCGCCCGAGTACATCACGCAGATGCGATCGCACACCTCGAGCATCAGGCCGAGGTTGTGCGAGATGTAGAGCAGCGACGAGCCGGTCTGACGGCTCAACTCCGCGATCAGCTCGACGATGCCCGCCTCCACCGTCACGTCGAGCGCCGTCGTCGGCTCGTCCAGCAGCAGAAGCGCCGGGCGCGAGAGCAGCGCCATGGCGATCACCACGCGCTGCTGCTGACCGCCCGAGACCTGGTGCGGGTACGAGATCATCAGCCGCTTCGGGTCCGGGATGTGCACCGCCGCCAGCATGTCGTAGGCGCGCTCGAAGGCCTCGGCCCGGCTCACGCTCTCGTGGATGATCGGCACTTCCATGAGCTGCTGGCCGATGGTGAGGCTCGGATTGAGCGAGGCCATCGGCTCCTGGTAGATCATGGCCACGTCCTTGCCGCGCATGCGGCGGATCTCCTCCTCCGACATCTCGGCGATGTCGCGGCCCTTGAACTTGATGGTGCCGCCCACGATGTCGCCGTTGTGCCCCATGTAGCGCATGATGCCGTTGGCGACGGTGGACTTGCCGCAGCCGGATTCGCCCACGAGCCCCACCGATTCGCCCTTCGCCACGGTAAGGTCGAAGTCGTAGACCGCCGGCACCTCGCCGGCCCGGGTATAGTAGCTGAGGCAGAGGCCGCTGATCTCGAGGACCGGCGGCTCGTGGGTCTGGTCCGGCATTGCTTCCGCCTCCTAGTCCCTCAGCGACACTTCGCGCAGGCCGTCCGCCAGCAGGTTGAAGCCGAGCACCAGCAGCGAGACCGCGCAGGCCGGCAGGATCGCCATGTGGGGAAAGCCGCCGGAGACGAAGGCCCGGGTCTCGGTGATCATGCCGCCCCAGTCGGGGTCCGGCGGCGGCAGGCCAAGGCCGAGGAAGCCGAGCGCGCCGATGGTGATGGTCGTGTAGCCCATGCGCAGGCAGAAATCGACGATC
>JAPPMY010000093.1:0-9355 GCA_028818855.1 Rhodospirillales bacterium
TGCCGATGAAGTTGGCCGAGATCGGGATATAGCCGCGCGAGCCCGCGAACTTGATCGAGCCCGAGAAGGGGCTCATCGCCGAGATGGCCAGTGGCGGATAGGGCTTCTGATAGGGCTTGGCCATGTAGCCCAGCCCGATATCCTCGTAGATCCAGTCCTTGAGGGAGATCTGCCAGTGCTCGCCGTTGAACTCGTAGGGCGGGTCGGAGGTCCAGATGTCGACCATGATGTCGATGGCCTCGATCATCATGGCGTTCCGGTCCGAGTCCATCACGCCGAAGATTTCGAAGTCGGGCGGCAGCCCCCCGGGGCCGACGCCGGCGATGTATCGTCCCTTCGCCAGGTGATCGAACATCGCGATTTGCCCGGCCGTGACCGCCGGGTGGTACTGCGGCAAGCAGATGACGCCGGTGCCGCAGACGATCTGCTCGGTCTGCGGCAGCAGATGCGAGAGGAAGAGCAGCGGCGAGGTGATCTGTTCGGACTTGGAGCTGTAGTGCTCGCCCACCCAGGCCTCCGAGAAGCCGAGGCTGTCGGCGTGGACGATCGCCTCGATGTCCTCCATGAGGGTCGTGTGATAGTCCCTCGTGTGGTTGTGGATCGGCATCATGAACAGGCCAAGCTTCATCGATCTCCTCCTCTGCCCCGTGGCGCCGCGTGCGGGGGTCCGCTCCCTGTCCGCCCTGGAGCGGACCGGGGCACCATATACCACCATTTGCACCGCCGACGCACCCCGCCCCCGGTGCAGGGAGGCCGCCCGTGATCGCGCCCGCTCCTGCCCCTGAGCGCCGCCGGGCGCTCCGCGCAGCGCTTGCGAGCGGCACCCTGCTGCGCTTCCCCGGCGCCTTCGCGCCGATCGTGGCGAAGCTCATCGAGCGCCAGGGCTTCGACGGGGTCTACGTCTCGGGCGCGGCGCTCTCTGCCGATCTCGGCCTGCCCGACATCGGGCTGGTGACCCAGAGCGAGGTCACAGCCCGCGCCCAGGCGGTCTCGCGCGCGTGTGCGCTTCCGGTCATCGTCGACGTTGACACCGGCTTCGGCGCCCCCCTCAACGCCGCCCGCACCGTAGCCCTGCTGGAGGAAGCCGGGCTCGCCGGCTGCCACCTGGAGGACCAGGAGTCGCCTAAGCGCTGCGGCCACCTCGAGCGCAAGACCCTGGTGGCGACGGCCGAGATGGTGCGCCGCGTGCGCGCCGCGGCCGAGGCCCGGCGCGACCCGGACTTCCTGCTCATCGCCCGCACCGATGCCCGCGCGCCTGAGGGCCTGGCCAAGGCCATCGACCGCGCCAAGGCATACGTGGATGCGGGCGCGGCCATGATCTTCCCCGAGGCGCTGCAGGACGAGCGCGAGTTCGAGGCGTTCCGCGCGGCGCTCGACGTGCCGCTCATGGCCAACATGACCGAGTTCGGCAAGTCGCCCCTGCTCTCGCGGGCCACGCTGGCGGGCCTCGGCTACAACCTGGTGATCTACCCGGTCACCGCCTTCCGGCTCGCCATGAAGGCCGTGGAGGACGGGCTGCGCGATCTCGACGAGAGCGACGATCAACCGGGCCTCGTGCCCCGCATGATGACCAGGGCGCACCTCTATGACATCGTGGACTACGCCGGCTACGGCCGGTTCGACAGCGCGGTCCGCGATTTCTCGGAGGAGTGAGCGCGCACTACCAAGTGCGCAGCGGCGGCGGTAGAAGGGGTCCGATGACGCATCCTCCGGCAGACGGCGCGCTCGCGCGATTCACCGTGCTCGACCTCACCCGCTACCGGGCGGGACCGACGGCCGCGCGCCAGCTCGCGGACTGGGGCGCAGACGTCATCAAGATCGAGGCGCCGTGGACGCCGGGAACAGCGAGCGACCCGATCAAGGCCCGGCACGGCCCCGACTTTCAGAACCTGCACCGCAACAAGCGGAGCCTCGCGCTGAACCTCAAGGAGCCGGAAGGCGTCGCCATCTTCAAGCGCCTGGCCTCCACCGCGGACGTGGTGGTGGAGAACTACCGGCCCGACGTGAAGCACCGCCTCGGCATCGACTACGAGACGCTGCGTGCGCTCAACCCCCGCCTCGTCTACGCCAGCCTCTCCGGCTTCGGACAGGACGGCCCCTACGCCGGGCGGCCGGGCTTCGACCAGATCGCCCAGGGCATGGGCGGGCTCATGTCGATCACCGGCGAGCCCGGCCGGGGGCCGATGCGCGTCGGCATCCCCATCGCGGACTTGAGCGCCGGGCTCTACACGGCCATCGGCATCCTCGTGGCCCTGCTGGAGCGCGAGCAGTCGGGCGAGGGGCAGTGGGTGCAGTCCTCCCTGCTGCAGGCGATGATCGCGCAACTCGACTTCCAGGCCGCACGCTACCTGTTCGAGGGCGTGGCACCCGGCCAGGCGGGCAACGACCACCCGACGAGCATCCCGACCGGCGTGTTTGAGACCGCCGATGGGCACATCAATATCGCGACATCCGGCGGCGCGATCTACGAGCGCTTGTGCGAAGCGCTCGGCATGCCGGAGCTGATCACCGATGAGCGCTTCGCGACCGGCGAGGGACGCTCCGAGAACCGGGTTGCGCTCAACGCGCTCATCAACGAGCGCACGCGGACGAAGCCGAGCGCGGCATGGGTCGACGCGCTCAACGCGGCGGGCGTGCCCTGCGGGCCGATCTACGCCATCGACGAGATGTTCGACGACCCGCAGGTGCGGCACTTGGGGATGGCGCATCCGGTCGACCACCCGACGCTGGGGAATACGCGCATCGTCTCCCAGGCGGCGCGGCTGAGCCGCACCCCCTTCAACGTGCATGGCGCCACGCCTGAACTCGGCGCCCACACCGACGAGATTCTGGGTGCCCTCGGCTACGGCGCGGCCGAGATCGAGGACTTGCGGGGCCGGGGAATCGTGTAGAGCGGGAGTGATATGACTGACCAATTGCTTGTCGAGACGGCCGGCGCCGTCGGCTGGATCACCTTCAACAACCCGGCGAAGCACAACGCGCTCTCGGTCGCCATGTGGCGCGCGCTGCCCGACGCGCTGGACCGGCTGGAGGCGGATCCCGAGATCCGCGTGATCGTGCTCAAGGGCGCCGGCGAGAAGGCCTTCGTCTCCGGCGCCGACATCTCGGAGTTTGCGGCCCAGCGCGCGAGCGAAGAGGCCGTCGCAGCCTACGACGAGCTGGCCGAAGGCGCGACCCAACGGCTCCGCAACGCGGACCGGCCGACCATCGCCATGATCCGGGGCTACTGCATGGGGGGCGGCCTCGGCCTTGCCATCGCCTGCGATTTGCGAATCGCCGGCGCCAGCGGCACCTTCGCGATTCCTGCCGCGAGGCTCGGCGTCGGCTACCGAATCGGCTCGCTCAAGCTGCTGACCGACCTCGTTGGCCCCGCCTTCGCCAAGGAGATCCTCATCACCGCGCGGCGCTTCTCCGCCTCCGAGGCGGAGCGCATCGGCCTCGTCAACCAGACCGTGCCGGACGAAGCGCTGGCCGAGACCGTCGAGGGCTACTGCAACGGCATCGCCGCCAACGCGCCGCTCTCCATGCGCGCGAGCAAGCGCATGATCGCCGAGCTTGCGCGGAGCGGCGCAGAGGGGATCGACCCGGTGCTCTGCGAGGAGCTGGTATCGGCCTGCTTCACCAGCGCCGACTACACCGAGGGGCGCACCGCGTTCATGGAGAAGCGCGCACCCAAGTTCACGGGCAGGTAGAGCCCCGCTAGAGAAAGACCGTGCCGCCGTCCACCATCAGGGTCTGGCCGGTGACAAGCCGGCTGGCATCCGACGAGAGGTAGAGCACGGTGCCGACGAGATCGTCGGTGGTGAGGTTCTGCTGCAGGCTCTGGCCACCGGCAACGGCGTGGAGGAACTTCTCCTTCTTCTCGCCGAAGAACTCGTCGGTCCCCTCGGTCAGCACGGCGCTGGGTGCCACGGCATTCACCCTGATCCAGTCGCGGCCCAGCTCGCGGGCGAGCGCGCGGGTCATGCCGATGACCGCGGCCTTCGACGTCGCGTAGTGCAGCCCGAAGGGCATGCCGTAGACCGCGGCCAGCGAGGCGATGTTGACGATCGAGCCGCCGCCCGCGTCACGCATGGCCGGCACGCACGCCTTGCAGCAGTTCCAGACGCCCCGCACATTGACCGCCATGGTGCGGTCCCACTCGTCCTCGGGGATCTTGTCGAAGCGCCCGCCCTGGATATCGCCGTAGAGCGCGGCGTTGTTGACGAGCACGTCGATGCGGCCGAACTCGTTGACGGCATGCTTGGCCATGGTCTCGCAGCTCGCCATGTCGGCGGCGTCGAACGCGATGCCGGTGACGCGCCCGTTGGTCTTGCCGATGGCGTCCACCGTCTCGGCCGTGTCGCGGATGTCGGCGGCGACCACCGCCGCGCTCTCGCGCGCCAGCGCCTCGCAATAGGCGCGGCCCAGGCCCCGCCCGCCGCCGGTGACGACGGCGACCTTCCCTTCAAGCTGTGCCATGGGTCTCCCGCCTCTTCTTTGATGCGCGTGCGCCTGCACGGCACCAACGCCGGCGGCGGGCCACGGAATAGGCCACAACGGGCGCTGCCGCAAGCCGGTCGGTCGCGCCGGAAGGTGTGCGGAATTGACGACCGTCCCGCTGCGTTCGTTTCCCGCTGCGGAGTGCTACTATGCCGCCCGCCCGCTCGAGAGTTGGAGGGAACGATGGCGACCGAGATCGCGGAACTGCCGGCAGGTGTGGCGCGCGTGCTGCGCCGCAAGGACGACAACGGCGTGACGACGCTCACGCTCAACCGGCCCAGATCAGGCAACAGCCTCTCCCACCAGCTGGTGCACGAGCTGCAGGACACCCTGGACGAGATCAGGGACGACCGCTCCGTCCGGGTGGTGATCCTGGCGGCGACGGGGCGACTCTTCTGCACCGGTCACGACCTCAACGAATCGGTCGAGGCCATGAAGATGCCGGAGACCAAGCGGGAGGCCACCGCCACGTGCTCGCGCATGATGCAGAGCCTGATCGGCCTGCCCCAGCCAGTGATCGCCAAGGTCCACAGTGTCGCCACCGCCGCCGGCTGCGAGCTGGTCGCGAGCTGCGATCTCGTCTATGCCTCGTCGGATGCCAAGTTCGCCACGCCCGGCGTGAACATCGGCTTCTGGTGCCACTCGCCGCAGGTGGCGGTGAGCCGCGCCGTCGCGCCCAAGCACGCGATGCAGATGCTGCTCACCGGAAAGATGATCGATGCCGAGACCGCGTTCCGCATGGGGCTGGTGAGCGAAGTGGTGCCGGCCGACAAGCTGAACGAGCGGGTCGACGAAGTGGCGCGGCACATCGCGTCGAAGTCGGCCTACGCCATCGCCCAGGGCAAGCAGTCCTTCTACCGCCAGCTTGAGATGGACCGGGGCGATGCCTACGACTACGCCGGCGAGGTGATCTACCGCACCATCCAGGCCGACGACGCGCGCGAGGGCATCACGGCCTTCCTGGAGAAGCGAGACCCCGTCTGGCAGGATTCCTGACGCCGCGCCCCGATCAGTCGCGCGCCGGATACCAGTAGATGGGGTCCGGGCGCCGGTAGCCGTCCGGGCGGTGAATCAGCTCGAAGGTAGTCTTGAGCGCGTCTTCCGTCTGGAAGTAGCAGAAGCGCACGCCGCGCCAGCCGCCGCTCATGACCCGTGCGAAGCCGCGTGCCTCGATGTCGGCGATGCAGGCGTCCCAGTCGAGGCCCGTGTCCTGCAGCAGGAAGCCCACGTGCTGCAGCCCCTCGCCGTGCTCGTCGAGGAACTCGTGGTAGATGCTGGGGCCTTCCAGCGGCTCGATGATCTCCCAGTTGAGATCGCCGGTCCAGGCGAGCGCGAGGCGCATGGAGAACTGCCCGGGGCCGCCCCGGTAGTGCCTGTCGACGAGCACCGGCGGCGCGTACTCCTGCACCCACCAGGGGCCGATCCCCATGCGGTCGGCATAGTTGCGAACGCAGGCGTCGAGGTCGCGGGTGACGATGCAGATCTGCCGGGTCTGGCCGATGACGCTGTTGGGCAGGTCGGTGAAGACGGGGTCGATCGCAGCCATGACGAATCCTTGCGTGGGTGCCGATGAGTGACGCCGGGAGGCCGCTAGCGGCCTCCCGGAGCGCGTAGCCAAGCGAGCGGAGCGAGCGCCCGGCGCCTGAGGGATCAAGATTAAACCACCGCCAGCGCGCGCCACACGCGCTCCGGGGTGAGCGGCATGTCGATGTCGGTGACGCCCCGCTCCTTGAGCGCATTGAGGGTGGCGTTCACCACGGCTGCAGGCGCGGGGATCGCCCCCGCCTCGCCGCAGCCCTTGATGCCGAGGGGGTTCTGGCTGGTCGGCACGCCGTTGTCGGAGAGCGCGAAGGGCGGCATGTCGTCTGCGCGCGGCAGGCAGTAGTCCATGAAGGAGCCGGAGAGCAGCTGCCCCGACTGCTCGTCGTAGACGCAGTTCTCGAACACGGCCTGGCCGAGCCCCTGGGCCACGCCGCCGTGCACCTGCCCGTCCACGAGGACGGGATTGACGATGCGGCCGAAGTCGTTCGCGGCGGCATAGTTGACGATGTCCACCAGGCCCGTGTCGGGATCGACCTCGACCTCGCAGATGTGGCAACCGTTGGGGAAGGTGCCCTCCACGGTCTCGGTCCTGCCGTCGGCATCGAGTCCGGGCTCCATGCCCTCCGGCACATTGGCGGGGTCTCTCGCCTGCGCCGCCAGTTCCATGATGTCGATGGCGCGGTCGGTGCCGGCGATGGCGAAGCTGCCGTCGGCGAACCGGATGTCCTCGGGCGCGACCTCGAGCAGATTGGCGGCCACCTGCGTGCCCTTGTCGACCACCTTGGCGGCGCCGTCCTCGATCGCCAGCGCCACCATGTAGGTGGAGCGCGAGCCGCCGCTGCCGCCGCCGGCAGGCAGGTCGTCGCTGTCTCCCTCGACCAGCGTGACGGCCTCGAACGGGATGCCCAGGCTCTCGCCGAGCAGCTGGGCGTAGGTGGTCTCGTGCCCCTGGCCGGACGCGCCGGTGCCGGCGCTGAGGGACACGCCGCCGTCGTCGCGGAAGCGGATGGAGATGTGCTCGGCCGGATCGCCCACGGTCGATTCGACGTACACCGCCATGCCGATGCCGCGCAGTTTGCCCCGTGCCGCCGCTTCCGCGCGCCGCTCCGCGAAGCCCGACCAGCCGGCGAGCGCCATGCCGTCATCGAGATTGCGGGCGTAATCGCCCGAGTCATAGGTGATGTCGAGCGGCACCTGATAGGGCATCTCCGCCGCCGGGATCAGGTTGCGCCGGCGGATCTCGTCGGGCGCGAGGCCGAGTTTGACCGCAGCCTTCTCGACCAGACGCTCGACCACGTAGTTCGATTCCGGAATGCCGGCGCCGCGGTAGGCATCGGTGAAGACGGTGTTCGTCAGCACGCCTTCGACCTCCGCATGGATCGCGGGCGTGCGGTAGGCGTTCGCCAGCATGCGCGTGTAGAGCAGGGTCGGCGAGATCGGGCCCAGATTGGAGACGTAGGCGCCGAGATTGGCGAGCGTGCGCACGCGCAAGCCCAGGAACTGCCCGTCTGCGTCCAGCGCCAGGGCCGCCCTGGTCAGGTGATCGCGCGCTTGCGTGTCGCTGAGAAAGCCCTCGCTGCGCCCGCACAGCCAGCGCACCGGCCGCCCCAGCCTGCGCGCTGCCCAGGCCACCAGGACCTGCTCGTGATAGGTGAAGTACTTCATGCCGAAGCCGCCGCCGAGATCGTGGGAGAGGATGCGCAGGCGCTCCTCCTCGATCCCGAGAATGCCGGCGACGACGGCGCGCGCGCCATGCACGTGCTGGCTGTTGATGTAGAGCGTGTAGCGCTCGCCTTCCGGGTCATAGACGCCGAGCGCGCCGCGCGGCTCGATGGTGCTCACGACCACGCGGTTGTTGACCAGCTCGATCTCCACCACGTGGGCTGCGGCCTCGAAGGCAGCCTCGGTCCCGTCGGCATCGCCATGCGCCCATGTGCAGGAGAGGTTGCCCGGCGCCTCCGGCCATATTTCAGGCGCGCCCGGCTCGCGTGCCTGCGCGGCGTCGACCACGGCGGGCAGGGTCGCGTACTCGACGTTCACCAGTTCCGCCGCGTCCTCCGCCGCAGGGAGGGTCTCGGCCACGACCATGGCCACCGCCTCGCCCACGTGACGCACGCGCTCGCCCGAGAGCATCGGGTTGGGCGGATAGCAGGCGGGGCTTCCGTCCGGGCGCGTCAGCGCCACGAAGGCATCGGCGATGCAGGGCAGCGTGCCGAGACCGTCCGCCGCCACGTCCGCACCGGTAAAGACGGCAAGCACGCCATCGGCGGCCGCTGCCGCCGAAACGTCGACCGCCGTTATGTCCGCATGCGCATGGGGCGAGCGGACGAAGCAGGCGTGCACCTCGCCGTCGAGCGAAATGTCGTCCTGAAAGCGCCCGCGGCCCTTGAGAAGCGCGTCGTCCTCCTTGCGTGGCGCTGACTGGCCGACGCCGAACCGTGCCATCGTCCCCTCCGACTGTCCTTCGGCGCCATGATAGGCAATTGGCCCGGAAGACTCACCCCGGTCATGGCGAGCGGGAGGCTGCCCGACTCGGGCGGCTCTGTGCTACCTACCGGGGGCAACGGTGCGCCGGCGGGGGCACCTGCGAGCGAACGGAGGAAGCGATGACGTTTGAGGAGAAGGTCGAACGGCTCAACGCGATCGAGGACATCAAGCAGCTCAAGGCGCGCTACTGCCAGCTCTGCGACGCCGGCTACGACCCCGACGGCATCGCGGCGATGTTCGTGGAGGACGGCGTCTGGGACGGCGGCGAGAACTTCGGCTGCCATGTCGGCCGCTCGGCGATACACGAATTCTTCTCCGGCATCTCCAACGACATCGTCTTCGCCGCCCACCTGGTGCTGAATCCGATCATCACCGTGGACGGCGACAGCGCCAACGGCAAGTGGTGGCTGATCATGCCGTGCACCACCGAGCTCGGTGGCGGGCCGAAGGAGGCGCGCTGGCTGCTCGCCGAATACGACGACGACTACGTTCGCGTCGACGGCACCTGGTACTACAAGCACCTCCGCATCGATCTGAAGTTCTTCACCCCCCACAAGGACGGCTGGGTGGAAGAGTAGGCTCCCGGAGCGCTGGCTGGCCGGCCGGACTCGCGTCCGGTTGCCGCACGATCGCGTCTGCGCGCGGAGCGCGGCCAAAGAGAATCCCTCACCTCTGCCCGGCCCTCTTCTCCCCAGGGAGGAGAGGGAGAAAAGTCGGGTCACGGCGAAGTGGGGCGGGGGGGGGAGCCGCCCCCCCCGCGCGACCCCGCCGCCCCCCCCAATGGGCGGTGAAGTAAGAATGGTTGTTTAGGTTAGCAAGTTTTGGGCGAAAAAAAGTGAAAATA
>JAPPMY010000093.1:9365-13470 GCA_028818855.1 Rhodospirillales bacterium
CGCCAAAATCAACCCCCCCCCCCGCCCCCCCCCCCTTCCCCCCCGGGGGGGTTGGGTTTAAATGGGGGGCCCCCGGGTCGGGGGGGGGGGGGTCTCCCCCCCCGGGACGGCGCGACCGCGCCGCGCGCCGAATGGCGCGTAGACTTACGAGTGATTGTATCGTTACGCATGTTTGGGCAGACATAGAGTGACATTCTATGATGTATAGCAACACCTTAGGGAATTTTGGCGAAGCGCTCCGCCTTAACGAGACGACATGAGGTGACTTTCAGTGTCTTTCGCGTGTTGGGCAATGTGTTGACAGATTGCCAGCTTCATGTTCCAATGCCCCCATGAGTTCCAAACCCGGAAAACGCGTCGCCAAGACCAAGATTACCATCACCAAGCGCGCCGTCGAGGCCCTAAAGCCCGCTGACAAGCCCTGGATCGCGTGGGATGACAGACTGACGGGCTTCGGCGTCAGGGTGCACCCCACCGGCGCCAAGTCCTTCATCGTCAACTACCGTGCCGACGGCGGTGGCAGGAAGGCGCCGAACAAGCAGGTCGTGCTGGGCCGTTACGGCAAGATCGCGCCCGATCAGGCCAGGCGTCTGGCCAAGACCGCGCTCGGCAAGGTTGCCAGCGGCGAGGACCCGGCGGAGGAACGCGCGCAGGCTCGTGGGATGCCGACCCTGGCGGATGCGCTGAAGGACTACCTGGGTGCCAATCCCAACCGCTCCGAGAACACCAACAAGCTCTACCGCTACGAGGCCGGGCGTTATCTCGGCGACTGGCTCACCCGCCCGCTCGACTCCATCACCCGGCGCGAGGTGGAGGTGCGCTTCAACCGCATCACCGTGGACCACGGCTGGTCGCCGGCCAACCACGCGATGTCCCTGTTGCGTTCCGTCTACCGCCGTCCCTGCGTCGATATCGAGGGTCTGCGCAACCCTGTCGACCTCTGGCTTGCCGCGGGCGGGAAGTTCCACCGCAAGACGCGGCGCAAGATCTCCACGCCCGCCGAGGTGCTGCCCTGTTGGAGAGCCGGCATCGAGGCCGAGGTCAAGATGCCGGCGATGAAGGACGCCTTGTGGTTCGGGCTCTACACCGGCATGCGGCTGAGAGAAGTCCTGTCGCTGCGCTGGGAGCGGGTGGACATGGTGTCGCGCACCTTCCGCGTCGAGCAGACCAAGACCGGCGTCCCGCTTGAGCTTCCGATCACCAGCCAACTGGCACTCATCCTCGAAAGGCGTCGGGCGGCGAGGACGGCGATGCCGGACACCGTCCGGGACTGGGTGTTCCCCTCTCCGGCCAGCAAGTCCGGGCATGTCGAGGACCCGCACTATCTTTATCCGCGCATCACCAAGACGGGCGGTGCGAAGTTCTGGTTCCATGCGTTCCGCAACTGCTTCATCACGGTTGCCGAACGGGACCTGATGCTTCCCTCGCCGCTGACCAAGCGACTGGTGAACCACGCCAGGCCCAACGACGTGACGGAGGGTTACGCTGCGGACTGGACGATCGCCCAGCTCCGCGAGCCGGCGCAGCGGGTTGCCGACCGGATTGAGGCACTGATGAACTCGGCACCCGGCGAGACCGCCGGGCACGAAGAGTTTCCGGACGCTGCCCAGCTCGTCGCATGAGGACGAGCGATCCGCAATCGACGTTACAGCCATCCGCGCCTTCGAAACCCCGAGAGATCGACGCCGGGCGGAGCATACCAGCCCTTCGGCCCGTACCGCGCACCCATACTGAATGCTGTCTCCTTGTTTCCGTAAGGAATTCGAAGCGGTGTCCCCGTTCCCCCGGAGACCGGTGCCGCCGCCGGCGCGCCGCTCCCGGCTCGCTTCGTGCCGGGCGGCCGCCGTGATCTGGTCGCCGATCGCTTCCCTGCCTTGCCGGGGCGGGTCCTTCCTGCTCGCCGCGATTTCTCGTCCGCTTTGGGGGTGGCGGGCTCATTATCGGCCGCAGGCTCCGCAGTCCGCTCCTCGGCGCGCCTCGGAGCGTGCTCGTCGAGAAACTTCCTGCAGAGCGTCGCCGACTTCGTATAGCCGGCCGGCGGCTTGATTCCCTTCCTCCTGGCGATCGATACCGCAAACTTCCTCATCGGTGCCGTCGGCGGCCGATCCACCTCCGGGCTGTCCGTCTCGCCGAGCGCGCCGGCCGCGTCGTCGCTGGTGCGTGACTGGAGCCTGCCGATGATGCGCCGCGCCGAATCGCACACGGCATCGACCGCGCCCATCATCTCCTGCCTGCCCGTCAGCACATCGTCGAGCAGACATTCGAGCTCCGCCGTCACGCCCGGGTCCACCAGCGCGGGATCGGCCTGCTCGAGAACGCCGAACAGCGCGAGGCCCCGATCAGTGGGAACGATGTTCTTTCCCTGCGCCGCGAGGAACCCCTGGTTCTTCAGGCCCGCGATGATCTCGGCCCGCGTCGCCGGCGTACCTATTCCCCTGGCCTCACGAAGCCGCTCGCGCTGCGCCTCGTCCTCGACGAACCGCCACGCGTTCTGCATCGCCTCGATCAGCGTGCCCTCCCGGTAGCGGGACGGCGGGCGCGTTTCCTTGTCCTCGATCCGGGGATCGACAAGCCGCGCAGTCTCTCCGTCACGCAGGCGCGGCAGCGCCTGCGCCGCCTCGCCCTTCTCCTCGTCCGGACGCCAGTCCGGGAAGGCGGCGCGCCAGCCCGCCTCTATGGGCTGGCGCCCCGTGGCCCGGAACCCGAAACCCCGCACGTCCATCGTCACCGTCGTCTGCCGGTAGCGGTAGTCAGGCATGACCGCGGCCATGTAAGACCGTGCCACCGTGTCGAACAGCCTCTTCTCGTCCGCCGTGAGACGCGGCCAGACCTCGGGCAGATCGCCGATCCTGTTCACGTTGGGAATGATCGCGTGATGGCTTGCACCCTCCAGCCCCTTGTCGTGGAAGGCGCCGTTCCGCCCCTTGCGGATCACCAGCGGCGACGGCACAGGGATATCCGCGTAAGCCCGGCCCGCCCGCAGGCCCGTGACGATCTTCGACGCATCCGCCGCGGCGCTCTCCGGCAGGTAGCGCACCTCGGCACGAGGGTAGGTCAGGACCTTCTTGCCCTCCCCGTCGTAGAGCTCCTGCGCCACCTCCAGCGTCTTCGACGCAGACCAGCCGAAGCGCGTGCTGCACAGCTTCTGGAGCGAGGGCAGGTCGTGCAGCCGCGGCGGGCGCTGACGCTTGTCTTCGACGCGCACCCCGAGCGGGCCCTCGAAGTCCCCCGCCGCCTCGACAACCGCCTCCGCCCTGGCGCGCTCGACGATGCGCTCCTTCGGCGCGTGCCGCATCCTGAACTCGCCGCCTTCGGCGTGCGCGGCCGCCACCACCTCGAAATAGCGCACCGGCACGAACTCGCGGATCTCGAGCTCACGGCGGCAGGCGATCGCCAGCGTCGGCGTCTTGACCCGGCCGATCCCGATCACGCCCCGCGAACCCCGGCTGAGCGTTACCGTCGCCGTCCGCGTCAGCGACAGGTTGTAGATCTGGTCCGCCTGCCGGCGCGCTACCGCCGCGTCGTAAAGCCTGGCATGCTCGCCGTTGGGCCGGGCGCGCCTGAAGGCCGCACGGATGGTCTCCGCGTCCTGCGCCGTGAACATCACCCGCATCACCTCGCCCCGGTAGCGGCAGTGCTCCAGGATTTCCTGGCCGATCAGCTGCCCCTCGCGGTCGCAGTCGGTGGCGAGCCACACCCGGTCGGCCGTCTTCAACCCGGCCCGGATTGCCTTCAGCTTCGCCGCCTTGTTGCCGCCGGTGGCTGGTTTGGTGCCGTAGAGCCCGTCCGGCTTCAGCAAGTCCGTCGACCAGCGCTTCCAGGCCGGGTTGACGTCCTCGGGCTCGCACAGGTCCAGCAGGTGGCCCTCAGCCGGGAAGACAGCGCCGTAGCGCGAACCCACCGCGGTCCGCACGTCCTTCGCCTGGCTCGCCTTCTCGGTGATGACGATCTGACGGGTCACGGCGCGCCCTCATGCGGGGCTCCGCCGCCATTCCCTTCGGCCCTTGCGGCCGCGATGGCGGCGAGGAAGGGCACCGCGAACTCCTTCAGCTTGGCGGCGCCCACGCCGTTGACCTCGGCGAACTCCGCCTCGCTGCGCGGGCGC
>JAPPMY010000227.1 GCA_028818855.1 Rhodospirillales bacterium
TGTAGTGGAGGGCGGCCACGTGGGCGCTCTCGACCATGCCGAGCGGCATCATGCCAAGCGCGGGCAGGATGTGATTATCGAGGGAGCCTCTGTAGATGCCGGCGGTGTGGGTGTTGCAGTTCTGCGCCACGTGGGCGCTCATGTAGCGCTGGGCGAGGTCTGCCACGGTGGTGGCGGCGCAGGCCGGGGCCACGGCCGGCTCCTCGCCCCGCTTGATGCGGTCGATGACGCGGGCGGCGCGGAGCCTCGCCTGTGTCGTGGTGATCTCGCCGTGGGTGCCGAGGGTGACGCGGCGAGGGCTGCCGCCTGCGCGGGTCTGCACGACGTAGACCTTGCGGCCGGAGGGATAGACGCGCACGCCGAAGCCCGCCAGCTCCCGGTCCCAGACGATGACGTCGCGCTCGCAGGCGCCGAGCGCGTCCACCGCGCGGCCCGTGAGGACAAGCGGGCTACGACGAGGCATCACCGTCACCCGTCATCACGGGAGCGCGCGGCGGCTTCACCGCGTAACGCGCCGCAATCACGCGCGCGCGGCCGTAAGCACGCGCGTTCCGCGCCGCTAAAGCGGGGTGAGCGGGCGGCATCTCTAATTCCGGTTGTCCCGAAAGGGTTTAGTGCGCACCTGCGCCGGGACGTACTCGCGCTGGCGTGCGGTAAATCCCCCGCAGGCCGCGCTACGAGGCGTGGCGACGAGGCCTCTTCATTAGTGGAGACGTCAAACGCCGGAGCAGGCATTCGGAGTGTGGACGATCCCGCGCTCTCTATGACGGAACGGCGCTTCATTCATCCTCGTGATCGACGTCGCGTCCCGGCGTCTCTAACCCGTCCCTGTCATGTGGATAATCTGCGTATTAGTTGGCTCTCAACCGCTTGAATTCCCACTCTAGGCGAGAAGCGACATATTGAATGTACGTTATGTAACGTTATAGATTCAGTGTTCTACGGTCGATTTATCACACGATATCGAAAATAGTAATATTAGTTCAAGCCGATATTTTTAAGCAGAGAAGGGAATTAATAACTGTCGTGTCAGTATGAACTATCTCTTGCCTTTACAGCCTAATTCATTCTATATTGTGTCGCGTTAATGCGATTTATGATTTATTATCAAAAGTATAGTTAACATATCGCCGAACCGTCGGCGGTGAGAGAATTCAAGGAGAGGGAAGAGAACGGCCTGAATGTCCCTTGACGATCTGGCTGCCACCGCGCGAACTGAAATTCGGAGCCCGTGCGATTGCAGGGGTGGAAAGCGCGTGCCCTCGCGAGTCCGCGCCAGAGCGTTCACCAGAGTGAGACGTCACAGGAGGTCGACCATTGGCGTTAGGATCACGCCCTTACACTTGTCCAATGAAAGCGAGTGTTTGCTCGAACGGTGTCACAGAGAAGTGCCAAGGCGAGGGTTGGTAACGGTATCTGTCAATGAGAGTCCGACTTGAAGGACGAACACGCTCGGAAAACATAATCTCGCAGTCTATGGGTACTGCTGAGTTAGACTATCCCTCAAGGTGGAGGAACGAGTGTCGACACAATGTCATCGGTGTGGCGGATATACTCCGACAGTCGGTGGTATGTCTGCGGTCAAGCGGTTCGTTTGAGATTAGAACACCAGTGCGATACAGAGTATAGCGCGACGGGAATAATTCGAACAATAGTGTCTGTGGTGATTGCCATAGCCGTCAGATGCGCCCGTTTCCGCATGCGCACGAGTATGGAGAAGGTCCGCGTTAAGCGTTGATGCGCCGGAGGGAATGTTAAAGAAGGACACTGGGGGAGGGCTTGATCGAGGCTCCTTCGGCGCCGAAGTGGGGAGGCTCCTGGAATGAAGCGTTGGCGATGGCTCGGGGCCGCAGGCCCCGCGGTGCCGGCCGCCTCGCAGGGCGGCCAAAATATCCGGACTGAAGGAGGGTATCCGGCAGAAAGGAGGGCACCCGGTCGGGAACACCGCACGGAGCCGCTTGCCCCAGCAACATCCGGCAGGCCGCGACCGGCGGTTGCGTTCCGTGCGCGGTGTTGGGACCATGGCGGGCACCGGCGCCGCGCGGCGACCGGGATTCACTCGAGCGGGCGGCGGGGCGCCAGCGTGACCGATATCGCCGAGGCCTTCGCGGCGGCCTTCTCCCTCGTCTACCACCTCGACGGCGACCTCGGCGAGATCGTGCTGCTCTCGCTCCAGGTCAGCGTCGGCGCCGTCGCGGTGGCGAGCGCGGTTGGCCTGCCGCTCGGCGCCGCAGTGGCGCTCTTCCGCTTCCCCGGCCGGGGCGCGATCGTCGTCCTGCTCAACGCGCTGATGGGCCTGCCGCCGGTGGTGGTGGGCCTCGTGGTCTACCTGGTGCTCTCCCGCGCAGGGCCGCTCGGCGTCCTCGGCCTGCTCTTCACGCCGACCGCCATGGTCATCGCCCAGGTGCTGCTGGTGACGCCCATCGTCGCGGCGCTCGCCCGCCAGGTGATCGAGGACATGTGGGGCGAGTACGAGGAGCAGCTCCGCTCCCTCGGCGCGACACCCGGGCGCGCGCTCCGGGCGCTGCTCTGGGACGGCCGCTGGAGCCTACTCACCGCGGTGCTCGCGGGCTTCGGCCGCGCCATCGCCGAGGTCGGCGCGGTGATGATCGTCGGCGGCAACATCGACCACGTGACCCGCGTCATGACCACGGCGATCGCGCTCGAGGTCTCGAAGGGCGACCTCGCGCTGGCGCTTGGCCTCGGCATCGTCCTGGTCGCGCTCTCGATCGCCGTCAGCACCGCCGCCGCCCTCCTGCGCGGCACGCTGGGACAAGGGGGGCCGCGATGACGGCGCCCACCATCCTGCCGCTGGAGCTGCAGGGCGTGAGCTTCGAGCGCGACCGCCAGCGGCTGCTCAAGTCCGTCTCCGCGCGCATCGCCCACGGGCCGAAGACGATCATCCTGGGCCCCAACGGCGCCGGGAAGAGCCTGCTGCTCCGCCTCTGCCACGGGCTGATCCAGCCGAGCGCGGGTGCGGTGCAGTGGCTGGGCGCCGAGGGCCGCGATCCGCTGCGCTTCCAGGCGATGGTGATGCAGCGCCCCGTCATGCTGCGCCGCTCGGTCGCCGCCAACATCGACTTCGCGCTCGGCCTCCGCCGCATCCCCCGGCCCGAGCGCCGCCGCCTCATCGGCCAGGCGCTGGAGCGCACCGGGCTCGGCGCCTTCGCGCGCGCGCCGGCGCGCGTCCTCTCCTTCGGCGAGCAGCAGCGCCTCGCGCTGGCGCGCTCCTGGGCGCTGAAGCCGCAAGTGCTCTTCCTGGACGAGCCGACCGCCAATCTCGACCCGGCGGCGACCCACGTGATAGAGGACGTGATCGTGGCGATGGCCGAGGAAGGGACCAAGATCATCATGACCACCCACGATCTCGGCCAGGCACGCCGTCTTGCGGACGAGGTGATGTTCCTCCACCGCGGGCGCCTGCTGGAGCATGCGCCGGCGCATGCGTTCTTCGCGGGGCCAGAGAACGCGCTCGCCAGCGCCTTCCTGCGGGGCGAGCTGCTCTGGTGGGAGCGCCGCGAGCTGACCCCGCCCACGGCCTGACGCCTGGACTCCCGCCCATGAAACCCGACGGCCGCATCCGGGGCCGGATTCTCCGGCCGCTCGCCCTGCTGGCGCTCGCGCTTCTCCTGGTGGCATTCGGGGCGCGGGCCGGCGAGTTCGTCACCGTCGCCTCCACGACCTCGACCCAGAACGCCGGCCTCTTCGACCATCTGCTGCCGCTCTTCGAGGCCGAGACCGGGATCGAGGTGCGCGTCGTCGCGGTCGGCACCGGCCAGGCGCTCCGCCTTGCGCGGAACGGTGATGCCGACCTCGTCCTCGTGCACGACCGGCCTTCCGAGGAGGCCTTCGTGGCCGAAGGCTACGGCAGCGCGCGCTTCGACCTGATGTACAACGACTTCGTCCTGGTGGGCCCCGCTGCCGACCCGGCCGGGATCGACGGCACGGGAGACGCGGCCGCGGCGCTCGCACGCATCGCCGCGGCGAAAGCGCCCTTCGTCAGCCGGGGCGACGACAGCGGCACCCACCGGCGCGAGCGCGCGCTCTGGGCGGCGGCCGGCGTGGACCCCAGCGGCGCATCGGGCACCTGGTACCGCGAGGCGGGCCAGGGCATGGGGGCGACGCTCAACGCGGCCTCCATGATGGAGGCCTACACGCTCACGGACCGCGGCACGTGGCTGAAGATGCGGGGCAGGCTCGACCTGCGCCTCCTGGAGGAGGGCGGCGACGGGCTCCGCAACCAGTACGGCGTCACCCTCGTGAGTCCCGAGAGGCACAGCCACGTGAAGGCGGCGCTCGCCCGGCGCTTCGCCGAATGGCTGCTCTCGCCGGCAGGCCAGGCGGCGATCGACGCCTTCACCATCGACGGCGAGCGGCTCTTCATCCCCAACGCGGACTGGACTCGGGCCGCGCCATCCGGATAAGTCCGGAGCGGTCCGGGCTCTTCCGGCGAAGCGAGCGGAGATCGGCTCATGGCCGTCAGGATTCTACCGAAGGAAGACGCCACCAACGGCTGGAGCCGCATCCTGCCGCCCCGCACGCCACAGCCCGCGCTCAAGGGCGACGTGCGCGCCGACTGGCTCGTGGTGGGCGGGGGCTTCGCGGGCCTCGCCGCGGCGCGCCGCCTCGCCGACAACCGGCCCGACGATCACATCGTCCTGCTGGAGGCCCACGAGGTCGGCGAGGGCGCGTCGGGGCGCAACTCGGGCTTCGCCATCGACCTGCCGCACAACGTCGGCGGCGAGTTCGAGGAGCTGGAGGGCGCGCACGGCTACATCCGCCTCAGCCGGGCGGCGATCGACTATCTCGACGCCTGCGTGGCGCAGAACGGGATCGAGTGCGCCTACACCCACCGCGGCAAGTACCACGCCGCCCGCACCGAGCTCGGGCGCGAGAAGATCCTGGCGCCCTTCGCGCGCACGCTGGATGAGCTCGGCGAGCCCTACCGCTGGGTCGAGGCCGCCGAGCTGAAGCGCGAGCTTGGCACCGCCTATCACACGTCCGCGCTCTACACGCCGGGCGGGCGGCTCATGAACCCGGCCGGGCTCACCAAGGGCCTCGCCGACACGCTGCCGGGGAACGTGACGCTGCACGAGCACACGCCCGTGATGGAGGTGGACGAGCGGAACGGCATCCGCGCCACCACGCCCGGCGGCACCGTCGCCGCCCAGGCCATGGTGCTCGCGGTCAACGGCTACGCGCCGCAGTTCTCGGTCTTCAAGGGCTCGCTCCTCACCTTCGCCGCCCACGGCAGCCTGACCCGGCCGCTCACCGAGGCCGAGCACCAAGCGCTCGGCGGCGTGGACGACTGGGGGCTCACGCCGGCCAACTCCCACATCAGCGTCACCATGCGCTACACGACGGAGCGCCGCATCCTCATCCGCCAGCGCTTCTTCTACGCGCCGAAGCTCCGCCGCCCCGACGGCGAGATGGAGACGATCCGCCGCGACCACCAGCGGGCCTTCGAGGCGCGCTTCCCCATGCTGCCGGAGGTGAAGATCGAGCACACCTGGCGCGGCTACGTCTGCCTCTCGCGCAACCACGCGCCGGGGTTCGGCAAGGTCGGTCCCCACACCTTCGCCGCGGTCTGCCAGAACGGGGTCGGCGTCACCAAGGGCACCATCTCGGGCGTGCTTGCGGCCGACATGGCGACGGGCCAGGACAACCCCCTCATCGCCGACCTGGAGGAGCAAGGCAAGCCCGACCCGCTGCCGGCGGCGCCGCTCACCTACCTCGGCGTCCGCGCCCGCCTCGCCCTCGACAACTTCCGCTGGCGCCGCGAGCGTTAGCGCGATCCCCGATCTCGCCGGAACACGGCAGTCCGAGCGCTCCCCGTCCCCGGTTAGTCTTCTGCCTCAGGCGCCGGGTGCGGCGCTCTTCCGTGATCCGGCGACCAAAGCCCGAAGACCACTCCCGCCGGCATCCCTTCGACGAGCCGTGTGCCAAACCCTCAATTCTCACCTCAGGTATTCCCGATGGGGCGTCGCAAATGCGTCATACGGATCGATAGGTTGTATGACAATCTCCGAAACCTCGCGAACCGAAGTCCGAAAATTACGCACCAGATAAGTACGAAAGAGAAACTCCAGACCACTGGAGACCGGCAGATGCCGAGAAAGCGTCTGCCGCGCCAACATGGCTTCCGTTTGACACGGCATTATCTTTTCCGCCCGCGCGCCGCTAATTGGGCGCTCCCGTACACGGCACGAACGGCTCGCCCAGTCGGCCGGCAGGACCTGGGCCCTGGAAGTGCCGGGGGCCCGGGCCCGCCCGGCGTCACCGCCGATTTCTGCGAGACGGAAAGAATACGCGACTACCCCGAATCGACACACTTAACTCACTGAAAACCGTCTAACGTCCAACGGACGAGTCGTTGCATCGAGCGCAAACGTGAAACGGAACCATTGGCTCCCGATCCTGTGCCTGTCGGCGGTCCTCTGCCTTGGCGCCGGCTGCCAGACGATGACCGAGTACGTCGTTCCTCATCCCAGGCACTCCGAACCAAGCGTGCATGAGCAGGTGACGGACGTGTTCGACGGTCTCGCGAGAACCGAGCGGGACCTGAAGAGGCTCATCAGCGGGGACGGGTTCGAGGACAAGGGCCGGCTGTTCGTTCATGTGGGCGGCAGCGGCATCGGTTCGGAACTCGCCGTGTACCTGCATCAGGGGATGAGCCACATTCTGGAGGACGCGGGGTACGAGATCGTGCAATTCGAGGAACTCGAAGACGCGATCGAGCGTCATTCATCCGGCGACCTTCTCTCCTGCGACCGGCGCATCGCTCACGCGGCGGCCAGGGCGCTGAAGATGTATGACGGGGTCGGCGCCCTGGACATCTGCGTGACCTCGGTATCGAGCCTGGGGCTGGGTGAGCCGAACAACGAAGGGCAATACGAGGAACGGCTCAGGATGAGCGTCACGACGAAGCTCCTCGAAGCCAAGTGGGGCCACGAGCTGTTCCGGGACCGCGCGACGCTGACCTCCCGGACCGTCCTCAAGCAGGCGGAGCGGCACTATTCCGAGCAGGCCTGGGACATGAGCGTCCGCGAGCGGACCATGTACCGGCTGTTGCTCGACCATGTTCGCGCCCTGCTGCCCCGCCTCCCGGAGAAACGCCGTTGAATCCGATGGCATCGCCGCGGCTGCAGTCGGTGAGCAACGGCACACAGATCATCGGAGCAACGCCGTGACGATCAGTGAGAAACACTCGCCTTCATTGTCCGCCATGCCCTTGTTGGTGCTGTGCGCTGCACTCAGCCTGAGCGCCTGCGGCGACGGCGATCGATCCGAGCCGGCGCTGCAGACGGGGGGAGAGACAGCGTTCAACTGGACGCACGAGGCGGTGCGCGTGCAGGACGCCCACGAACGGGTGCGGGAGCGACATGGCGCGGACGTGCTGCCTGGGGAGGGCGTGAGCGTCGGGATCATCGACAGCGGGATCGATCTCGGGCACTGGGCGTTCGACAGGGAGCGGGTCTCGGAGGTGAACCTCGACCGCGACGACGCGACGGAGAGCGGGTTCGTCATCAGCCACGGCACGGCGGTTGCGAGCGTGATCGCAGCGCAGCCTGGCTCTGCCCCTCGCGAGTTCGAGGACATCGGCGTTCGAGGGGTGGCGCCCGGCGTGGAGCTGACCATGTTCGCGGTCGCCGACCGGGGGCCGGAAGGCCCCACCGTGGAGGAGGAGTTGGGCTGGTTCGGCCGGGCGCTGTCGGAGGAGGCGGGCCTGGACATCCTGAACATCAGCTTCGGAACCAGCTACGACCTGATCTCGGACTACCCGGACGAGGCCGCCGTGCGGGGCCGCTACGGCCGCCTGATGGACCTGCTGGCGCAACGGGACAAGGAGGAGCCGTCGCTGATCGTCTTCGCGGCGGGCAATGACAACGGGCCGTGCGATGCGGCGTTGGTCGGGGCGTTCGGCGATCCGTCGCGATGTGTCGCCGACCCCGACATCTCGGCATTCTACGAGACCCCCACCGGCCTGTTCTTCGCGGCCTCGCCGGGGGTGGATGCGGCGCTGCAGGTGCACGGCGAGGATCTGCGGGGCCATGTCGTCTCGGTGGTCGCGACGCGCCCCGACCGTGAGCTGGCGTCGTTCTCGAACCGCTGTGGGATCGCGGCGCCCTGGTGCATCGCCGCGCCGGGCGTGGACGTTCCGGTGGCGTACTTCGGCCCCGAGGACCCTGCCGATCCGTATGCGAGCGCCTTGGCCAGTCCGCGCCGGGGCCAGGAGCGCCTTCCCGGCACCTCGTTCGCGGCGCCGCTTGTGGCGGGCGGTCTTGCGGTGTTGAAGCACCGGTTCCGCGGGCAGCTCGGGAACGAGGCGCTGCTGCAGCGCCTTTACGCGACGGCCGACAAGCAAGGCCCTGCGGCGCCGGATGACGTGTCGGGACCCGACGTGTGCCCGGCGCATCTGGACACGGACGGGGACCTGTCCACGTGCGAGCTGTCGTCCACGCACGGTCAGGGGATCATGGACCTGGACGCGGCGACGCGGCCCGTGGGCGCGGTGAGTGCGGCGCTGGGAAACAGGCTCGCCCAGGGCGGCATGTCCTTTGTGGGAAGCGGCTTGGAGTCCAGCGGGGCGGTCGGAGACGCGCTGGCGCTCGGTCTGGCGGGCGAGGAGCTTGCGCTCTTCGACACCCTGGACGCGCCCTTCTGGCTCGACCTCGGCTCGCTGGTGCGGCCCGCCAGCCAGGCGAGCCTCGGCGCACGGCTGGACGCTCTTCTCGCGCCCGACACGGAGGCGATTGACAGAGCCGCCGGGCACGCCGCTCATTTGACGGGCGGCGCAACCGCCGTGCTGGATAGACCGCTCGGCCTTACGCGTCTCAGGCTCGGCTTACACAGTGTCAGCGGCGCACACGAGTGGACCGGAGGCCACGCGTCGCTGGCGGGGACCGACATCGGGCGGACGTCGCTCAGCATCGGCCAGGATCCGCTGCAAGTCTCGTTCTTCACCACGGCACCCGCGCTGGGCGGGCGCAGGGACGCGCTGCCTTACACCGGCGCCGTCGCCGGTTGGCAATCCGGCCCGATCGGCCTGCGGCTCGGCGTTGTCGATGAGCCCGGGAGCGCGTTGCGGCTGCAGTCGAGCGGCGCCTTCGGTGGCCTCTCCTCCTCGCTCGTCTACGCCGGTCTCGGCGGCGCCACCCCAGTGGGAGCGTGGACGCTCTCGGCGGACGCCGAGGCAGGCATCGTCGGCGTGGATACCGAACGCGGACTCATCGCCGACATCCCGCCGCTTGCGACCAGCGCATTCGGCGTCTCGGCAGAGCGAATTTTCGACGCCGGCACCCAGCGCCTGCGCTTCTCGGTCTCGCAACCGCTTCGCGTCGAGGGCGGCCGTGCCCGTCTCGACCTGCCTACTGGGCGCACACGCGACGGAACGGTCACGCGGGAGATTGTCGAGGTGCCGCTCTCGCCTTCCGGCCGGCAAGTGGACGTGTCTGCCGACTGGCGCCAGCGGCTGCGGGACGGTACCGAACTGCGGCTTCGGTCCACGGCGTCGTTCCAACCCGGGCACCGCGCCGGCGAGGAACCGGAACTCAGTCTCCTGGCAGGCGTGCTACGGCGCTTTTAGCCGCCTGTCCGACCTCGGGGGTCCAGTCCAACTTCAAGCCAGTGGCGGGCGATTTCCTCGCGGGTGGCGAACCAGACGCCTTCGTGCGCCTGCGCGTGCTCGATGAAGCGGGCGAGCCCGGCGATCCGGCCGGGGCGGCCGATCATGCGCGCGTGCAGGCCGATGGACATCATCTTCGGGCAGGTCGCGGATTCCGCGTAGAGCGTATCGAAACTGTCCCGCGCGTATTGATAGAAGTGCTCGGCGGTGAGGAAGCCGGGCGCCGTCCAGAAGGAGAAGTCGTTGACATCGCACGTGTAGGGCACGACCAGATGGCGCGTGCCGCCCACGTCTACGAAGAAGGGCAGGTCGTCGTTGTAGGCGTCTGAGTCGTAGATGAAGCCGCCTTCCTCCACCACAAGCTCGCGCGTGTGAACGGAAGGGCCGAAGCGGCAATACCAGCCCACGGGCCGCTTGCCGCAGGTGCGCTCGAAGGATTCGATGGCGAGCCGGATGTGCTCGCGCTCCTCCTCGCGCGAGAGGCGGAACACCTCCTCCCAGCGCCAGCCGTGGCTGCACACCTCGTGGCCGCCGGCGACGACCGCGCGGGCGACCGCCGGGTTCTGCTCGAAGGCGACCGCGCAGGCATAGAAGGTGGACTTGATCCCGGTCTCGTCGAAGAGGCGCAGGATGCGCCAGACGCCGGCGCGGGAGCCGTACTCGAACATCGATTCCATGGCGAGGTTGCGATAGCACTCGGGCAGCGAGTAGCTGCCGAACTCGGTGAGCCCTTCCTGGTGCGCATCGCCCATGGCGTGGCTGTACTCCGAGCCTTCCTCGTAGTTCACGACCACCGAGACGGCGAGACGCGCTCCGTTCGGCCAGGGGATCGCCGGCGGGCTGGCGCCATAGCCCACGAGATCGCGTCCGCCAGAAGTAATTTCCGCCATGAGGTGCCTCCCTTTGCCGCCGCCGCGCGCGTGAGCCGTGCGCCGGCCCGCTGTCACCGCCGCGCATCATAGAGCGTCACGCGGTGCGGTCGTAGTAGGCCTGGAGGATCGCGACCACGCCGCCGCGGCTGTACTCGGGCGGGATCGCTTCGCCGCCCGCGAACATCTCGCGGAGCCGGGTGCCGGAGATGCGGAGCTTCCCTTCGTCGCCCCGGCGGCAGGGCCGGCCCGCTGCGGCGCCCGTCGCCACCGCCGCCACGCGGCGATAGCGCGCCGCCTCCCCCAAAAGTTTCTTCCCGCCCTCGGCGGCGAAGCACGCGTTCCCCGTCGCCATGCCCCCGCAGTCGAAGCAATGGAAGGTGTCGTCGACCTTGATCGGCCGGGTGGCGAGGCTGTCCGCGCCGATCTCGTCGAAGATGCGGTGCGCGTCGTAGGGTCCGTAGTAGCCGCCGAGCCCCGCATGGTCGCGCCCCACCACCAGGTGCGAGCACCCGAAGTTCTGGCGGAAGAGCGCGTGCAGCAGCGCTTCCCGCGGGCCGGCGTAGCGCATCTCGATGGGGTAGCCGGCCTGGATCACGCGCCCTTCCGGGAAGTGGTTGGCGACCAGCCAGTCGATGGCGCGGACCCGGACGTCGGCCGGGATGTCGCCTTGCTTGAGCGCCCCCAGGACCTGGTGAATGAGCACCCCGTCGCACACCTCGATGGCGACCTTGGCGAGAAACTCGTGGCTGCGGTGCATGGGGTTGCGGGTCTGGAAGGCGGCGACCGTCGACCAGCCCTGATCCGCGAAGAGCGCCCGGGTCTCGGCGGGCCGCAGGTAAAGCCCCCGGTAGGTCTCGGGAAAGTCCCCTTCGGAGAAGACCGAGACCGGCCCCGCCAGATTGACCGGCCCTTGAGCCATGACCTTGGCAACGCCCGGGTGGGCCTCGTCGGTCGTCCGGTAGACCTCGCGGCATTCGAGGGCCTTGTCGATGGCGTATCTCTCGGCAACCGTGAGGACGCCGAGGATCTCCCCCCCTTCGTCCGTTAGCGCCACCTCGTCGCCGACGGCGACGGCGGAGTCCTCATCGCAGGAGAGCGTGATGGGCAACGGCCAGAAGAGACCGTTCTCCAGGCACATGTCCTCGCAGGCGCCGCGCCAGTCAGCCGCGCCCATGAAGCCCGTGAGCGGGGTGTAGGCGCCCATGGCCAGCATGAAGAGGTCCGAGACCTCGCGGCTCGAAAGCGGCACCTTCTTCAGGGTGCGCGCCCGCTTCAGCGCCTCGTCCCGCTCGTCTTCGGGCAGCAGCAGCGGCCGCAAGGTATTGCCGCCGTGCGGGGCGATCAGCGCCGACATCAAGCGTCGCCGTCGTTGGATGGCGACGCGCAGACCATGTTACTTGCCGGCAGTCCGGGCTAATCGACGATGTGGTAGACGGGCGCCTTCTCCATCGCCCATTCGCCGGAGTCCCGGTCGTAGCGGGAGAGGGTGAAGCAGTGCCAGTCGGCGTCATCCAGCTTGGGATGGTCGCCCCGGTAATAGTAGCCCGGCCATCGCGTCTCCGTCCTGAACAGCGTGTGATGGATCACGGCCTCGGACGCCAGCACCCGGTGGTGCAGCTCCCAGGCCCGTTGAAGCTGGTGGAGATCCTCGGCGCCGAGATGGTTCAGGTCCTCCTTCAGCATCCCCAGCAGCTCCAGCCCGCGGCTGAGCATGGGCTCGTTCGTGGTGTAGTGGGCGCTGATGCCGCCCACGTACTCGTCCATGAGTTTTTCGAGACGCTGGAGGCCGTGGAGCGGCAGCATGTAGCTCGGCGAGACCGTGCCCGCCACGATCTCGTTGCGGCCGATGCGGTAGGTCTCCAGCGGCTGGTAGATCGCCCTCTTGAGGTCCTCGTACTCCTGCTCGCTGACCTGCGGCTGCTCGCCCTTGAGGTCGTTGACGTAGTTGACCGCCGCCTTGCCGGCGATCCGGCCTTCCGTGTAGGAGCCCGACGAGAACTTGTGGGCGGAGCCGCCGATGGTGTCGCCGGCGCCGAACAGCCCGTCGACGGTCATCATCCGGTTGTAACCCCACTGGTAGTCCGCAGGCGCGCAGTCTTCCGGCCCGCTCGCCCAGGCGCCCGAGCAAGTCGCGTGCGAGCCCATGACGTAGGGCTCTGACGTGGTCAGCTCCGGATTGGTGTGCTTGGGATCGATGTTCTGAGACGCCCAGACCACCGCCTGCCCGATGGTCATGCCCAGGAAATTCTCCCAGCCGACCTGCTCCTTGTGCGGGTCGGCGAAGGCCTCCTTCGTCACCATGCGGATGGGGCCCCGGCCGGCCTTGACCTCCTCCAGGAAGGCATGGTTGCGCAGGCAGGTCGGCACCGGGTGCATGTCGATGTAGTCGCCGACCAGCGCCTTGGTCTGGTCGTACCACTTGGACTCGTACTCCTCCCCGTAGGCGTTCTCGGTGTAGGTCTTGAGGTGGAGGAAGTAGGCGCCGACCGGCCCGTAGCCGTCCTTGAAGCGGGTCAGGACGATCCGGTTCTCCATCTGGGTCATCTTGGCGCCGACCAGGATCGGCAGCGCATAGGCCGACGCGCTGCTCCAGGGCGCGTACCAGGTGCGCCCCATGCCTTCGCCCACCGCGCGCGGCTTGAAGATGTGCGACGCGCCGCCGGCAGAGACGATCACGGCCTTGGCGCGGAAGACGTGGAAATCCCCGGTCCGGACGTTGAAGCCGACCGCGCCCGCGACGCGGCCGGGCTTCGCCCGGTCCGCCAGCAGGTGGGTCACCATGATCCGGTTGTAGACTTGGCTGGCGGCCTTGCGCGCAGCCTCGGCGACGATCGGCTTGTAACTCTCGCCGTGGATCATGATCTGCCACTTGCCTTCGCGCTGGTATCGCCCGGTCTCCGGGTCCCTCATGATGGGAAGGCCCCACTCCTCGAACTTGTGCACCGTGGAGTCGACGTGGCGCGCGATGT
>JAPPMY010000237.1 GCA_028818855.1 Rhodospirillales bacterium
GTAGCCGTAGCGGATGCGCGTCGCTTCCAGCCGGTAGTCGGTGGTGACCTTGGGCGCGCCGTCCTCGATGGTGGAGCACTTGGCCGTCGTGCCGCCGATGTCGAGGTAGATCACGTTGGGCTCGTCGCAGAGGCGCCCGATCAGGGCCGCGCCGTTGACGCCCGCCGCCGGCCCCGATTCGAGCAAGGTGATCGGGTGCTCCCTGGCCCAGCCGAAGCTCGTGGTGCCGCCGTTCGACTGCATCGCCATCATCGGGCAGTCGAGGGAGAGCGCGTCGAGGCCCGCCTCCAGCGTGTCGAAGTAGCGCTGCACGATGGGCTGCACATAGGCGTTGAGCACCGCCGTGTTCGCCCGCTCGTATTCGCGCCACTCGCGCGTGATCTCGTGGGAGGCGGTGACCGCCACGCCATCGAGGCGCTGGCGCAGATACGCCGCCGTTTCCTCCTCGTGTTCGGGCGCGGCGTAGGAGTGGAGGTACTGAATGGCGATGGCCTCCACCCCCTCGGCCCGGCACACCGCGATCACGCGGTCCAGGTCCTCGAGATGGAGCGGCACCTTGACGCGGCCCCTGGCATCGACCCGCTCGCGCACCTCGAAGCGGAGCCGCCGCGGCACGAAGGGCACCTCCTTGCGGTAGCGCAGGTTGTAGAGATCGGGGCGGTTGCCGCGCGCGATCTCCAGCACGTCGCGGAAGCCCTCCGTGGTGACCAGCACGGTCCTGGCGCCCGTCCGCTCGGTGATCGCGTTGATCACCGTCGTGCCGCCGTGGACGAAGTAGTCCACGGCATCGGCCTCGATCCCGGCCTGGTCGATGGTATCCAGCACGCCCCGCGTGAGATCGTCCGGCGTGCTGAGCGCCTTGGCGACGCTGAGCGCGCCGGTCTCCTCGTCGAAGTGGACGAGATCCGTGAAGGTCCCGCCGATATCGGTCGCAAGTCGGCCCACCGCGTGCTCCCGCCGCTTGGATCGGCGCCGATTATTCACCGGCGCGGGCGGGGGTCAATCGGGGCGCCGCGGCGCGGCCGGTACCGACGGGAGCTAAAAGGAAGCCAGGGCCACCTCGACCGAGCCGAGCGCGCCGAAGTCCGCGCGCACGTGCTTCGCGTGCCTGATCGGCGCCGGCAAGATGCAGGTGCCGGTGATGACGACCTCGCCGGCCGCCAGCGGCACGCCGTGGCGCACGCGGTCGTTGGCGAGCCAGGTGAGCGCGATGCGCGGGTCGCCGAGCGCATTGGCTCCCTTGCCGGTCGCGGCCTCCTCGCCGTCGACCGAGACGACCACGGGGTGCTGGGCGAGGTCCACGCCGCGCCAGTCCGCCGGCGCCTCCGGCCCCAGCACACAGTATTCCGAGCAGCCGTTATCGGCGATGAGCTGGGCCGCGCCCACGACCGTGAAGTCCCGGTAACGCGAATCCGGAATCTCGATGGCCGGGTGCAGCGCCGCCACCGCGTCCATCACCGCATCCACCGTGTACGCGCCCTCACCGCCGGGCAGGTCCCTTCCCAGGCGGAACGCGAACTCCGCCTCGACCACCGCCATGTGGAGGTGGCCGGCCGGCAGCTTCGTGCCGCTCCGGTGGAGCTTGCTTTCCCAGAGCCGTCCGGCCAGCGGGCCGTCCACGCCGATGTGCGTTTGGCCGGCCTCGCTGGTGGCCGCGATCTTCCAGCCGACGGGCCGGGCGCCGGCGATGCGCGCGAGCGCCTCCTGCACGGCGTAGCCCTCTGTGGAGGTGTCGGGGCGGCATGTCTCGGGCAGCCCGTCGATCAGGTGATGGCCGCACCAGGCCTTCCAGATGGCCTGCGCCGCCGCGTCGCTTTTCGTGTCGGTCATGGGTCCAATCTAGCGAGTGGTGGAGACGGGCGACAAGCCTGCCCCATCGGCCCTCGGCCGGCCCGCGAGCGGCACATGGGGCGCCGCGTCGCGGGGGATGAGGCCGACGAGCCGGGGGTCGTCGACGATTTCGACTTCGCTATGGGTGACGGCGAAGCCGCGCCGCCGGTAGAAGGCCAGCGCGCCGGGGTGATCGTAGGTGCAGGTGTTGAGGATCATGCGGCGCGGCCGGTGTTGCGAGGCGGCGGCGATGGCGTGGGTGAGCATCCAACCGCCGAGACCCTTGCCGATCCACGACGGGATCACGCCGAAATAGCGCAGCTCGATATCCGGCGCAGGACGCAGGTTCAGCTCGATGAGGCCGATCTCCTCGCCGCCGGCCTCGACTACGTAGACCTCCGTCTCGTCTTCCGCGAGGTGGGCGGTGAGCCGGGCCTCGTCCCACGTGAGCCGGCTCCACCACAGCCAGTCGTCGCCGATCGCGTGGTAGAGCCGCAGGTAATCGGCGGTCGGCATGGCCCGCCACCGCGTGATCGCGACGCCGGACGGCGGGGGAGGGGGCTCCTCCGGCGGCGGGGCCTCCATCGCCAGATAGGTCACCACCGAGCGCAACTTGCCCGCCGGGACGCCCTCCACTCCCGTATCCATGCCGGGCGCTCAGACGCCGCAGGAGATGCCCTCGTCCAGCAGCATCAGCGAGCCGTGGGCGGCGCGGCCGTCGTCCGAGCAGAGGAAGAGCGCGGCCGATGCCATGTCGTCGGCATCCGAATAGAGGCGGTTGCTCGGCGTGATCTCCTTCATGCCCTCCAGCATGCCCTCGAACTGCGGCTCGGTGCGGATCTTCACGTTCATCGGCGTCGCCGTGTTGCCGGGCAGGATCGCGTTCACCGCGATGTCGTGGGGGCTCAGCTCCAGCGCCAGCGAGCGGGTGAGAAGGTTGATCGCCGCCTTCGTCGCGCAATAGACGGAGAAGGTCTTGAACCCCATGTTGCCGCAGACGGACGAGAGATTGACGATCTTGCCGCCGCCCTGGGCGATCATGATGGGCGCGACCTCGTTGATGGCGAAGAACGAGCCCTTGACGTTGATGTCCATCATCGCGTCGTACTGGTCCTCGGTGGTCTCGCCGACGAAGTTCGGCTCGAAGATGCCGGCCGAGTTCACCAGGATGTCGATGCGCCCGAAGGCCGCCTTCACGTCGGCAACCAGCGCCTTGACCGCGCCGACATTGCGCACGTCGCCCACGAACGCTTGCGCCTGCCCGCCCGCCGCCTCGATCCTGTCCACCACGGCTTGCGCCTTAGACAGGTCCGAGGAACCCGCCACGGCAACGCGCGCGCCCTCGGCGGCAAATCTCAGCGCGATCGCCTCGCCGATGCCTGAGGAGCCGCCGGTGACAAGCGCAGTCTTTCCCTCCAGTTTCACGATCCTCTCCTCCCCGATGTCTCGCGCCATGGCGTGACGAATGCCGCGACCCGCGCGGTCGGCGAGAATATCAGCCGCACACGCGAAAGTCTTTCGACCGGCGCCGCGGCAGTCGATAATGGCGCGGGGGCGCGAGCCCCGGCCGACCGAGTTCGAGGAGGAGCCATGCACGGCCTGATGCAGGAGATCCCGCTGATGATCTCGTCGCTGATCCGCTACGCTGCGGAGTATCACGGCGACCGCCCGGTGGTCTCGCGCACCGTCGAGGGGCCGATCCACCGCTACGGCTATGCCGAGTGCGAGCGGCGCGCGCGACGCGTCGCCGGGCTCATGGGCCGGCTCGGTGTGCGCCAGGGCGAGCGCGTCGGCACGCTCGCCTGGAACGGCCACCGCCACCTGGAGCTTTTCTACGGCGTCTCCGGCATGGGCGCCGTCCTGCACACGGTGAACCCCCGGCTCTTCACCGAGCAGATCGTCTACATCATCAACCACGCCGAGGACCGCGTGCTGTTCGTCGACCTCACCTTCGTGGAGCTGGTGGAGCGCATCGCGAACCAGCTCTCGACGGTCGAGCACGTCGTCGTGATGACCGACGAGGAGCACATGCCCGAGACCTCGCTCCCCAACGTCTCCTGCTACGAGACCCTGCTCGCGGGCGAGAGCGAGGACTACGCGTGGCCGCTCTTCGACGAGCGCGCCGCGTCCTCGCTCTGCTACACCTCCGGCACCACGGGCAACCCCAAGGGCGTGCTCTACAGCCACCGCTCGACCCTGCTGCACGCCATGGCCGCCTGCCAGAACAGCGCCATGGGCATATCGGCGCACGACGTGCTCATGCCGATCGCGCCGATGTATCACGGCAACGCCTGGTCGCTGCCCTATCTCGGCTGCCTCTCCGGCGCCGGCCTGGTGCTGCCGGGCACGAAGATGGACGGCCAAAGCCTGCAGGAGCTGATCGAGGGCGAGGGCGTGACCTTCGCGCTCGGCGTGCCCACGGTCTTCACCATGCTGATCGACCACCTCGACGAGAGCGGCAAGCAGGTGGAGAGCCTGGAGCGGGTCGCCATCGGCGGCTCGGCGGTGCCGCGCTCGATGATCGAGCGGCTGGCCGACCCCTACGGCGTGACCGTGCACCAGCTCTGGGGCATGACCGAGACCTCGCCGCTCGGCACGATGGCGACCGCGACGCCCGCCATCGACGCGCTCGGCGCCGAGGAACGCCGGGCAGTCCTCGCCCAGCAGGGCCGCGTGCAGTTCGGCCTCGAGCTTGCGATCACCGGCGAGGACGGCGCGCCGGTGCCGCGCGACGGCAAGACCTTCGGCGACATGTGGGTGCGCGGCAACTGGGCCGCCAGCGGCTACTTCAAGGGCGAGGGCGGGGACCGGCTCGACGAGGACGGCTGGTTCCCCACCGGCGACGTCGCCACCCTCGATACGCACGGCTTCATGCGCATCACCGACCGCACCAAGGACGTCATCAAGTCGGGCGGCGAGTGGATCAGCTCCATCGACCTCGAGAACGCGGCGATGGGCCACCCGGACGTGAAGCAGGCCGCCGTCATCGGCGTCTTCCATCCCAAGTGGGAGGAGCGGCCGCTCATGGTGGTCGTCCCCCGCGACGGCCGCAGCCCCGACAAGGAGACCATCAACGGCTACCTCGCCGGCAAGGTCGCGAAGTGGTGGCTGCCCGACGACGTGGTGCTGGTCGACGAGCTGCCGCTCACCGCCACCGGCAAGATCCAGAAGTCGCGCCTTCGCGAAATGTTCGAGGATTACCGTCTGCCCGACGCCTGAGCCTGCCTCCTCGCCCCGCCGCGCTTCCGGAGGGCGCCTTCCGACGTTCGTGTTCGCTCTCGGGCATCCCATCCGCCGGGGGCGTAGCGGCGCAGCAGGGATCCCGTTGTCGACGTCTTTCCGTTAATTGCCGGGACAAGGCGAGATAAGCCGAGATAAAGCGGGACAAAGTGGGATTCCAAGCGGGATATAGTGGGACAAAGTGGGATTCTTGGCGGGATAAAGTGAGGCAAAGCGGGACATTCTGGCGGTGCATGGGGCCACCGCCGCCGCCTGCCTTCGGTGAAGACGGAGGCACGGCAGTCAGGGCGCCATGCGCCGGCGCCGGCTGCTGCCGTTCGGAGCGCTCGCGCTTGCCGCCCGTGGCGACCTGATGGCTGTCGTGCTGCATGGACCGACTGTGACGGGCGCGCCGCAGCCGGTCCACCGCACCATGGTTTGGGCCGACGCTCGCAGGCCCGCGCGAAAGGGCGGAGGACGAGGATGACCTGGCTGGACGACAGCGCGTGGCGTTACTTCTGGCACCCGGTCTGCACGCTCTCGGAACTCGACGCGGCCGCAGCAGAGAGCCGGCCGCTCGCGGTCACGCTGCTGGGCGAGCCGATCGTCGTCGCCGCGATCGCCGGCACCGTCGCCGCGTTCCCGGACCGCTGCATCCATCGCTCGACCCGGCTCACGGTGGGCAGCGTGGAGGCGGGCGGGCTGCGCTGCGCCTATCACGGCTGGCTCTACGATGCGGAGGGCGCGTGCGTCGAGATTCCCGCGATGCCGGACTACACGATCCCGTCCAGCTTCCGCTTGCGCAGGATCGAGGCCGAGGTCGCCTACGATCTCGTCTGGCTGCGTCTCGAAGCGGGCGCGGAGACGCGGATTCCGGGATGCCCGGCCTGGGGCGACGCGGCGTTCCGCTGCGTCCAGGGCAAGCCCTACACGTGGCCCACGTCCGCCGGCCGCCGGCTCGAGAACTTCGTCGACCTCGCGCACTTCCCGTTCGTCCATGACGGCTCGCTCGGCGACCGCCGGCACACGGCTGTGCCGATCGCGGAAACAGCCCGCGTCGGTGGCGAGCTGCGCTTCCGCTTCGAGCCCGAGCCGGACATGGACCTTCCCGATGTCGCCCTGATGGCGCCGACCGCCTACCGCCTCTGGATGCCGTTCACGGTCAACCTGGAACTTTTCTTCCCGGACGGCGAACGCGGCCAGCTCTGGATGACGGCGTCGCCGGTCGAGTCCGGGACCTGCCGCAGCTTCTGGTTCACGAGCCGCACCGCCGACAGGGACGGCGACGACCGCCCGCATCTCGATTTCCAGGATCTCGTGCTCAGCGAGGATCTCCCGGTGATCGAGGCGCAGGACCCGCCGGAGATTCCGGGCCCAGGCGGCGAGAAGTCCGTGCCGACCGACGCGGTCTCGCTGGCCTATCGCCGCTGGCTGCGCGAGCTTTCGGCGGCCGCAGAGAAAGGGCCGGCGGAGGTTGCCCGCAGTCTCTCCTCAGATGAGCGACCCCGTCAAACATCCCCCTGACGAGGCCGACCGGCTTGCGCTCCGAGGCCTATGTCCTGATTCTGAAGTTCGCTTTACTTCGGGTTGATCGAGTGGCCTTCGCGGAGCGGCCACCCCCATTCGTCATGCCCGCACTTGTTGCGGGCATCCATCTCTCTCGGCGGGTCCGTCGGAGCGGGCGAACGCGTGGATGGCCGGGACAAGCCCGGCCATGACGTGGCGGAGGCGCCTCGTCAATTCACACGAACTTCGCGATCAAGTGGCTAGAACGTGTGCGCCGCCGCGATGGCGATGGCCCGCTCGATGTCGGCGATGGCGCCGGCCATTTCGCGGCCGATCAGGTCCATCTTCCGGAGCTGCTCGATACGCGTATCGACGCGGTCGATCTCCCGCTTCGAGAAGATCGTCGGCAGGATGTTGCAGCTATCCACGAGGCAGATCAGGGCCACGTCCCTCGGGTCCGGGATCTCGTCCGTGAACAGCACGTCGGCGATGCGCTTCTTCGCCTCCTGCTCGACCTTGCCGTCGATGGTGGGATAGCGGCGGGAGCGGAAGACCCACAGGAACTTCTCCTCCCGGCGCTCCAGCACGCCGCGTTCCACCAGCTTGTCGAGCGCCGTCGAGCGGATCGTCGCGCTCTGCTCCGCCGATGCTTCCTCGGCGGACAGCGTCTCGATCCACGTCCTGCTGTCGGCGCTTGCGGATTCGCCCGCAATCCGCGCCAGCGTGCGGTCGAGCAGGGCATCGCCCGTCGGCGCGGAATCGATCACCACCAGCCGTTCCGGGTCGGTGTCGATCCGGTTGGCGAACGCCAGGTCCATGAGGACCGCGCCCGTCAGCGCGCGGTTCAGGGTGTGCTCGCTGACCGGCAGGAAGGTGCCGTTCTCATCATGGAGAAGGAGCACCATGATCTCTTCGTAGAATGTCAGCATCAACCGTTTCCCGAGGTCAGGAAGAGGGCCAGCCCCTCATGGGGCCGCGCTTCAAGCGACTGCAGCGAGCGCGGCCTCGCTCGATTCGTGGCAGTCGATGATCGAAAGAAAACCACTCATTTCCAGGACCGAGCGACACTCGGGCTTCAGCGAGGCAAGGGCCAGCTTTCCGCCGCCCTGCTGGCATTTCCGGGCGCTGATCAGCAGGACACGCAGGCCGGCGCTGCTGACGTACTCCATCCGCTCGCAGTCCAGCACCACGCGCACGTCCCCTCGCTCGACGATCGCGCCGATGCTCGCCTCCAGGTCCGGCCCGGTCACGCCGTCCAGCCGTCCGTTCAGGGAGACGACGACCGCCGTTCCCTCTGTCCGTTCCGCAATCTCCATCGCGGTCTCGCCTTCCGCTTTGGTCCTCCCGCGTTCGCTTGCGGGTTGCGCAACCATACGCTGTTCGTGTCCGCTTCTGCAACGGTCACGGACCGTCGCCGTCGCGCCAGAGTCTCGGCCAGCGGAGGCCGAGCACGAGGGCGGCGACCAGGCCCTCCGCAGCGACGATACGCACCGCGTTGGCGCCGCCGAAGAGTTCGCCCATGAGGCCGATGTTGGTGAAGCCGATCACGCCCGCGCCGATGGTGAGGGAGAGAATGCCGAGCATGCGGCCCCGCATCTCCGGCGGCGCAATTCCGTAGATCAGCGTGGTCTGCATGGTCGAGAACCCGGCTGCGGCAAGGCCGGCCATGAAGATGACCACGGCAAGCGGCGGGGTTTCCGTCATCCAGCCCACGACGAAGGCGAAGGCGGAGTAGCTGGCGGTCCCGAAGAAGTAGAGGCGTCGGTACCAGCCCGGCCGGACGCCGATGGCGGCGATCAGCAGGGCGCCGGCGAAGGCGCCGCCGCCTTCCAGCGCGGCCAGGGCGCCGATGGCGGCGGCGCTGAGGCCGAGCTTCTCCGTGCCGATGACCGGAATCATTGAGACGAAGGGGAATCCCCAGATGTTGAAGATCACCGTGACGTAGAGGACGCGGCGGATCTCCGGCTCGCGGCCGAGGTAGCGGAAGCCGTCTCCCAGGTCGCCCAGCATCCTCGCGGAGCGCTGGCCGACGCCGGAGGTGACGAACGCCCGGGGCACGCCCGGCACCAGGATCAGGCAAACCGCGTAGAGCGCCGCCGCCAGGCCGAAGGCGCCGCCGAGGCCGAGCCACTGGTAGAGCAATCCGCCGAAGAGCGGGCCGATCAGGCGCATCGCGTTGCTCGTCGCGCTGTCGAGGCTCATGGCCGACGCCATGCGTGAGACTCCGGCGACGTCGCCGATCAGCCGGCGCCTGACCGGCATGTCCGTGGTCCAGACGACGCCCGAGAGGAAGGTTCCGAGCGCCACGTGCCAGTAAGAGGCGACGCCGGAGAGGGCGAGGGCGAGGACGGCGAGCGAGACCATCGTCGCGACGACCAGCGAGCAGGAGAGGAGGAAGCGCGGGGCCAGGCGGTCGGCGAAGGTGCCGACGATGGAGCCGAACACGGCGAGCGGCAGCATGCGCATGATGACGAGCAGCGCGACCAGCACCGGCGATCCCGTCGTCTCCACGGCGAAGATGCCGACCACCAGCATCTCCAGCCAGCGCGAGCCCATGCTGAAGAGACCGATGAGCCAGAGCCGCAGGAAGCGGCGATCGCCCAGTAGCTCGCTCAACCGGCGCGGCAGGATCATCAATGGCGGCTCGAGTGAGGCGATGGTGTCGGGAAATCCGGCAAGCAGACGACAGCCGGGGAGGGTAGCGGGGCGCCCGGCTGCGCGGGCGCCGGCACGGCCCCACTATGCCACGAACTGCTGCGATGCGCCGAGCGCAGTCATGTGCTCCCTTCGCGCATCGAGCGTTTGATTGCATTGCAATCATTGCGTAGGCTGCACGGACTCTGATGGGGTGGAGTCGGCGCGATGGCGAGCATCACGATCCGCAAGCTCGACGACGGGGTGAAGACGCGCCTGCGCCTGCGGGCAGCCGAGAACGGTCGCTCGATGGAAGAGGAGGCGCGGGTCATCCTGCGGGAGGCGGTCGCGTCCGGCGCCGGGCCGGAAAACCTCGCCGCCGCCATCCGCGCGCGTTTCGCCCCTCTCGGCGGGGTGGAGCTGGAACTCCCGCCGCGCGAGCCCGCGCGAAACCCTCCCGAGTTGGACTGACGGCTCTCCATGTACGTCCTGGACACGAATGTCGTTTCGGAACTGATGCGCCCGATGCCCGATCCCTCGGTTGAGACTTGGGTGGCCGGGCACCGGGCGGCGCACCTGCATTTCTCGAGCATCGGCGAAGCCGAGATCCGTTTCGGGGTGGCGATCATGCCGGCGGGCCGGCGGCGGGAGGCGCTCGCAGCGGCGATCGACGGGCTCATGTGCGAAGATTTCTCGGGTCGTGTGCTGCCGTTCGATAGCGCGGCTGCGCGCGCCTACGCGGAGATTGCCGCCGCGCGCCGCAGCGTCGGCCGGCCCGTTTCTCAGGCCGATTGCCAGATCGCGGCGATCGCCCGTGCGCATGGTCTGGCATTGGCCACGCGCAACGTGCGGGACTTCGCGGGCATGGGTATCGAGATCACCGATCCCTGGGTCAGCGCATGAGCGCTGTCGCCATGACGCCGGCACGGCTGCGCGATAACGACCGGCGCGTTATGGTGCGGGAACGGAGTTTGGCGGCCGACAGGTGAGGTGCGCGATGGGCGAGAGCGAGAGGGGCAACGTCAAGGAGGGGTGGAGCGCCTGGTGGAGCTTCGCGCGCATCCCCGAGTTCCCGGTGGAGGCGGAGAAGACCGCGCTCATCGTGATCGACATGACCTACCAGCAGGCCCACCGCGACTACGGCCTCTGCAAGCGGATCATCGAGGCGGGGCTCGAGGACGACCTCTCCTATTACCTCGACCGGATCGACCGTGTGGTGGTGCCCCATCTCGTGCAGCTCATCGCGGCCTTCCGCAGCGCGGAGGCGCCGGTGATCTACACGCGCTGCGCTTCGCTGGTGGGCGACGGCTCGGACCAGACCTGGCGCCACCGGCATTTCGGCGTGGTCACGACCGTCGATTCGAAGGACGCCCAGATTCTCGCGCCGCTCGCGCCGGAGGACGGCGACATCGTCCTGACCAAGAGCGGCTCGGCGGTATTCCCCTCCACCAATTGCGAGCACCTGCTGCGCGTGAAGGGGATCACCACCATCGTGGTGAGCGGCATCTTCACCAACAGCTGCGTGGAGGGGACGATCCGGCTGGCGGGCGACCTCGATTTCCGTTGCCTGATGCCCGAGGACTCCTGCGCCGCCATGTCGCCGAGCGGCCACGCCAACGCCGTCGAATACCTCGACGGCAACTTCTGTCACGTGAAGCCCACGGCGGAGATTATCCGCCTGCTGGAGCGCGTCCGTTCTTGACGGACGCGGTCCAGGTCGCGACAGCGGCCCGCCGCGAATGCGGCGCCCTCGCGGAGGCGCCGGCCGCGGGCCGGCTGCCGTGAGCGACAAATGCCCAGAGCGTTTCCGCTCTACGCGGAGACGCTCTGGGCGAGGGGCGGGGCGCGGCTGCGGCCTGACGCTATTCCGCCTGTCGGATGACGCCCTCCCGGGCGAGCGCCGCGCATTCCGCCTCGTCGTAGCCGATCTCGCGCAGGATCGCGGTGCTGTGCTGGCCGAGCGCAGGCACCGCCGGGTCGATCTGCCCCGGCTCTTCCCGGAACTTGATCGGGATGCCGAGATGGGAGGCGCCGTCGCCGTCCCGCATGACCATGTCGCGCGCGGCGAGGTGGGGATCGTCGAAGGCTTCCTTGAGGTCGAGCACCGGCGCGAAGCAGATGTCGCGGCCCGCGAACCAGTCGACCCATTCGGCCCGGGTGCGCCGGGCGAAGGTCTCTTCGAGGAAGGCATGGAGCGGCGCTTGCGCCGGGCCGGCGGGCTCGCGGCCGAGAGGGATCAGGTCGGGCCGCCCCACCGCCTCCAGGAAGCCCTCGACGAACTTCATCTCGCCGCCGCCGAGGGTGATGTAGCGGCCATCCCTGGTGCGGTAGGGGCGGTAGAACGCGGCGCCGCCTTGCGTGCGCTGGGATGAGGGGTCCGGCGCGCAGCCCTCGGCGAACACGCGGCCGGCGACGTGCGGCGTCCAGGACACCACCGTGTCGAACATGGAGAGGTCGAGGCAGTCGCCGCGCCCGGTGGTCTGGCGCCGCAGCAGGGCCATGAGGATGCCGGCAAGCGCCATGAGCGAGCCTCCCATGTCAGACGGCGGCAGGCACGCCATGGCCGGCTTGCCATCTGCGTCGACGCTGAGGCTCGCGACACCGGCCAGGGCGTTGACGCTGAGGTCGTGGGCCGGGCGGTCGCGGTAAGGGCCCGACTGGCCGAAGGCGGAGATGGACGCGTAGACGACCTGCGGCGCGCGGGCGCAGACGGCCTCGTAGCCGATTCCGAGGCGCTCGACCACGCCGGGGCGGAAGGTCTCGAGAATCACGTCGGCGCTCTCGGCCAGCCGCATGAAGGCCCCGCGCCCGGCCTCGCTCTTGAGATCGACCGCGAAGCTCCGCTTGCCCCGGTTCGCGTTGCGAAAATAGACCGTGTGGCCGCCCTCCGCGGGTCCGATCACGCGCGCGGGATCGCCGCTCTTCGGGTCCTCGATCTTGATCACGTCCGCGCCGTGATCGGCCATCATCATCGCGAGGTGCGGGCCCGGCAGGACCCGGGATATACCCCGCACCCTTACCCCTTCTAGCTTCTTGGGTGGCCTCCGCGCTCTCGTTGGCGCGGGGCGGCGCCTACAACCCCGGTGCCCGCGCCCTGCGCAATAGCGCGGGGCGCCCGGCCCCGCGTGCTCACGCGGTGGTGAGGGCGCGTCATTGGCCGGGCGCGTAGCGTCTCGCTATGGTCTGACGCGATCGCGCACCGAGTCGCCCAGGGGTCGTCGTGCAGGGACTGACGGAATCGCTCGCCGTCTATTTCGAGCGGCGGATGGCCCGCATCCTCCTTCTCGGGATCATCAGCGGCTTTCCGTGGGTTCTCATCGGGACCGGCCTCACCCTCTGGCTCACGGAGGATGGCCTCAGCCGCAGCACCATCGGCTGGGCGGGCCTCATCTTCGGCGTCTACGCGTTCAACTTTCTCTGGGCCCCGCTTATCGACCGCGTGGAACTGCCGTGGCTTTCGCGCCGAATCGGCCAGCGACGCGCCTGGATCCTCGTCCTGCAAGCTGCGGTCCTGGTGTGTCTCGTTCTGTGGAGCGCGCTGGACCCCTCCGAAAGCCTGGGTTCCGTCATCGCCGTCGGTCTCGCCATCGCCGTCGCGTCCGCGACCCAGGACATCGCCATCGACGCGCTCCGGATCGAGCAGATCGGGAAGTCGGAAGGCGAAGCGATGGCGGCTGGCGCGGCTGTCGCGGTCGTCGGCTGGTGGAGCGGCTTCAAGCTGGGCGGCATCGTCGCGCTGGAGACGGCCGGGGGGTTCCAGTCCGAAGGCGTCGAGAACTACTGGCAGGCGACGTTTCTCGTGCTCGGGATCGTGGTTGTCCTCTGCAACGTCGGCCTCCTGTTCGTGCGCGAGGCGACGGCGGCGGAACGCCTCGCCGCCCAGGCCGAGGACGAGGAGCGCATCGCCGCCCGCTTGCGGATGTCCGGCCCGCTCGGTCGTGCCGCGGCCTGGCTCGGCGGCACGGTCGTCGGCCCCCTCATGCGCTTCTTCGCGAAGAACGGAGTCGCGATCGCCCTGGCGGTTCTGGGCTTCGTCTTCCTGTTCAAGATCGGCGAGGCCTTCATGGGGCGCATGTCGCTCGTCTTCTACACGGAGATCGGCTTCACCAAGT
>JAPPMY010000160.1 GCA_028818855.1 Rhodospirillales bacterium
AGCTCCACCGTCGCGACCGAGGTGGGGTTGCACACGGGCGTGCGGTCCACCGGCTTGCGGCCCAGCGCCGCAAGCACCCGCTCGCGGCTGGTCATCGAAGGCATTGCCGATACGTCCGTCATCGCTTCCGCTCCCGACCCTCAGGTCTGTTGTTGCGCGCTCGGCGCGGCGAGGACGCCGCGTGCCGCCGCCGCCTCCGCCTCGCGCATGGCGGCGCGGACGTTGAGCGCCCGGCCGAGCAGGAGGCCCACCAGCTCGTCGTGGTCGACGCCGCAGGCGAAGCGGGCCTCGCCCGTCTCTGCGCCGGCTTCCATCTCCGCCAGCTTGATGAGCCCGCGCGTGACGCCGTCCACGCGCCGCGCCACCTTGTCGTCGGCCGCGCCGACGTCGGCTGCGAGCCGGTAGGCGCCCGAGCCCGTGGCGGTCGCGCCGATCGTGAGGTCGTTCTTCTTGTCGTAGATGCTCATGGGCAGCGCGGCGACGTCGGCGCCCGGCGCTACCTTGCATGCTTCGAGGAAGAGCCGCTTCACCGCCGCCCGGTGCTCGGCGCCGCAGGCGAAGGCGAGGCGGTCCGGTTGGCCCGGCGCGGGCACCATGCCGCCCATGACCGCCATGGCACGCATCACGAAGGCCAGCCGCCCGGCAGCGCCCTCCTTCCCGCTGTAGCTGTGGGCGAGATAGGCGGAGGCGCCGCCCTCTCCGACGCTGCGGTAGAGGGAGATGCTGATGTCGTGGAAGTGCGGGTCCATGGAGACAAGCTCCACCCGCTCCCCGAGGTCCAACAGGCGGCCCATTGCCTCCCTCGCTGCGCCGGCCCGGTCCCGGCCGGGCGTCCCTGAATTGCGGCCAGAATTTCAGATCGGGCAAGGGGAAACAAGGCTACAGCCCCGAAAAGAACTGAGAACTAGAGCCTATCCGTCTTGGACGGATAGGCTCTAGCAATTCTTCGCTCACGGCAGCCGGCCTGCGGCCGGCGCCTCCGCGAGGGCGCCGCAGGAGCGGCGGGCCGCAGTCGCGGCCTGTCGCGAGTCCGTCAATAACGGACACGCTCTAAAGCGCTGCGGTGTGCGGCAGCCGCCCCATGGCCGCGTCGAACGTGTAGACGCCGTCGAACCTCTCGCCGGAGTCCGACGCGATCTGCTGCGCCTTGAACACGACCAGCGCATCGGCGAAACCGGCGCCCTTCGTCGACCTTGCTTCGTCGGCCGGCGTGGCGCTTCGGTACGCCTGCAGGGCGCGCCAAACCACCTGATCGTCCTCGAAACGGATATTCGGCTCGCTGAACAGGCGTTCGAGGACGGCCACCAGCCCGGCCTTTGGCAGCCGATACTTGCGGCCGGAGAGCGTCCACACGGTTTCCGCGAGGACGACGTCGGTGATCAGGACCGTCTTCCCGGCGTCGAAAACGGCGTCCGCGCGTGCCGCCTGGGCCTCGTCGTCGTGCAGCAGATAGCGGAGCAGGACGCTGGTATCGACGGCGATCAAGACGTCGACTCGTCAAGCGCGTCCTCTAGCGACTCCTCGTCGCTAACGGTGGGGTCGCCTACGACATGCCGCAGGAATCCCCTGGCCGCGCCGGGCATCTTTCGCACGATGGTGATGCGGCCATCGGCAACGTAGCTGCGGACCTCGTCCCCCGGCCCGATCCCGACTTCCCTGCACTGATCGATGGGGAGCGTGATCTGGCGCTTGGCGCTCACGCGCGGCATGCGGTCGTCCTTTCAGGCACGCAATGTACCGACGACCGATACTATCGTCTTTACCACAAGTCAATTGGTAAAGAAGTCGTGACGCGCTATCCCCAGAGCGAGGGCTCGGGCGGTGCCATCACCGCGCCGTCGTAGCTGAGCCCGGGCGTGCGGTCGCGGGCCAGCAGCAGGGGGCCGTCGAGATCGACGTAATCGGCGTAGCCCGCGAGCAGCGCCGCCGGCGCCATGGCGAGCGAGGTGCCGACCATGCTGCCGACCATGATTCGAAAGCCCATGGTCTGCGCCTCCTTGGCCAATGCCAGCGCCTCCGTCAGCCCCCCGGTCTTGTCCAGCTTGATGTTGACCATCGGGTAGCGGCCCTTGAGACGGGGCAGATCGGCACTCGTGTGGCAGCTCTCGTCGGCGCAAAGCGGGAGCGCGAGCCGCCGGCCTTCGAGCGCGACGTCGTCCGCCGCAGGTAGCGGCTGCTCCACCATCTCGACGCCAAGCGCTGCGAGGGCCGGCAACAGATCGTCCAGCATCGGTGGCGTCCAGCCCTCGTTCGCATCCACGATCAGCCGCGCGCCGGGGGCGTTCTCGCGGACGGCGCGGATGCGCTCCGCATCGCCTTCGCCGGTGACCTTGAGCTTGAGCAGGGGCAGGTGCGCATGCTGGGCGGCGGCCTTGCCCATGTTCTCAGGCGTGTCGAGGCTGAGCGTGACCGCGGTGATGCAGGGCCGGGGCGCCTCGAGCCCAGCCAATGCCCAGGCCGGCTGGCCCGCCTGCTTCGCCTCCAGGTCCCAGAGCGCGCAGTCGAGCGCGTTGCGCGCGGCACCCGGCGGCAACGCGTCCAGAAGGTCCTCGCGGGTGAGCCCGTCCTCGACCGGGTCCCGGACGCTCTCCATCTCCTCCCGCGCGCCTTCGGGCGTCTCGTCGTAGCGGGGGTAGGGGACCGCCTCGCCGCGGCCGGCATGGGGGCCGTCGGCGATCTCGGCGACGATGACGCGCGCCTCGGTCTTGGCGCCGCGGGAGATGCGAAAGGCGCTCGCGAGCGGCCAAGCCTCGAGGCGAACGGAGAGGCGCCGCCCCACGAGGCCCGGTCCCTAGAGCACGCGGTCGGCGATGGGGCCCGCGCCGGTGCGGATGGGATCGACGCAGGGGAGGCCGTGGGCCGCGCCCAGCTCCTCCAGCAGCGCGGTGGCCTCCGCGTCGCCCAGCGCCTCGGTGTTGACGCAGATGCCCGCGCACACGACGTCGGGATTGGTGAGCCGCGCCGCCTGCAGGTTCGCCTCGATGCACGCGCCGAGCGTGGGCAGCGGCCAGTCGGGCAGGCCCCGCATGTTGGTCCGCGTCGGCTCGTGGCAGACCACGATGGCATCCGGCTGGGCGCCGTGGATCAGACCGAGGGTCACGCCCGCGTAGGAGGGGTGGTGGAGCGAGCCCTGCCCCTCGACCAGGTCCCAGTGATCCGGGTCGTTCTCGGGCATGAGCCACTCGGCAGCGCCGGAGATGAAGTCCGCCACGACGGCATCGACGGAGACCCCGCGGCCGGCGACGAAAATGCCGGTCTGCCCGGTCGCGCGGAAGGTGCAGGGGACGCCCCGCCGGCGCCACTCGGCCTCCAGCGCGAGGGTGGCGTACATCTTGCCGACGGACGCGTCGGTGCCCACCGTGAGCAGGCGCTTGCCGGCCCGCTTCACGCCCGAGCCCACCTTGAATTCCTGCGACGGATGGCGCACGTCGAAGAGATGCCGGCCGTTCGTCTCGGCGGCATCGCGCACCGCCGGCAGGTCGCTGAGTCGCACGTGAAGCCCGCTGGCGACGTCGAGACCCGCTTCCAGCGCCGCCACGAGGGTCTCGATCCAGCTCTCGCTGACCACGCCTCCTGCGTTGGCGACGCCGACGATGAGGCTCTTCGCGCCCTTGGCGGCCGCGTCCTCAACCGTCATCTCGGGCAGGTCGAGGCGGGGCTTGCATCCCGGCAGCCTGAGCTGGCCGAGGCACCACTCGGGGCGGAAGACGAACACGCCGCGCGCGGTCTTGGCGGCGAGCGCGTCGCGCGCATCGCCGAGGAAGAGCAGATAGGGCGGGTCGATCTGCGGGCGGTCGCTCATGCCTCCTCCTTCGCGATTTCGGCGCCGAGTCTGGCGAATAGGGCCAGGGGCCGCAAGGAACGGCGGCCCGTTCCGGGTCAGACCAGCGGGTTCTCGTCGGTCATGTAGATGGTCACGCGCTTGAAGCGGCCGTCCTCGACCTGGAAGAAGTTGCAGTTGCGCATCTCCACGTGGCGGCCGTCGTCGTAGTCGTTGCGGGCGACGAACTGCGAGGCGATCCACTGGTGCTCCACGTCGACGACGTGCGTGAAGTCGCCGTGATAGATGACCTTGGTCGCCCCCATGAAGTCGCGAAACATGCGCCTGATCTGGTCGTGGCCGGTGTGGCTCACGTGGGCCGACTGGATGCGGAGCTCGGCGTCGTCCGCGAAGCACGCGACCGCAGGCTCCAGGTTCTTGCCGTCGACGTTGTGGAAGTAGGCGTCCTCGACGAGTGCGATCAGTTCCTCGCGGTTGAGCATGAGCGTCCGTCCGTGCGTGGGGTCAAAGGGCGCCGACTGTAGCCGAGGGGCCTGCCTTTGCAACCGCTGCCGGGCCGGCGCTAGGCTGAACACCGCTGACGCGATTGGAGATGCCGTGTCGATCACCATGCGGCCGGGAGTGGCCGCCGCGAGGCTCGCATGCGGGTGTTGATCTGCGGTGGCGGCGTGATCGGCACGTCGATCGCCTACTTCCTCAGCCGGCGCGGCATCGAGTGCACGGTGATCGAGCGCACCGGGATCGCCAACGCGGCCTCCGGCAAGTCGGGCGGGTTCCTCGCGCTGGATTGGTGCGATGGCTCGCCCGTCGAGGCGCTGGCGAGGCGCAGCTTCGCACTCCACGCGGAGCTTGCCGGGCGCATCGACGACGAGTGGGGCTACCGGCGGCTCGACACGCTCGGCGTGGTGAGCAGCGCGCGCCGCGACGTGGGATTCTACCGCAAGCTCGCGGCGCCCGAGTGGCTCGCGGGCAGCGCGGCGGTTCATGCCAGGCTCGGTACCGCCGAGACCACGGCGCAGGTCGACCCCGCCGCCTTCACCGGCGCCATGATGCGGGCAGCGCTGACCGGGGGGGCGCGGTTGACCATCGGCACCGTCAGCGGCGTGGTGCAGGAAGCCGATGGCGCCGTGCGGGGCGTCGTGGTGGACGGGCAGGAGCTGACGGGCGATGCGGTCGTCATCGCCATGGGCCCCTGGTCGGTGCTCGCGAGCCGCTGGCTTCCCTTGCCGGCGATCTACGGCCTGAAGGGCCACAGCCTGGTCTTCCGTTATGCGCCCGAGCCCGTGCCCCACGCGCTCTTCGTGGAGCTGGAGACCGGGGGCGGCACCATCGCCTCGCCCGAGGTCATGCCCCGGCCCGACGGCACGACCTACGTCTGCGGCCTCTCCAGCGAGCAGCCGCTTCCCGTGGACCCGGCCGCGGTGGTGCCGGATGAGGGCGGCTGCGACAGGCTTCGCGCCATGACGGCGCAGTTTGCGCCGGCCCTGGGCGGTGCCGACGTGCTGGCCGAGCAGGCCTGCTACCGCCCCGTGGTCGAGGACGGGCTGCCGCTCATCGGCGCCGTTCCCGGCGCGCCCGGCGCCTACGTGGCGACGGCCCACTCGGTCTGGGGAATGTTGAACGGCCCGGCCACCGGCGAGGCGGTCGCGGAGCTGATCGCGGAGGGCGAAGCCAGGACGGTGGATCTCGCACCCTTCGATCCGGCGCGGCTCGCGCCGCTCGCGGCGGGCGCCGTGCGGGTGGAAGTTTAGTCCGCCGTTTCTTCGGGCTACGCCCGTGCGGACGCCGGCCGTGACCGGGGCGAGAAATTCGGGGTACGCTACCCTCAGGCTCCATACAACAAAGACGAAGCAAGATAGGGAGACGGGAGATGACGGACACTGAGGACAAGAAGCCTCTCGAAGAGATGACCTTCGAGGAGAAGACCTACGCCTACGCCAGGGCCTGGGCGCAGATGAGCAGGCGCGATTTCCTCAAGACGAGCGCGGCGATGGGCGGTGTCGCAGCGTTCGCGGGCCTCGGCATACCGCGCGCACATGCGGCCAAGCCGGGCGGCACGCTCCGCATCGCGCGCGGCCAGGAATCGGACACCCTCGACCCGCAGAAGACCACGCTTCTCGTCGCCCACGAGATCGCGTGGCAGATCTACGATTCGCTGATCTATCTCGACGAGGCGGGCACGGTCTATCCGGGGCTTGCTACGAGCTGGGAGTTCTCCAACGAGGGCAAGACGGTCACCTTCAAGCTGCGCGAGGGCGTCAACTTCCACGACGGCTCGCCCTTCAACGCCGAGGTCGTGCGCTGGACCGTGGAGCGCCACCGCGCCGAAGCCACGGCATCGCCCACTTCGTGGATGCTGGGTCCCATCGAAGGTACCGAGGTGATCGACGACATGACGATCGCCTATCACTACACCGATCCCTTCGTGCCGCTCTGGGTCGGTCTCGGCTATTCCTACTGCGCGCCCATCAGCAAGGCGGGCGTCGAGGCCCACGGCGATGCCTTCGGCCGCAACCCCATCGGCACCGGGCCCTTCAAGTTCGAGCGCTGGGACCCGGACCAGGGCATCTCGCTCGTGCGCAACGAGGAGCACAACTGGGCCACGCCCTGGTACAGCAACGAGGGCAAGGCCTATCTCGATCGGGTCGAGTACGTGGTGATTCCGGAGGACGCGACCCGTCTCGCGTCGCTCTTGAGCGGCGACGTGGACTGCATCTCGGGCACCGAGGCGGTGCCGGTGGACAAGCTGCGCCAGATCGAGGCGACGGAGGGTTACAAGATTTACAGCCGGCCTGCCGTCGGCGTCTTCTTCGCCATGTTCAACCACAAGATGGCGCCCATGGACGACCCCCGCGTGCGCAAGGCGCTCAACTACGCGGTCAACCGCGACAAGATCATCGCTCTCGTGCTGGACGGCCAGGGCCAGCCCGCCTTCAGCCCGGTGGCCTCGTCCTACGCCCAGTACAACGAGGAGACCGAGACCTACGGCTTCCGCCACGACCTGGAGAAGGCCAAGGCTCTCATGGCCGAAGCCGGGCTCGCCGACGGCTTCACCATGAGCTACCTCAACATCGAGAGCCCGATCTTCCGGCGCGTCGCCGAGGTCATCCAGGAGGACCTGTCGCAGATCAACGTCTCGATGGAGATCCAGTCCTATCCGGTGGCCGAGTGGTTCGCCTTGGGCGGCCAGGGCAAGTTCCACACGACCTTCTTCTATTACACCTACAGCGACCCGGACCTGATCTACCCCATGATGCTGACCGGGGCCGGCCTGAACTGGACCTTCTCCGAGAACGCCGAGATGGATGTGCTGATCGAGGCCCAGCGCATCGAGTTCGACGCGGAGAAGCGCGCGGAGCAGATCCGGAAGATCCAGGAGATGGCGGTGAAGGATGCCTACTGGCTCTACCTCTACGAGGGCACCTACGTCGCCGCGATGAAGGAGGAGGTGCAGGGGCTGGAGCTCAACCTCGTGGGCTTCCACCACCTGCAGGACGTCTGGCTCGACGTTTGAGTCAGCTTCGTTGACCCGCCGCGGTCGATAGCTGGCCGCGGCGGGCCCTGCCCATGCCGTCCTATCTGCTGCAGCGGCTGGTCCATGCCGCCATCGTCATCGTGGTGGTGGTGTTCGTCGTCTCGCTCATCGTCAAGGTGATCCCGGGCGATCCCGTCGACGTGATGGCGGCCGGCAACCCCGGCATCACCGAGGAGCAGAAGGACAAGCTGCGGGCCCAGCTCGGGCTGACGCGGCCGGCGCTCGAGCAGTTCGCGTCCTACCTCACCGGCGCCGTGCAGGGCGATCTCGGCCAGTCCATCCGCTTCCGCGTGCCCGTGACCCAGCTCATCGCCGAGCGGCTGCCGGCGACGCTGGAGCTGACCGTCTTCTCGATGATCATCGCCATGCTCATCGCGCTGCCGCTCGGCGTGGTGACGGCGCTCAGGCGGGGCTCGATGGTCGACTATTCGGGCACCGTGGTCGCGATCCTCGGCGTCTCGATTCCGAGCTTCGTCCTTGGCATCCTGCTCATCATCATCTTCGCGGTCGACCTGCGCTGGCTGCCCGCGTCCGGCCGCGGCGAGTTCATCCTGACCGCGGCGTACAAGGCGGTCGTGGAGGGCGATGCCGGCGTCTTCTGGAAGAGCTTCCGCTATCTGCTGCTGCCGTCGATCGCGCTCGCGCTCTCGATCACGGCCTGGAACGCGCGGCTCACGCGCTCTGCCATGCTGGAGGCGCTGCGCCAGGACTACGTGCAGTTCGCCCGCGCCAAGGGGCTGCCCAACCGCGCGGTCTACATCCGCCACGCCTTCCGCAACGCGATGATCCCGACCATCACGATCCTGGGCCTCCAGCTCGGCTACCTGCTGGGCGGCACCTTCGTGATCGAGAACGTGTTCGCGTGGCCCGGCGTGGGCCGGCTCGCGGTGCAGGCAATCTTCTGGCGCGACTACCCGATCATCCAGGGCATCGTGGTGGTGATCGGCGGGCTTTTCGTCCTCATCAACATCGGCATCGACGTGATCTACCGCATGGTCGACCCGAGGATCCGCTATGACCGCGCTTGAGCCGGGCGAAGCGCAGGGCGCGCCCGAGGCGCGCGCGGACGCGCCGCTCGACGATCACGTGCCGCCACTCCGGCGCTTTTTCCAGGAGCTCTGGGCAAGCCCCAAGGGGATGACCGGCTTCGTCTGCATGGCGGTCATCATCATCGTCGCGATCTTCGCCCCCCTGCTGCTGCCGGCGGACCCCACGGAGCAGATCATCAAGAACCGCTTCATGCCGCCGGTGTTTGCCGGCGGCGAGTGGCCGCACTTCCTGGGCGCGGACAACCTCGGCCGCGACATCTTCTCCCGCGTGATCCTGGGCACGCAGACGTCCGTGGCGGTCGGCGCCTTCGTGGTGATGCTTGCGCTGGTGGTGGGCTCGGCCTTGGGCGCCATCGCCGGCTACTTCGGCGGGCTGGTCGACAGCTTCATCATGCGGCTCACGGACTTCCAGCTCTCCTTCCCCTTCATCCTGCTCGCCATCATCTTCATGGCGATCTTCGGGCCGGGCTTCACCAGCCTGGTCATCGCGCTCGCCGTCGCGATCTGGGTGAACTACGCGCGTCTCGTGCGGGGCGAGACGCTCAAGCTGCGCGAGCTGGAGTTCATCCAGGCCGCGCGCTCCATCGGCGTGCGCCACAGCGTCATCATCCTGCGCCACGTCGTGCCCAACGTGCTGCCGTCCATCATCGTGATGGCGACGCTCGACATCGCCTTCGTCATCATCTTCGAGGCGGCGCTGAGTTTCTTGGGCCTCGGCATCCAGCCGCCGACGCCGTCCTGGGGCGTGATGATCTCCGACGGGCGCAACTACATGTTCGAGAGCCTGTGGATGACGCTCGGGCCGGGGCTCGCGATCCTGGTCACCGCCGTCGCCATCAACCTCTTCGGCGACTTCCTGCGCGATACCTACGACCCCAGGCTGGCGGGCTTGTGAGGCGGGCGATGGGGGACGCGCTGCTCGATGTCCGGGGGCTGGTCACGAACTTCGCAACCAAGCGCGGCACCGTGCACGCGGTGGACGACGTGAGCTTCAAGGTCGGGCGCGGCGAGACGCTGGGCCTCGTCGGCGAGAGCGGATGCGGCAAGTCGGCGACGGGTCACTCGATCATTGGCCTGATCGAGCCGCCCGGCCGCATCGCCGGTGGAGAAATCGTTTTCGAGGGTGAGAACCTGCTGGAGAAGACGCCCGAAGAAATGCGGCGCATCCGGGGCGCGCGCATCTCGATGATCTTCCAGGACCCGATCACGACGCTCAACCCGGTGCTGCCGATCGGCGACCAGATCGCCGAGATGTTCCGCTACCATGAGCGCATCGGCACGCGGGCGGCGCGGGAGCGCGTCATCGAGATGCTGGACAACGTCGGCATCCCCCGGCCGCACGAGCGCTACCGCGACTATCCGCACGAGTTCTCGGGCGGCATGCAGCAGCGGGTCATCATCGCCGCGGCCCTCATCCTGCACCCCGCCCTGGTGATCGCCGACGAGCCCACCACGGCGCTGGACGTCACGGTGCAGATGCAGATTCTCGCGCTGCTGAAGCGCCTGCAGGCGAGCGAGGCCAACACCTCGATCATTCTCATCAGCCACGATCTCGGCGTGGTTGCTCAGATGTGCGAGCGCGTCTGCGTCATGTACGCCGGCACCATCGTCGAGGCGGGCACGACCGAGGAGGTGCTGGAGAACCCCAGGCATCCCTATACGGTGGGCCTGATCGAATCGATCCCGCGGCTCGACGTGGAGGGCCAGACGCTGAACCCCATTCCGGGCGTCGTGGCGGACCCGATCCGCCCGCCCCCCGGCTGCAAGTTCAATCCGCGCTGCGCCCATGTGCACGATCTCTGCCATGCCGCGCGGCCGGACCTGCTCGCCGTCGACGGCGGCCATGCCGCTGCCTGCCACCTCTACGCGGAGGCCGCCCCGTGACCGGGCCGAGCGCGCCCGGCACCGCGCCCCTGCTGGAGGTGGACGGGCTCACCAAGCACTTCCCCGTCCGGCGCGACATGGCGGAGACGCTGCTCGGCAAGCGCCGCGTCGTGCACGCCGTGGACGGGCTCACGTTTGCCATCGGGCGGGAGGAGACCTTCGGCCTCGTGGGCGAGAGCGGCAGCGGCAAGTCCACCACCGGCAAGGTCATCGCGCGGCTGATCCCGGCGAGCGCCGGGCGGGTCCGTCTCGACGGCGAGGATTGGCTCGCATTCTCGGGCGATGCGCTGCGCCGCCGCCGGCGCGACGTGCAGATGATCTTCCAGAACCCTTACGCCTCGCTCGACCCGCGCTGGTCGGTGTTCCACATCGTGGCCGAGCCGCTCGTCACCCACCGGGTGGTGCCGAGGCGGGAGCTCAGGCAGCGGGTGAGCGAGCTGCTCGACGCGGTCGGCCTCGACCCCAGCCACGCGCAGCGCTATCCGCATCAGTTCAGCGGCGGGCAGCGCCAGCGCATCGGCCTCGCCCGCGCGCTTGCGCTCGATCCCAAGCTGCTGGTGGCCGACGAGCCGGTGTCCGCGCTCGACGTCTCGGTGCAGGCCCAGATTCTCAACATGCTGCGCGCGATCCAGCGCCGCTACGCGCTCAGCATCCTCTTCATCTCGCACGATCTCTCCGTGGTCCGCTTCGTCTGCGACCGGGTGGGCGTGATGTATCTCGGCGAGATGGTGGAGCTGGCGGAGACGGCGGTGCTCTTCCGCGAGCCGCGCCATCCCTACACGCAGGCGCTGCTGGCGGCGATTCCCGAGCCCACGACCCGGCGCCGGCGCACGCTGGTGCCGATCGAGGGCGAGATCCCGAGCCCCATCGACCCGCCGTCCGGCTGCCGCTTCCACCCGCGCTGCCCGCGCGCCGAAGCGATCTGCCGCGAGCAGAAGCCGGCCTTCCGCGAGCTGGCTCCCGGCCATCACGGCGCCTGCCACTTCGCCTGAGGCGCAGGAGTTCAGTGCAGACCCGACGGTGGAGCGCTACGTGCCTCCGCCGTGCGACCTGAGCGCGCCGCTCGTGCCGGTGTCTGCCGCCGTCAGCCGGCACGCACGGGCGGCGGCGAACCGGGCTTCTCCCAGATCCTCCAGCCAGTACGGATCGGAAGGCCGGTGCGGGAAGCGAAACAGCGCAGATCTCCCGCCTTCGAGCATCGGCTGCGGCACCTCGAAGCGCGCCGGGCTGAGCGAGAAGCCGGTGCCGAGCGCCTTGATGAGCGCTTCCTTCATGCTCCAGAGCCGGTAGAACAGATCCACCTTTGCGGGCCCCGAGGCCGCCGACAGGGCGCGCCGTTCCTGGGGGCCGTAAACGCAGCTCCCGATGCCGTCGAAATCCCGGCCGGGGGTGCGCACCTCGAGATCCACTCCGAGGCCGTCACGACTTGCGAAGGCGATTAGTCCGTGCTCGCCGCTGTGGCTCACATTGAAGCTCGCGCTCGACCGCGCCCCGTTCACTTCCGCGTACGGCTTGCCGTGCTCGAGATAGCCGAAGGACAGGTCCCGGTTGGAACACCCCAGCCGCTCGCAGAGATTGATCCTGAGCGCCGCGCGACAAAGCGCGTACTGGTGCCGGGCGCCCTTGACCACGAACCGGTTCCACCGCGCCTTCTCGGGCGCGTCGAGCAGCGCGAAGGCCCGTTCGTGACGCTCCGCATGAGGCCGAAGATCGACGTGCAGGATGAGCAAGTCCTCAGCCTCGCGCCACGGGCTCCACCAGACGTCGCTGCCGGCAGTCATTGCGAGGGCGCCTCCCGGGGCGCGCGCGTCACCTCCTGCAGGTAGGCGCCGACGCCCAGCCCAACGTCCCAGTCCTTCGGATATCCCAGCGACACCTCGTGGAAGGGCACGCCGTCGAGCCACTCCGTGCCGCGGATGTGGAGGTGGCCGTAAACCACGGCGCACGCGTTGAACCGGCGGTGCCAGCTCTCGGTCCTGCGGGTCCCGCACCAGGGGCTGAATCGGGGAATGCGCGGCAGCACCGCCAGCTGTTCCTCGAGCGGATAGTGATTGATCAGGACCTTGCGAAGCGCTGCCGGAAACGCCGCGAGACGGGCGGCCGCGTCCTCGCAGCGTGCGGCGCACCACGAATCCCGGTCCGGAAACGGATCGGGATGCAGCACCAGCTCGTCGGCGCAGACGGCTCTTGTTTCCCGTGCCCAACGCACCACCTCGTCGCGCGGGACGTGCCGAGGGCGGAAGCTGTAGTCGTAGAGCAGGAAGAGCGGCGCGATCAGAACCGGTCCGTCCTCAAGCTCGACGACTGGATAGGGGTCCTCAGGGGTGAGAACGCCGTGGCTGCGGGCGATCTCCACGAGCCGCTCGTAGAGCGCGACGCCGCGAAGTTCGGGCGCCGCGTTGGGAATCGTCCAGAGCTCGTGATTGCCGGGGACCCAGACGACCTGGCGGAACTTTGGGGTGAGCTGGCGAAAGCACCAGTCGAGCCGCTGCGGGCCGTCGGTAACGTCCCCCGCCAGAATCAGCCAGTCGTCGGGAAAGGCCGGAAAGCTCTCCAGCGCTTCCCGGTTTGCCGGATGGGAGACATGCAGGTCCGACAGCGCCCATAAACGCATACGCCTACCGTCCGTGATAGTTCAGGGGAGATTTCAGGGCGCGTTTCGGCGGGATTGTAGGCCGGGGCTTCTCGCGGAGTCCAACTTGGCCGGGGGTGGTGCGGCGTCGTTGCGCGCTCCGCGAACGCCGCAGCATTCCGGGCCGTGCCGTTGGCGCGGCGAGCGCCGCGTGACTTGTCGAAATCGGGAAGCGAAGTGGCGCGCTCGGGAGGATTCGAACCCCCGACCCCCAGATTCGTAGTCTGGTGCTC
>JAPPMY010000127.1 GCA_028818855.1 Rhodospirillales bacterium
TCTGGCCGACATAGACGTCCCAGGTGCTCTCCTGGCTGCGCGCCTCGGCGACGAAGCGCTCGATGCCGAAGCCCTCGACCGGCGCGATCTGATAGTTGATATCGGGGAAGTTCTCGTTGACCTGCGGAATCGAGGGATGCAGGTCTTCGATCCACTGATAGAACGTCGGTGTGAGCGGCCGTTCCTGTGCGAACGCGCTGCCGGAGCCGTAGTTCGCCACCACGCTCGCGCCCGCGAGGCCGAGCCCGGCCGCGATGCTTCGGGTCATGAACTGGCGCCTGTCGATCTCCCCCCGCAGCAACTGCCGGCGTGCTGCGCTCCGCAGCAGATGTTCCTGTTCCTTGCGCTCGACCATCGTGCTCTCCTCCTGAATGAAATTCGCTCTTCGTGGGCAAGTCGACCCTGCCTGACGGGGATGGTCTCAACAAGCGCAGCGGGGCGCAACGGCGAATCCGCTCGTGCGCCTCCCAATCTTGGGAGGGGAGGGTTGGGCCTGCTGCCTGCCCCGTCGCTCAGCCGTTGCGAAGGCGGTCGGTCTCGGCTTCGTCGAGAGCGCCTGCGTCATCGAGGGCGACGCCATAGACCTCGCGCGCGGCCTCGGGCGAGACCCAGCGCTCGCGCACGTCGATCGCCACCTGCGCCGCTGCCCGTTCCGTCGGCGCACCGTAGCCGCCGCCCCCGCAGGAGTAGGAGACGATGGTGTGGCCTTCCGGGATGATCGCCTGGGCGCAGGGGTCGAGCTGGTGCAGGTCGCCGTTGGCATCGCGCCGGAACTGGTCGGCCCGCCCGCCCGGCGTGCCGCCGCGCGCGCCCTCGGGCGGCGTGGCGTTGCCGTCGCTGACGTAGCCCACTTCGAGATCGCCCTCGGTGGGCCCGAACTCGCAATAGACCCCGGCGCCGCCCCGCGTCCGCCCGTGGCCGCCGCTGTCGGTGATGAAGTGCCGGCCGCGCACGGTGAGCGGGAAGCGCATCTCGTCGAGCTCGATGGAATCCTGGTAGGACATGCCGGCGTTGCCGAGATGGCCGATGGAAAGCCAGGCGTCGGCCTGCGCGCTGGCCGCGCCGCCGCCCCAGCCGAGGAAGATCTGGTTCACGTAGGCGCCCTTGGTCTTCTCGCTGGTGCCGGAGATGACGCCGAGCGAGGGCGGGATGATCGAGCCGGTGCTGGCCATGCCGTAGCCGTCGCCGAGGTCCGCGATCGCCCGGCTGACGGCGTTGCCCACGCGGTCGGCGAGGTTGGTCGTCGCCACCGAGCAGCTCGTCGGGTGCTTGGGGATTCCGCAGACGCTGTCTTCCCTGAGGTGCATGCGCACGCGCCGGAAGGAGCCGGTGTTGGTCGGCACCGAATCGGGAATGCTGTTGAAGACGCCGAGCAGCAGCGTGCTTTCGCAGCAGGCACGCGAGAGGTTGAGGCCGCACGGCATCGCGTCCGGATTGTCGCGGAGGTCGATGTCGATCACCGCCTCGTCAGGGTCCACGTCGACCACGATCTTGACCGGAATCCCGTCCTCCGCGTTGGGGAAGGGGTCGTGCATGGACGTGGTCTCGGCCCGCCCGCCCGGCATCTTGCGCACGGCCGCGATCATGAGCTGCTCGCTGTAGTCGAACCACTGCTCGGCGAACTGGGCCAGCGTGTCCCAGCCGATCTCGTTGCCGAAGGACATGATCTCGCGCTCGCCGATCCGCGCCGCGCCGAGCGCCGCCAGATAGTCGCCCCACCATTGCTCCGGCACGCGGATGCGGAGCCGGCACATGCGCACGATGTCCTCGATGTCCTCGTAGTCCCGCTGGATCTGGACCGCCGGGAAGATCAGCGCGCCTTCCTCGTAAACGTCCCGCGCGCTGCCGTGATAGGTGGTGGGAATCGAGTTGCCGCAGTCCGCCTGATGGGCCTTGGCGACCATGGTGAAGCGGTGCACGCCCTCGTTGTCCACCACCGGGACCAGCGTTGTGTGGTCGGCGGGGTGGGAGCAGCCGTGATAGGGCGAGTTGTGGAGGTAGGCGTCGCCCCGCTTCAGGTCGGCGTGAAACTCCTGCATCGACTCGCACATCATGTCGGCGCCGCGCAGGACGTGGATCGGCAGGCTCTCGTTGACCGTGAGCAGCCGGTTCTCCGCGGTCACGATGCAGCAGGAGAAGTCGCGCGCGCTGTTGAGTACGCCGGACCGCCCCGTCCGCAGCAGCGTGTTGGCCATCTTGGCGCAGATGGCCTCCATCCGCTTGTTGATGATCGCCATCTGCACGCCGTCGAGCGTGCCGTCGGCGTTGACGGTCAGCGTGTTTCCTGCCACGGCTTGCCTCCCCCGGTCAGGGCGTTATCAGCAGACTGCCCGAGGGCCGGCGCTCGGCCTTGGCTCCCGGGTCGATCACGACGGTGGTGAAGGACGATTCGATGATCGCGGGGCCGTCGACGGTCTCGCCCGGCCCCATGCCGTCGAAGTGCACCACCTGCGCCTCGACGAAGCCTGTGTCCGGGAAATAGACCGAGCGGCCGTGCGCGATCTCCGGGCCGCCGCCTGCGCTTTCCACACTCAGGTTGACGCCGTCGCGCAAGCGGCATCGCACGTTGGCGCGCCAGCCGACGGTCTCGATGGCCGATTCCGAGTCGGCAAAGGTGAACAGCGCCTCGTGGGTCTTGTGGAAGTCCTCGATGAAGCCGGAAAGCGCCTGCTCGTCCTCGATCCGGTCCGCGCGCAGCGGCACCTCGATCTCCCAGATCTGGCTGGGGTAGCGCGCCTCCGCCGTGAACTCCACGACCTGCTCCAGCGAGCCCGCGCCCGGCCCCTCGATGAAGGCCCGGCATTTCTCCTCGAGCCCCTCCAGCAGTGCGTTCACGCCGTTGAAGTCGAAGCCGCCGGTGGAGGTGTAGAGCGTGCCGCTGTACTCGGCGCGCAGCTCTGAGATGAGCGCCCCGTGGGCGCTGAGCGCGGCCGCCACCTCCGGCAGGATCACCTGCGCGCAGCCGAGCCGGCGCGCGATGGCGACCGCGTTGAGGCCAGCAGCGCCCCCGCCGCCGACGATGGCGGCCTCGCGCGGGTCGATGCCCTGGTTGACGGTGATGTCCTCGATGGCATGCACCATGTTCTCGGTCGCGACGCTCATGATGGCCGCCGCCGCCTCGTGGAGCGAGAGGCCGAGCTTGCTGCCGACATGGCTCTCGATGGCGCCGGCCGCCGCCTCGGTCTCCAGCGTCATGGTGCCGCCGAGGAAGTAGGCGGGGTCGATCCAGCCGAGCGTGACCGAGGCGTCGGTCACGGTCGGCTCCGTGCCGCCGGCGCCGTAGCAGACCGGGCCGGGCACGGCGCCGGCGCTCTTCGGGCCGACGTGCAGCAGGCCGCCGTCGTCCACCCAGGCGATGCTGCCGCCGCCCGCGCCGATGCTCTTCACGTCCACCGCCGGGAAGCCGGTCATGTGGCCCCGGTAGGGCTGGCCGATCCAGGTCTCTCTCGTCCACGGGATTCGCCCGCCGCGCACCAGGCTCACGTCGAACGTCGTGCCCCCGGTATCGGCGATGATGGCGGTATCGACACCCGAGTCGGCCTGGGCATAGGCGCGGCCCGCGATGGGCGCCATGGCGGGGCCGGAGTTGATCGAGTGGATCGGCGCGTGCGCCATGTCGGCCGCATCCATGGCGCCGCCCTGCGTGGTCACCACCAGCACGCGGCCGCCGAAGCCTGCATCCCGCAGCCGCGATTCCAGCCCGCCCAGGTAGTCGCCCATGAGCGGCTTGAGGGAGGCGTCGATGCAGGTGGACGACGCGCGCCGATACTCGCGGAGCGAGGGGTTGAGCACGTGGGAGAGGGTGTAGGGCACGCCCGGCAGGTGGCGCTCCAGCAGCTCGCCGACGCGAAGCTCGTGCGCCGGGTTCACGATCGACCAGAGCAGGCAGACGCCGATTGCTTCGATGTCCTGGCCCTTCAGCTCGTCAATGATTTCGATGACGGCGTTCTCGTCCAGCGGCTCGGTCACGGTGCCGTCGTAGGACACCCGCTCGGCTACCTCGTAAGTGATCGAGCGCGGCACGTAGGGCTCGGGATAGGGGACGGTGAAGTTGAAGGGCTCGATGCGCCCGCCTTCGCGGAACACCAGGACATCCGGATGCCCCTTGGTGGTGAGGAAGGCCGTCCGCGCGGTGTTGCCGGTGACGATGGCGTTGATCGCGTGCGTGGTGCCGTGGATCAGCATCTCGCCCCGGGCGAGCAGGGCCTCGCGGCTCTCGCCCAGGTCGTCAGCGGCGCGGGCCAGCGTCTCCAGCACGCCAGCCACCGGGTCCGACGGCGTGGTCGGCGCCTTGTACATGCGCAAGCCCCCGTCGTCGGACTCGACGACAAGGTCGGTGAACGTTCCCCCGGTATCGACCGCAAATCGCATGGCTCTCCCGCCGCGTGATGTCCCTCCCGCGCCTGGCGACCCCGCCGCCAAGCGGGCGCGACCCTAGCCCGAATCGATGCGGGACGCCACGGCGCGCCCGAGGCCGGCGGCGGCGCCAATCCACCCGAGCGCCTCCGTTTCCTCCATTCGCCTCGTGCAAAGCCAACCGGCCAAACCTATCCTGAACCCCTGAGCACGCACGGGTTCCGCGGCTCACATCCGGGCAACGACAACGGAGGCGCGTCATGGCGATGACGTCGAACAGCGGGCGGGGAATGACCGACGCCGAGCGCGATGAATTCCTCACCTCGGGCGCAATCTTTGCGAAGGTCGCAACCACCATGGCCGACGGCTGGCCGGTGGTGAGCCCGGTCTGGTTCGACTGGCTGGCGGAGGACCGCGCGTTCCTCGTCATCAGCAAGACGCGCACCAGCATGGTGCAGAACCTGCACCGCGACCCGCGCTGCGGCGTCCTCGTCGACAACCCCTCGTTGCCCTACATGCGGGTGAGCGTGCTCGGCGAGGCCGAGTTCCTGCCCGAGGATTTCGACTGGATCACGCCGGCGCGCAAGATGACCGAGCGATACCTTGGGCCGCCCGGCCTGGCCTATGCCGAATCGACGTTCGGATTTCCCAGAGAGCCCTTTCTCGTCCACGTCCGCAAGATGACCACCTGGAACGGGGGCGGCTTCGACCGCACCTTCAGCGCCGCCACGGTCTGGCACGAGGTATCCGAACCGGGCTCGCCAAGGAGTTCTCTCACATGACCGCTTTGAACGACCGCGACTTCGCAGGCTACGGCCGCTCCCGCCCGCGCCCGCCCTGGCGGGACGACAGCCCGCTCGCGCTCAGCCTCGTCCTCAATTACGAGGAGGGCGGCGAACGAACGGTCCTCAACGACGATGCCTCGTCGGAGATCTACATCCACGAGCTCGGCAGCGTCGAGCCGCGCGTGGGCGAGCGGGACCTGAATACCGAGAGCATGTACGACTACGGCGCGCGCGCCGGCGTCTGGCGCATTCTGCGCCTCTTCGAGGAGCTGGACGTGACGGCGACCGTCTACGGCGTCGGCCGGGCGCTCGCGCTCAATCCGGAGGTCGGCCGCGAATTCGCGCGGCAGGGCCTCGAGGTCGCAAGTCACAATTGGCGCTGGTTCAACTACGCCGACGTCGACGAGGAGACCGAGCGCCAGCACATCCTGATGACCAAGGAGACGATCCGCGAGCAGACGGGCGAGGCGCCGGTCGGCTTCTACTGCGGCAGGGTCAGCGCGAACTCGCGCCGGCTCGCGATCGAGTGCGGCGGGCTGCTCTACGATTCGGACGCCTACGACGACGACCTCCCCTACTGGCTGGAGCTGGAGGGCGGCGGCCGCCACCTCGTCATCCCCTACGCGCTCGATACCAACGACATGAAGTTCTGCACGACCAACGGCTTCGCCTCGCCCACGCAGTTCGGCGACTATCTCTGCTCGGCCTTCGACGAGCTTTACCGGGAGGGCGTCAACGGGCGCCCTGCGATGCTCTCCGTCGGCCTTCACTGCCGCGTGATCGGGAGGCCGGCGCGGCTCGCGGCGCTCCGCCGCTTCCTGGAGCACGTGCTGCGCCACGACGACGTCTGGATCTGCCACCGCGCGGATATCGCCCGGGCTTACCACGACGAGGGCGGTTGAGTTCCGCCGCGCGCCCTCGGCGACGGGAACGCATGGGCCCGGCGGGCCAGATCAAAGGGCGTCGGTCTCGATGATGTCCACGCCGCGCTGGCGGTCGATCAGGTAGATGAGGCCGCGGTCGTCGACAGTGACGTCGTTGGAGGACGCGCGCTCGCAGCCCTCCGCCGGGTCGGGGACGTAGCGCGCGACCTCGCTCGGCGCGAAGGGGTCGGTCACGTCCACGAGCCGCAGGCCCTGCGCGAACCATGCAAAGGGCACCACGTTGCCGGTGAACCTGTCCGAGGGCTGGTGGCAGCCGGTCATGTCGGGCTGGGGGCTGCCGTCCCGATCGACGCCGTCCACGTGAATGGTGCTGATGGGGATCGGCAGGCGCTCGTCCGTGATGTCGTAGACCCAGGCGAAGGCCGGCGGCGAGGGCCACAGCTTCGCCACGTCCTCGTCGGCCACCACCATGATGTGCCGGCCCTTGAGCCTGTAGGGGAAGGGCAGGCAAGTGTGGGTCGGATGCGGGAAGGCCGGGCTCGTGTTGACGCCAGATACGTGCTTCGGCCTGGACATGTCCTCGATGTCGAGGATGAAGAGACCGTGATGCCAGTAGCTCACGTAGAGCCGGTCGCCGAGCCGGAGCGGATGGTGGCAGCGGGGCGCCACCCAGTCGCCCCAGGGATACTCCTCGCCGCCCGCTTCCCACTGGCCGGGGATCCACCAGCGGCCCACCTCTTGCGGCGCCGCCGGGTCGGCGAGATCGAGGATCATCACGATATTGCCGACGTAGCCCTCCACCGTCGGCGAGATGTAGGCGTAGCGCCCGTCGAAGGTGAAGCGGTGCACGCCCTTGCCGGCGGTGCGCCACTTGGTGATGAGCGCAGGTTCGGCGGGGTTCGACACGTCGTAGATGCCGAGCCCGCCGCCGAAGCCGTTCGCGTCGTTCCCGCCACCGCCGAGGCGCTCGTGATTGACCAGCATGAGGCCGTTCGCCGCGCGGACCTTGTGCGAGTGCCAGCCTTCCGGCAGCTCGATCCGCGCGAGCGTGCGCGGGTTCGCGGGGTCGGCCACATCCACGATGGTGGTGCCTGACGGCCAGCGCATGTGGCCGATGTAGAGCGTGGTGCCGTCGACCCAGACCTGCCCGCCGCCGGGGCAGTCGATATGGGCGAGCCGGCGGGTCCGGTGTGTGTCGGCCATTCCGGTGCGCCGCCCGCTACGAGCGGCCTTCGAGCGCGCGGCGGACGGCGACGAGCTGCCCGGCCCGCTTGCCCCGCAGCGCTTCGATGTCTTCGGGCGTGTAGGAGAAGATGCCGCTCCCGGTCTTCATGCCGAGATCGCCCTTGGTCGTCCTCTCCGTGATGTAGGTGCTCACGTCATCGCGGTTGCAGAGGTCCGCGTTCAGGTAGCTGCCGACCGCCTGGTAGATGTCGAGGCCTGCCATGTCGAGCAGCGACATCGGGCCGACCACGGCGAGCTTGTAGCCGATGCCCCAGGAGACGCAGGTGTCCAGCCCCTCCGGCTCGATCACGCCGTTCTCCACCAGGTCGCAGGCCTCGCGCATGATCGCGTAGAGGATGCGGTTCTCGACGAAGCCGGGCACGTCCTTCTTCACCACCACGGGCAGCAGGTTGAGGTCCTTGATCGCCTGGACCATCTGGTCGCACGTGGCCTGCGTGGTCTCGGCGCCGGCGATTACCTCGATGACCGGGATGACGAAGGGCGGGTTCGACCAGTGCATGCCGACGACCCGGCCCGGCGCCGAGTTCCCCTCCTGCAGCGTCGTCACCGGGATGCCCGACGTGTTGGAGGCGAGGATGCACTCCTTCGAGACCAGCCTGTCGAGGTCCGCGAAGACGGCCCGCTTGATGTCGACCTTCTCCGGCACGCTCTCCAGCACGAGATCGCAATCGGCCACGGCGTCGGCCAGCGTGTCGTGATAGCTGATCAGCTCGGCCCCGCCGCGGTCCGGCATGCCGAGCCTCCCCAGCACGCCGAGCGCCATGCCGGCGGCGCCCGGCGCCTTCTCGAGCTGAGCCGCTTCCGTATCGAAGGCGCGCACCGTGAGCCCGCCGCGCGCGAGAGTCGCCGCCATGCCGGGCCCCATGGTGCCCAGGCCGATTACCGCTGCCGTGGTCATGTCTCGTGTTCTCCCTTTGGTGGAGGCGGGTGGCGCCGGCTTGCCCGCCTCAGACGAGGCGCAGAGTATCGCCCGTGCCGTCGCGGCCCCATTTCCTGAAATGACCGAGCGCAGCCAGCGCCGGCTTGTCGCTCGCCACGAAGAGGATGGCAGGCTCGGTCTCCGAATCGTTGACGTGGCGGCACCACGCGCCGCCCGGCACCGCGAGCGTATCGAAGGGCCGCCAGTCGAAGCGGGTCTCGCCCACGATGCTGTGGCCGCGACCTTCGAGCGGAGAGACCAGAAGGCTCGCCGTCTGCCTGAGGGCTCGCGTCTTCTCGCCGGGCCGCAGCATCTGCGCGTAGAAGGTCATCGTCCTGAACACCGGGCTGCCGCGAGTCGGGTCCACGTACTCGATCATCAGGGCCTCGTAGGGGTCGCCGTCGCGGTCCCGGTGCGCGTCCAGCATCGCGCGCATGGGCTCCCAGCGGTAGACGTACATCGGCGATCCAACGCCGCTGCCGCGCCCGTGCGGCACGAAGCAGGGCATGAGCCCGCCCGAGCCGTATACCTCGGCCGAGTAGTCCGGGCTGAAGCGGGCAGACTGCTCCTTGACACCGACCTCGCGCCCGTCGCGGTCCTCCTTGTAGTCGTGCTCGAAGTAGATCGCGTTGAGCACCTCGACCAGCGGCAGGTCGAGCACGGAGAGGTTCACCGCCGGCTCGTCGCCCTTGTTGCCGTGGTTGTGCCAGGTGTCCTGGGGCGTCAGCACCATGTCGCCGGGACCGAAGACGATGTCCTCGCCCTCGACGCCGGTGAAGTTCATCGTGCCCGTGAGCCCGAGGCGGATGGCGTTGGGCGAGTGGCGATGGGGCGGCATCACCTCGTTGGGGTCGTTGAGCCGGTAGGCGGTGTACATGGTGGAGACGGTCGCGCGTGTCGGCGCGAGACCGGGATTGACCAGGATCAGCGAACGGCGCTCGGAATCCGCCATCGTGACCAGCTCCGCCGAGCGGCGCAGCAGGGGCCCGATCTCGTCCTCGTAGCGCCAGAGGTAGGGGACCGCGCCGCGGCTCCCCATGAGCTGCCTGATCTCGTCGTGCGCCACGTCGGTGCTGGTCGCCCAGAAGGGGAACATGTGGCCGCGGTGCACATCGTCATAGAGCGCGGCCAACGCCGCGTCGCGATCGCCCGCTTCCGTTCCCGCCGGCTGCGTCTCGTTCATGTCCGCCTGCCGATTCTCACGCCTGCTCGTCCCATCGCCGCTGCGCCGTCGGGAGCGGCGGGGCGTGGTGCGCCTAGACTAGCCCGGAAATCCGTTCCCGGTCACGGCCTGTGTCAGGTCCAGACGTTTGATACGCGAAGAGCAGCCTTGAAAAGCGAATATGGTTTATCTGGCAATACCAAGGAATATAAAGAAGTAGCGATTCTGGCATCCAATCTGGAAGTCTGTTCAGTACTCAATTGGCGCGTGTTCTCAGCAAGGCGACCTTCCGATGGAGTGGCACAACAAATGGTACGATTAAGGTTATTGGCCGCTAAACAACTGGTGGTTATAAGTGCAATCGAATTGCGTGACTCAACGGACGGTCAGACGATACTTCCTAGGTGCATCCGAGCATATCGATGGCAAGAATAAAACAAGCAAACCAGATTTCGAGTGTTTGATGCCTGTTATATCAGTAAAGGACATCTTCACATAACGCTCTCAGAAGATTAGGAGATATAGACGCCCCCATGTATTTATTTGCCGTGAGGTATCCAATGACTTTCCCTCGCTTGATCATCATTGGTGGTGTGCTGGAATACTTGTTGAAAGGTGAATACAAGCTGTATTCGCTACCAAAAGTCCCATATTTGTTCCAAACGGAATACAAACTGTACTCGTTTCCATATGTTCCATAGTCGTTGAATATGGAGTCGCTATCGTACTGACTAGTGATTGTCCCGAGGTACGTGTTCTGGCTGTCCTGTGCTATCAACTTTGCGCCATTGACAATTGAGCACACCTCACTGGCTTGAACAGAACTCGTCATGAATACCAGAAAAAGTAAGATGCACCGCACTCTTCTTTTCCTAAAATTCAAGATTTGCCATGTGATACTCCTCAACTGGACTGAGCGTGACTCGAAATTGGTCAGAGGGCAAGTCCAATAGGCTCTGCCACCATGATAGTAGTCGGCACCGCGAATTTGAGGGTCAGTGGGATATGTTGGTCAACATAATTCTCAGTCGGGCCGAGTCACGGTCGCCCCGATTCTGTCATTTCCCCATATGTGAAACGATTCTGAATTCAGATCGTCCGGTAGCGACTCGCAGGCACGCGAACACGTCGTTCAGCCCTGCTGGTTCAACTCGCCCAACGGCCTGGACCATGGCGCGGTCCACGCCACCGTCTCCAGCGTTGTCTAGGACGGCGACTGCCTGGACCATCTTGAGCCACTATGAATCGATGTGAACCGCTATGAGCCGCCAAGTCCCGCCGAAACCCGCATAGAAACTAATATCTGCATTGTTCGCGTGGCGAAGGGCGAGAGCATGGCGAGGCATGGGCGCCGGCACCCGCGCGGTCGCAGGCGCCAGGCATTCGTGCCATCATCGCCGGAGGGGCGTGTCGCCCCGGCATTGCTCGGGAGGAGAGGGGGGACATGGCGCGCAAGGTCATCATCACCTGTGCGGTGACGGGCTCGGCGGACACGGTGGCCAGGAACCCGGCGGTGCCGGTGACGCCGGCCGAGATCGCGCAATCGGCGCTCGACGCCGCTAGGGCGGGCGCCGCGATCGTCCATGTTCACGTGCGCAATCCCGAGACGGGCAAGGCCAGCATGGAGCTGGACCATTACCGCGAGACCGCCGGCCGCATCCGACAGAGCGAGACCGACGTCGTGCTGAACCTCACCACCGGCTACGGCGCCCGCCTCAGCCCCGGCGTGGAAGACCCCTTCGACTACGGCCCCGGCACCACATTCACGTCGCCTGCACGGCGCATCGCCCATGTGGGCGAGCTGCGGCCCGAGATTTGCAGCCTCGACGTGGCGACCATGAACTCCGGCGGTGTCCGCGACGACAGCGTCATGATCAACTCGCCGCCCCAGCTCCGTTACATGGCCGATTCCATGCGGGAGTGGGGCGTCGTGCCCGAGCTGGAGGTCTTCGACGTGGGCCACGTGCGCCTTGCCGCGAACCTGATCGAGCAGGGTCACGTCGAGCCGCCGGGCTTCTTCCAGCTCTGCCTCGGGATCGAATGGGGCGCGCCGGCGACGCCCGAAGCGCTCTCCTACATGAAGAGCCTGCTGCCGGCCGGCGCCCACTGGGCGGCCTTCGGCATCTCGCGCGACCAGCTCCCCATCGCCGGCCTCTCGGTGCTTGGCGGAGGCCATGTCCGCACCGGCCTGGAGGACAATATCTATCTCGAGCGCGGCGTCCTTGCGCCCTCCAATGCGGCGCTGGTGGAGCAGGCGGTGACTTTGGTCCGCATGCTGGGGGCGGAACCGGCGACGCCGGCGGAGGCACGCGGGATTCTGGGGACGCGCAACTGAGCGGACAGGAACGCCTATCAGCCTGTAGCGGGTGCGCGGCGCCCGGCGCCAGTGTAGTAATCGCGCCGCAACGATGAAGAGAGTGACTGGCTCATGGTTCCGCTGATCGATATCGAGCCCTTCCTCCAGGGCGGAGACGCCGACAAGAAGAGAACCGCCGCGGCCCTCGATGACGCGTGCCGTGAGTTCGGTTGGCTGGTGATCGCAGGCCACGGCGTTCCCGACGCGCTCATCAAGGAGATGCACGGCGTCTCCCGGGGGTTCTTCGCGCTGCCTCACTGGGAGAAGATGAAGCACAAGATGCCGGCCGACCGCTACCGCGGCTACACGCCGCCGGGAACGGAGAGCCTGGCCTACAGCCTCGACGAGGAGCGCCCACCGGACCTCAAGGAGGCCTACAGCATGGGGCCGGTGGATGCGGCTTACGACGAATACCACTACGGCCCGGCCGGCGCGCGCTACTTCGCGCCCAACATCTGGCCCGACCGGCCCGACGACATGCCGGGAGTCTGGGAGGCCTACTACCGCGAGATGACCCGTCTCTCCGCCGACGTGATGCGGATCTTTGCCGTTGCGCTCGACATGCCCGAGGATTTCTTCGCGCCCAAGATCGACGAGCACATCACCAATTTCAGCGCGATCTACTACCCCTCGCAGCCCGATTCGCCGCTGCCCGAGCAACTGCGTGGTGGCGCGCATACGGACTACGGCAGCCTGACGCTGGTGCACTGCGATACCGCCGTGGGCGGCTTGCAGATTCAGACCCAGGACGGTGCCTGGGAGGACGTGCCCTGGTTCCCGGACAGCTTCTCGGTCAATCTCGGCGATCTCATGGCCGAGTGGACCAACGACCGCTGGCGCTCGACCATGCACCGCATCGCCA
>JAPPMY010000136.1 GCA_028818855.1 Rhodospirillales bacterium
CCTCGACGGCGCATCCGCCTTTCTCGGCGGGGCCGACCCCGCCGTCATCGAGCAGTTCTACGCGCGGTATCTGCAGGATCCTTCCTCCGTCGACCCGAGCTGGCGCCGCCTGTTCGAGGAAGAAGCGGGCGCGAACGGCGGAAACGAGGCGGCAGGGAGAGCGGCCGCGGCGGAGACGCCCGCGAAGGAGGAACGCGCGATGGGGCTGCCGGAGGCCCGCCCGCCCGCCGAGACCGCACCATCCCGAACCGATCCGGACGGCCCGGTCCGGGCGGAGACGATCGATTCCATCCGCGCGCTCATGATGATCCGCGCCTACCGCGTGCGCGGCCACCTGATTGCGAGCCTCGACCCGCTCGGTCTCGAGGGCGAACGGCATCACCCCGAGCTGGACCCCAAGAGCTACGGTTTCTCGGAGGCGGACTACGACCGCCCGATTTACGTCGACGGCGTCCTCGGGCTGAAGCGCGCCACGCTGCGCGAGGTGCTGGCGATCCTCAGGCAGACCTACTGCGCGCGGGTCGGCGTCGAGTTCATGCACATCCAGTACCCGGAGCGGAAGGCCTGGGTGCAGCGGATGATGGAAGGCGAGCGCAATCGGCAGTCGCTCTCGCCCGGCGAGAAGACGGAGATCCTGCGCCATCTCCACGAGGCGGAGGGGTTCGAGCGCTTCCTCGACGTGAAGTATGCGGGGGCGAAGCGGTTCTCCCTGGAAGGATCGGAGAGCATCATCCCCGCGCTCGAGGCGGTCATCGCCCAGTCAGCGCAGCAGGGCGTGGATGAAATCGTCATCGGCATGGCCCATCGCGGGCGGCTCAACGTGCTGACCAGCATCATGGGCAAGTCCTACGCCGCGGTCTTCTCCGAGTTCCAGGGGGGCGTGACGAGCGCGGGCGACGTGCAGGGCTCGGGCGACGTCAAGTATCATCTCGGCGCCTCGGCCGACCGCATACTTGGCGACGGCAAGACGCTCCACATCTCGCTCACGCCCAACCCTTCGCACCTCGAGGCCGTCAACCCGGTGGTGCTGGGCAAGGTGCGGGCCAAGCAGGCCATGCGGGGCGACAAGGCCCGCGAGCGGATCATGGGGCTCCTCATCCACGGCGACGCCGCGCTCGCCGGCCAGGGAACGTGCTCGGAGGTCTTCGAGCTGTCGGAGCTGCGCGCCTACCGCACGGGCGGCACGGTCCACATCGTCATCAACAACCAGATCGGCTTCACCACGAGCCCGGCCCAGGCCCGCACCTCGCCCTATCCGTCGGAGGTCGCGAAGATCATCCAGGCGCCGGTCTTCCACGTGAACGGGGACGACCCGGAGGCGGTGGTGCGCGTCTGCCAGATCGCGGCCGACTATCGCCAGCGGTTCAAGGCGGACGTCGTGGTCGACATCTTCTGCTACCGCCGCCACGGCCACAACGAAGGCGACGAGCCGGCCTTCACCCAGCCCGCGATGTACCGGGCGATCGGCGAGCGGCCCACCACGCGCCAGATCTATACCGAGCGGCTGGTGAACGAGGGTGTGCTCACGGAGACGGACGCCGACCGGATGATGGGCGATTTCCGGGCGCGGCTCGAGACCGAGCTCGAAGCCTCCAGGAGCTACCGCCCCAACAAGGCGGACTGGCTGGAAGGGGACTGGGCGGACATCGAGGCGGCACCCCGCGACGAGCGGCCGGGCGACACGGCGGTGGCGCCGGAGGTGCTGGCCGAGATCGGCCGGGCCATCACCAGCGTGCCGGACGACTTCGCCGTTCACCCGCGCATCCGCCGCCAGCTTGACGACAAGCGCGAGGCACTGGAGGCAGGCGGCCCCGTCGACTGGGCGACGGCGGAAGCGCTGGCGTTCGGCTCGCTGCTGCTGGAGGGGAAGCCGGTCAGGCTCTCCGGCCAGGACTGCACGCGGGGCACCTTCTCCCAGCGCCACGCGGGCCTGATCGACCAGGAAACCGAGGAGCGCTACATCCCGCTCAATAACATCAGGCCGGGCCAGACCCGGCTCAAGCTCGCGGACAGCCTCCTTTCCGAGGCCGGCGTGCTCGGCTTCGAGTACGGCCACTCGATCGCGGACCCCAACGCGCTCGCGATCTGGGAGGCGCAGTTCGGCGACTTCGCCAACGGCGCCCAGGTCATCATCGACCAGTTCGTCGCCGCCGGCGAGACCAAGTGGCTGCGCATGTCGGGCCTCGTCATGCTGCTGCCGCACGGCTTCGAGGGCCAGGGGCCGGAGCACAGCTCGGCCAGGCTCGAGCGCTACCTGCAGCTCTACGCCGACGGCAACATCCAGGTGGTGAACTGCTCGACGCCGGCCTCCTACTTCCACGTGCTGCGCCGCCAGCTCCGCCGCAGCGTCCGCAAGCCGCTGATCGTCATGTCGCCCAAGTCGCTGCTGCGCCACAAGCGCTGCGTGTCCCCGCTGGAGGAGATGAGCGGCGGCGCCCGCTTCCACCGAGTGATCGGGGAGACGGACGCCGCCATCACGCCGGACCGCGTGCGGCGCGTCGTCTTCTGCTCCGGCAAGGTCTACTACGACCTGCTGGCGGCGCGGGAGGAGCGCGGTGTCGCGGACGTGGCGCTGCTCAGGCTGGAGCAGATCGCACCCTTCCCCGGCAGGAGCGTCATGGTGGAGGTCGCGAAGTATCGCGGGGCCGAGGTGATCTGGTGCCAGGAGGAGCCGGAGAACATGGGCGCGTGGACCTTCGTTGCGCCCCGGATCGAGGCCGTGCTCGCCGACCTCGACGGCGCGCCGCCCAGGCCGCGCTACGTCGGGCGGGCGGAGGCCGCCTCGCCGGCGACGGGCTTTCTCGTCGTGCACCAGCGCGAGCAGCGGGCGCTCATCGACGCGGCGCTCGGCGGGGAGGGGCAGGCGTGACCGTCGACATCACCGTCCCGGCCCTCGGCGAATCGGTCACCGAAGCGACCGTCATGCGCTGGCTGAAGGCGCCGGGCGACGCGGTCGCCACCGACGAAATCCTGGTGGAGCTGGAAACCGACAAGATCGCCGTCGAGGTCACGGCCGAGCGCGCCGGCACCCTGGCCGAGATCGTCGCAGCCGAAGGCGCGGACGTGGAAGTTGGCGCGCTGCTCGGCAAGCTGGAGACCGGAGTTGAAGCCGCTACTGTCGCGGCCGCGCCTCAACCCGAGCCCCAGCGGCGGGGCATAAGGCTTAACGTGCCGCCGCAGATGTCGCCCGCCGTGCGGCGCCTTGTCGAAGAACAAGGGATCGATCCGGAGGGGATCAAAGGGACCGGCAAGGGCGGGCGCCTCTTGAAGAGCGATGTGCTCGCCGCCGTCGTGGCGCGTGCCAGCGCCGCCGCGAAGCCGGAGCCCGACGCCGGGGCTGAACCCGCGTCTGCCGCCGCTCCGCAACCAGAGGCGCCCCCCGAACCGGCCCCCGCGACGCCGGAGCCGGCTGCCGCCAGCTCGCTTGTTGAACAACGGCGCGAGGAGCGCGTGCCCATGAGCCGCCTCCGCCGTCGCGCCGCCGAGCGGCTGAAGCTCGCGCAGGACACCGCCGCAATGCTCACCACCTTCAACGAGGTGGACATGACCGCCCTGACGGCGCTCCGCGCGGCGCACGGCGAGGCGTTCGAGCAGAAGCACGGCGTCCGCCTCGGCTTCATGTCCTTCTTCGTCAAGGCATCGGTCGCCGCGCTCGTCGAATACCCGGCGGTCAACGCCGAGATCGACGGCGACGACATCGTCTACAAGCACTATCACGACATCGGCGTCGCGGTGAGCGCCCCGCAAGGCCTCGTGGTGCCGGTGCTCCGCGATGCCGGAAGCAGGAGCTTCGCCGAGATCGAGCAGGGGATCCGCGCCGCCGCCCTCAAGGCCCGCGACGGCAAGCTCGCGCTCGACGACCTGCTCGGCGGCACCTTTACCATCTCCAACGGGGGAGTCTTCGGCTCGCTCATGTCGACGCCGATCATCAACCCGCCGCAGTCCGCGATCCTCGGCATGCACAAGGTGCAGGAGCGCCCGGTCGCCGTCGCGGGCGCCGTGGAAATCCGCCCCATGATGTATCTTGCGCTGAGCTACGATCACCGGCTCATCGACGGCCGCGAGGCGGTGAGCTTCCTGGTCCGCATCAAGGACTGCATCGAGGACCCGCAGCGCATGCTTCTCGATCTCTAGTGCCGGAAGGCCAGCCGGAGCCGCCATGAGCGAACACGATTTCGACGTCCTGGTAATCGGTGCCGGCCCCGGCGGCTATGTCGCGGCCATCCGCGCAGCCCAGCTCGGGTTGCGCACGGCCTGCGTCGAACGCACACCCACCCTCGGCGGCACCTGCCTCAACGTGGGCTGCATCCCGTCGAAGGCTCTGCTGCACACGTCGGAGGAATACGCCCACGCCAGGAAGCACCTCGCGCGCCACGGCGTCATGGTCTCGGACGTGACCCTCGATCTCGACAAGATGATGGCCCACAAGGACCAGGTCGTGGGCGCGCTCACCAAGGGCGTGGCCGGGCTGCTGGAGAAGAACGACGTGACCCGCCTGGAGGGCCACGCGCGGCTCACCGGCCCGGGCACGGTGGAGATCGAGGGGCCCGAGACGCGCACCGTCACGGCCGGCGCCATCGTGATCGCGACCGGCAGCGTCTCCTCCCCGCTCGCCGGCGTCGACGTGGACGAGGAGTGCATCCTCACCTCCACCGGCGCGCTGGCGCTGGCGGAGGTGCCGGAGCGCATGGCGGTGATCGGCGCAGGCTACATCGGCCTCGAAATGGGCTCGGTCTGGAGCCGGCTCGGCGCCAAGGTGACGGTGATCGAGTTCCTCGACCGCATCCTGCCGGGCATGGACGGCGAGGTCGCGACCCAGATGCACCGGCTGCTCAGGCGCCAGAAGATCGCCTTCAAGCTCGGCACCAAAGTCACCGGCGCCGAGCGCACCAACGAGGGCGTGCGCCTTGCCATGGAGCCGGTCGCGGGCGGCGAGAGCGCCACGCTGGACGTGGACGTGGTGCTCGTCGCCGTCGGCCGCAGGCCCAACACCGAAGGCCTCGGCCTCGACAGCGTGGGTATCGAGCTGGACGCCCAGGGCCGCATCCCGGTGGGCGAGCGCTTCGAGACCAGCGCGCCCGGCGTCTATGCCATCGGCGATGTGGTCGCAGGGCCGATGCTCGCGCACAAGGCGGAGGAGGAAGGCGTCGCGGCGGCCGAGAACATTGCCGGCGGGAGCGGACACGTGAACCACGAGACCATCCCGGGCGTCGTCTACACCGCGCCCGAAGCCGCCGCCGTCGGGATGACCGAGGAGGCGCTGGAGGAGGCCGATATCGACTACAACGTCGGCCGCTTCCCCTTCGCTGCCAACGGGCGCGCGCGGGCGATGTCGGCAACCGACGGCTTCGTCAAGGTGCTGGCCGATGCGGAGACCGACCGCGTGCTCGGCGTTCACATCGTCGGCCGCGACGCCGGCACGTTGATCGCCGAGGCTGTCGCGGTCATGGAGTTCGGAGGCTCGGCCGAGGACATCGCGCGCACCTGCCACGCCCACCCCTCGCTCAACGAGGCGGTGAAGGAAGCGGCGCTCGCGGTAGCCGGGCGGGCGTTACACGTCTAGGCTGGCCGACAGCAGACGGGGCTGAACCATGAATACCGGCGCACCGGCCGCGACGATGCGGCGCATCAGCGAGATGACCGACACCCGCTTCGACGGCGTGGCCAAGCCCTACGTGCCGCCGCGGGAGCTTTCGATCTCCGAGACGCTGACCCTGCACCGGGACTGGGAGACCGACATCGACCCCGTCACCTACGAGGTGATCCGCCACAACCTCTGGAACATCAACGAGGAGCACGGCGCCACGATCCAGCGCATCTCGGGCTCGCCGGTCGCGATCTACGCGCTCGACCTCAACCCCTCGATCCTCACCGAGGACGCCGAGTTCGTCTATTTCGGCCCCTACATGCAGTACATGTCGGGCGTCACCGACACGCAGGTGAAGTGGATCCTGGAGAACCGCAGCGACAACCCCGGCATCCGCGAGGGCGACATGTTCCTCGCCAACGACCCCTGGGTCGGCGCCGCGCACCAGATGGACGTGATGGTGATCTGCCCGGTGTTCTGGGAGGGCGAGCTCTTCTGCTGGATCACCAACTGCCTGCACCAGTACGACATCGGCGGCATCACGCCGGGCTCCTTCTGCCCCGCCGCCGAGAGCGCCTTCGACGAAGGAATCCTCATCCCGCCGGTGAAGATCGTCGAGAACGACGTGGTGCGCCGCGACATCGAGGAGCTTTACCTGCGCTCCTCGCGCAAGCCCGAGATGGTGGCGCTCGACTTCCGCGCCCAGCTCGCCGGCAACATGAGCGCGCGCGAGCGCCTGCTGCAGCTCGTCCGCCGCTACGGGCCGCGCACGGTGAAGGGCGTGATGAAGCGCATCATCGACAATGCGGAGACGGCGTTCCTCGCCAAGCTGGAGCGGCTGCCCGACGGCGCCTGGAGCGACCGCACCTACGTCGAGGCCTGCCGGCCGGGGGACCGGCGCACCCACCGGGTGCAGATCACCGTCACCAAGAAGGGCGACCGGCTGATCTTCGACAACGACGGCACCGCGCCGCAGGACGGCGCCATGAACGCCACTTATTCCGGCTGGCGCGGCTCGGTCATGGTGGCGATCAACGAGCTGCTCGCGTGGGACCAGTATTTCGCGGTGGGCGGCGCGCTCAGGCACATCGACTTCGATCCGACGGCAGGCACGCTCAACTGCGCCGACTTCCCGGCCAGCGTCTCGACCGCGCCCACCCAGTCCATGGAGATATCGCTCTACCCCGCCTACAACGCGATCTCCAAGATGCTCTTCTCGGACGAGGAGCTGCGCGGCGACATCATGGGCATCGGCGGCACCAGCCAGTGGCCGGCGACGCTCTTCCGCGGCATCGACCAGTGGGGCGAGCGCTACGGCTACCTGCTGATCGACCCCATCGGCGGCTCCATCGGCGCCTTCGCCCACGCCGACGGCATCAACACCGGCGGCCAGGCACGCACGCCGATCTGCCAGCTCCCCAACGTGGAGCACAACGAGCAGAACTTCCCGCTGCTCGTGCTCTACCGCAAGGAGCTGCCGGATTCCGGCGGCGCCGGCCGGTATCGCGGCGGGCTCTCGGCCGAGACCTGCTTCATCCCCCACAACACCGACCGCATCACCCAGGACACGCTGTCGTCGGGCAACGCGACGCCGACGTCCACCGGCATGATGGGGGGCTTCCCGTCCACCACCAATGCGTACCAGTTCATCCGCGAGAGCGACATTCTGGAGCGCATGCAAGACCGCCGGCTGATCGACGACCACTCGCAGGTCTCGGGCCGGCCCGAGCACCTGGAGCTTAGGCAGGAGAACTTCGACCAGCACCCGGCGGACGTCTATGCCGTGCGCTGGTCCGGTGGCGGCGGCTTCGGCGACCCCATGCGGCGCGAGCCGGCGAAGATCCAGCACGACCTGCTGCACCGCAACGTCACGCCGGAAGCGGCGCGGGCGATCTTCGGGGCCGTGCTGGGCGAGGACGACGTGACGGTCGACGTGGAAGCGACCGCGCGCAACCGTGCCGCCGTGCACGCCGACCGGTTGGCCCGACTCACCAACGGGGCTGCGCCACAGCCCGAGCGCGACGGCCGCCTCCGGCTGCGTGCGACCGATTCCCTGGACGTTCGCGAAGATCAGGACGGCGCCTACTGGGCCTGTGGCAATTGCGGGGCGTCCCTCGGCCCGCTCGATGCCAACTACAAGGACTCCTGCCTGCAGGACGTGCGGCCTGTCTCCGATTCCAACCCGTTGATCGGCGATCCCTCGCTCTTCGTGGACGATCCCGTCGAGTTCCGGCTGTTCTGCTGCCCCGGCTGTGGTGCGCAGATCGAGAACGAGATCGCCGTCGCCACCGATCCGATCCTGCGCGACATTTCCGTCGTGCTCCCGGCCGAGACCGATGGCTGACGCCGCTCCCGCTCACGCACCCTCGAACACCCACGCCGACCTGATGGCGCGGGACGCAGCCCGCGTCTTCGGCTGGCGCTATCAGCCGGCGATCCAGTTCGAGCGCGGCGAGGGCATCTGGCTCTTCGACGTGGACGGCAAGCGCTACTACGACCTGACCGCCGGCATGATGTGCAACGTGCTGGGCCACTGCCACCCGGAGCTGGTGGAGGTCATGCGCGCCGAGGCCGGCAAGCTCTGGCACGAGAACTCGTGGTACTCGAACCCCCATCTCGTGCGCTTCGCCGAGCGGATCGCGAGCACGCTGCCGGAGGGGCTGGAGGTCGTGAACTTCGCGGTCACGGGCTCGGAGGCCAACGAGGTCGCCATGCGCATGGCGCTCGCGGTCACCGGCAAGCACGACATCCTGTCGGTGATCCGGGGCCTGCACGGCGGCAGCCTCGCGGTCGAATCCGTGACTACCATCGGGGGCGCGAGGCGGCGTCATCTCGGGCCCCTGCTCGCGCCCGCCAATGCGCCCGCGATCTACGCGCCCTTCTGCTACCGCTGCCCGATCAACCTCGAATACCCCGCCTGCGACGTGGCCTGCCTCACGCAATCGCGCGAGCTGATCGACCACATCACAAGCGGCGACATCGCCGCCGTGCTCGCGGAGACCATGCTGGTCGCGGGCGGCATGGTGGTGCCGCCGCCGGAATGGCTGCCCCGGCTCAAGCGGCTTGCGGAGGCGGAAGGCGCGCTGCTGGTGCTGGACGAGGCGCAGCTCGCGCCGGCGCGCACGGGCAGGCTCTGGGGCTTCCAGCACTACGACGTGACACCGGACATCGTCACCTTCGCCAAGGGCATGAGCGCAGGGCTCGCGATCTGCGGCGCGGTGACGACACGGGAGATCGCGGAGCAGGCGCGCGGCAAGGCGGGGCTGCCCTGGGCCGGTACCTATTCCGGCGACCCGCTGCCGGCGGCGGTCGCCGACAAGCAGTTGGAGATCGTGTTGCGCGACAGGCTGGACGAGCGCGCGGCTGCCACGGGCCAGGTGCTGCGTGCCGCGCTGGAGCGCCTGCGCGAGAGCCACGACGTGATCGGCGACGTCCGTGGCGCGGGCCTCTACCAGATGCTCGACATCGTGAGCGACAAGGAGAGCCGCACGCCGGACCCCGCCATGGCCGAGCGCATCCGCCTCAACGCCGCCCTCGGTGGCGTGATCGTCATCTGCGTGAAGAACTTCCTGCGCATCTGCCCGCCGCTCACCGTCACCGAGGCGGAGATCGCGGCCTTCACCGAACGTCTCGACCGCGCCGTTCGGCTGGCCCTCGACGGGCACCCGAAGGACGTGGATTTTCGGGCCTCCAGCTCGCTCGCCATGGGAGGCGGCGCCACACGATAGTCCGCGTGCCTTCGGCACGACGCAGACCATGACCACGCCGAGAAATTCGGGCTAAGCTCGCCGGCTGGACCGGATGGGTTGAGGAACCGCCGTCATGCGGGCGCTTCGGTTTGCCAGGGCGCTGCTGTGGCTCTGCCTCGCGGGCGCCGTTGCCGCGCCGGCGCAGGCGGCCGGGGACGGCCTCGACCGCGCGCTCGAGCGCGTCGTCGCGGCGCGGGGGCTCGAGCCCCTGGAGATGCCGCCGCTGGTGCCCTCGCCCAAGTTCCGGCTGGGCCAGATGCTGTTCTTCGACCCGATCCTCAGCGGCACGCGGGACGTGGCGTGCGCCACCTGCCACCTGCTGGGCCGCGGCACGTCCGACGGAGTCGATCTCTCGGTCGGCGTGGACGCGGCCGGCCTCGCGGAGGAGCGCCGGCCCCTGGGCTCGCCCCGCGTGCACCCGCGCAACTCCATGGACCTCTGGAACCGCGGGCACGCGAGCGTGCGCAACATGTTCTGGGATGGCCGGGTGAGCGTGGTCGATGCCCCGGTCAGCCGCTTCCAGACCCCGATGATGGACGATCTGCCCGATGGCATCGAAAGCGTGCTGGCGGCCCAGGCGCTCTTCCCGCTCGCTGGCGAGGAGGAGATGCTGGGCCTTGCGCACGACCGCTCGGCGCCCGATCTCCCCGGCGGCCACGGCGACAGGCCCAACGAGATCGCGCTTGCGGCGGCGGGCCTGGGCGAGGACGAGCCGGAGTTCTTCGTCGCGGTCCACGACGCGCTCATGCGCCGGCTTCTGGGTCAGGCCGGCACGCCGCTCGCCGACTGGCAGATCGCCTATCGCCGGCTCATCGGCGCGGCCTTTCCCGATACGCCGCTCGGCGCCGTCACCATGGGCGATCTCGCCAATGCCGTGGGGCACTTTCAGGCTCTGGCCTTCGTCACCCGCGACACGCCGTGGGACCGCTACCTGGCCGGCGACAAGGGCGCCATCGGCAGGGCGGCGAAGGAGGGCGCGCTGCTCTTCTACGGCAAGGGCCGCTGCGCCGCCTGCCACAGCGGCCCGCTGCTGAGCGACTTCCAGTTCCACTCCCTCGCCGTGCCCCAGATCGGCCCCGGCATCGACGTTCCCGACGACGATCGCGACGACCAGAGCGGCGATGACCGGGGCCGCTACGAGGCGACACGGATTCCCCGCCACCTCTACCGCTTCCGCACGCCGCCGCTCCGCAACGTCACGCTGACAGCGCCCTATTTCCACAGCGGCGCCGTGGCGAGCCTGGAGGAGGCGATCGCCCTGCACCTCTCGCCGCCTGAACCGTCGCCCTACGAGAGCAAGGCCGAGGCCGAGCGGCGGGCGAGCTTCTCGCGCACGCTGAGGCGCGGCGTCGCGCTCAGCGAGGACGAGCGCGCAAGCCTGCTCGCTTTTCTCGAAGCCCTGGAGGACGACCAGGAAGAGAACCGCGCGCTCATCGTGCCCGACAGCGTGCCGAGCGGCCTGCCCGTGCCGGCGCTCGACGCACCCCGCTGATCCTGGGCGCCGGCGCCGTATCGCGCCGGTATCTTCCGCGGATGTAACCGGTTACAATCCCGCGCCATGGCCATATTCGAACGCATCGTGACCGTGCGCGAGCGGGGTCCGTCCTCGCCGTGCGTCTCAGAGCGAATGCACCCTGGCCGCCCCCTGCATCCGATTGCGGCAACAGGCGGTATCTTTCCCGGGATCGCATCGATACAGTCACCCCGGGCGTTGAGCGGAACAGGCCGACCGGGGAATTAACGTGTTCACCAGCAATCCCTTCGCGGAACTCTCGGCGACCATTCCGTCCGAAGTCATCCAGATCTACGTCGGCGTCATGATCGCGCTGGTCGTGGGCGGCACCCTGTTCGACGTCTGGCACAAGGGGAGCGCCACCTATTTCTTCGGTAGCTGGCGCAACGCACGGGACAAGGGCTCAAGCCCGGTCGGCGGCGGGAAGGTGGCGGGACTCGCGATCCAGACCGCCCTGTCGGATGTCGCGACGTCGGCCGAGTTCGGCCACGGACGCCGCCGGGCGGCCCACCTGCTGACGATGTACGGCTTCCTGCTCTACGTCGTGACCACCATCGTCATGGTGTTCTGCTACCCGACGCCCGATGCGACGACACCCGCCGTGCTGCCTCAGCTCTGGATCGCGGGCGCCCTGCTGGTCTGCCTCGGCGGCTACTGGTTCTGGTTCTTCATCCGGGTCGACGTGGCGGCCGAGGGCAACTCGCCGTTCCGCATCATGCGGGCCGACCTCTTCATCCTCTCGCTTCTCGCCAGCGTGTCGCTGGGGCTGATCTGGGCCGCGCTGCAGTCGGTGGACAGCGCGGGGACGAACGCGCTGCTCGGCCTCTATCTCATCGCCACGACGGTGCTGTTCGGCTCCGTTCCGTGGTCCAAGTTCTCGCACATGTTCTTCAAGCCCGCGGCGGCCTTCGAGAAACGGGTCTCCGAGGCAACCGGCTCGCGGAGCAACCTGCCGCCGCCTGCCGACAAGCCCGAGACCTTCGGCAGTGCCCGCGAACGGCCCCATCACTACTGATCGGCCATCTTCGACAGAGGAGATCACCGAACCCCATGCCGACCTTCGTCTACATGACCCGGTGCGACGGCTGCGGCTACTGCGTCGACATCTGCCCGTCCGACATCATGCACATCGATAAGACCTACCGGCGCGCCTACAACATCGAGCCCAACATGTGCTGGGAGTGCTACTCCTGCGTCAAGGCGTGCCCGCAACATGCCATCGACTGCCGCGGCTACGCCGACTTCGCGCCCATGGGCCACAGCGTCCGTGCGCTCCGGGAGGAGGAGAAGGGCACGATCTCGTGGAAGATCAAGTTCCGGGACGGCACGGAGAAGGATTTTGTGTCCCCGATTCGGACCACGCCCTGGGGATCGATCCCGGCGCCGGCCGATCACGCGGCGCCCACTGCCGAGGCAATGAAATCCCAGGAGCTCGCGCACGAGCCGGACGCGCTCAATGTGGACGCGCTGCCCGCGATGCCGCCGGATCGTTTCAAGGAGGGAGTCCTCTAGTGGCTCTGTTCTCGCGCCGCAAGACGGTGTTCGTGGATGCGGACATCCTGGTCGTCGGCGGCGGCATGGCCGGCTGCGGGGCGACCTACGAGGCCGGCTACTGGG
>JAPPMY010000222.1 GCA_028818855.1 Rhodospirillales bacterium
AGATCGGCGTGGTCTGCGACCAGATGCCGGTCGGGCTGCGGAAGTCCGGGATGCCTGATTCGGTCGATATCCCGGCGCCGGTAAAGACGACCGCCCGGCGAGCGTCCGCGATCATCCCGGCGAGGCGCTCGATATCGGCCTGCGCGCCCTCCATCTCAGCCGCGCTCGGGGAATCCACGCCTCAATCTCCCTCGGTGCTGTCGCCGGTCACGCGCTCGAGGAGGTCCAACGGGCAGGGCCCGTCAAGACCGGCATCGACGTCCGGATGATCGGCCGACCCCCATCGCGTAGTCCAGTCTCAATGTCGGTTGAGGGCCAACGGCGCCGGCAAGGTCGAAGACTGCCCTACCGCAGCGCCTCCACCATGAAGCGGCGCCAGATCTCGGCCGGGTAGCCGCCGCCGCTGACCTCGTCCATCGGGCTGCCGTCGTCGTTGCCGAGCCAGACCCCGGCGGTGAGCCCGCCGGCCCAGCCGACGAACCACGCATCGCGGAACTTCTGGCTGGTGCCGGTCTTGCCGGCGGCAGTCCCCAGCCCGTCCGGCAGGGCGGCGGCGCGGCCGGTGCCCCATGCCACGGTGGCCCTGAGCAGGTTGCGCATGGCCGCCACGGCCGCGGCATCCGCCGCCCGGCCTGCGCCGGAGCCCGCGCGCCGATAGAGCACGTCGCCCGCACGGTTGCGGATCTCGACGATCCCGTGCGGCAGCGCCCGCGCGCCGCCGTTGGCAAGCGCCACGTAGGCAGACGTCAGCTCGATCAGCGTCACCTCGCCGGAGCCGAGCGCGATGCTCGCATCGGCCGGCAGCCTGCTCTCGATGCCGAGCCGCCGCGCGGCTGCATGAATCCCCTTCACGCCGGCACGCAGGCCGACGCGCACCGCCACGGTGTTGATCGAGCGGGCAAAGCCCTCGCGCACCGTCACCGGCCCCCGGTATTCGCCGTCGTAGTTGCGGGGCGACCAGCCTGCGACGGTGATCGGCTTGTCCTCGATCACGTCGCCGGGTGCGAGCCCCGCCTCGATCCCTGCGAGATAGACCACCGTCTTGAAGGCCGAGCCCGGCTGGCGCCTCGCCTGCGTCGCCCGGTTGAACACGCTCGTGTCGTAGTCGCGCCCGCCCACCATGGCGCGCACGGCGCCGCTCTCGTCCAGCGCGACAAGGGCGCCCTGGCCGATCCTGCGGCTCTTGCCGGCGGCGGCGAGCACGTCCGCGAGCGCCGCCTGCGCCGCCCGCTGCCGCGCAGGCTCGAGGGAGGTGAAGACGCGGAGCGCCCCGTGGTCGCGCCCGACGTAGCCCGGCACCTGCTCCAGCACCCAGTCCACGAAGTAGCCGGCGGGCGGGCCGCTGCGGCGGGCGACGGTGAGGCCGTTCACGCCCGCCCTGGCCGCCTCGCCCTCGGGCTCCGTGAGGAAGCCCGCATCCACCATCGCATCGACGACGACGCCCGCGCGCTTGCGCGCGAGCGCGAGATCGTTGGCGGGGCTGTAGCGGGACGGCGCCTTCAGCAGACCCGCGATCATGGCGGCCTGCGCCACGCTCACCTCGCGCGCCGATCGGCCGAAGTAGCGCCGCGCCGCCGCGTCCACGCCGTAGGCGCCGGCGCCGAAGTAGGCGCGGTTCAGGTAGATCGTGAGGATTTCCTCCTTGGTGAACTCGCGCTCCAGCCAGAAGGCGAGCATCGCCTCCTGGATCTTGCGCTTGACGCTGCGCTCGGGCGAGAGGAACACCAGCTTCGCCACCTGCTGGGAGATCGTGCTGCCGCCGGCGACCACGCGGCCCTCGACCGCGTTCCGCCAGGCTGCGCGGATCACGCCGAAGGCGTCGATCCCGCCGTGGGTGAAGAAGCGCCGGTCCTCGATGGCGAGCACGGCCTCGGGCAGCACCGGCGCCATCTCGTCCGCCGGGATCAGCTCGCCCCACATCTCGCCCACGGTCGCGACCTCGGAGCCGTCCGCCGCCAGCACCGTGATGGCGAGCGGCGTCTCCGGCCCGGTGAGGTGCTCGGTATCGGGCAGGTCGTGCCCGTAGTAGCCGACGAAGCCCGCGCCCAGCACCACCAGCCAGAGCACGAAGACGAGCGACCACTTAGCAATGCGCCAGCCGAGCCGCCGCCTGCGCGCCGGCGTGCGGGGCGTCTTGCCTCCCGTCTTCGCCTTCGCGCCGCCGGGCTTCTTGGGTGCGGCCTTGGGCTTCGGCGCGGCCTGCTTCGGCTTTTTCGGCGTGGCCTTCGCCTTCGCGCGGGGCCGCTTCGGCGGGGGCGAGCGGCGGCGTGTTGCCATCAGGCGGCGGCGGGCGGGCTAGACGTCGAGATTGACGACCTTGAGCGCGTTCTGCTGGATGAACTCGCGGCGCGGCTCGACCACCTCGCCCATGAGGGTGGAGAAGATCTCCTCCGCCTCCTGCGCCTGTTTGATCTCCACTTGTCGCAAGGTCCGCACCTCGGGGTCGAGGGTGGTCTCCCAAAGCTGCTCGGGGTTCATCTCGCCGAGGCCCTTGTAGCGCTGGATGGTGAGGCCCTTGCGCCCGGCCGCGTAGACCGCCTCCAGCAGCGCGCTCGGCGAGTTGACCTCGGTCTCGGTCTCCTTGCGCCGCAGGATCACGGGGTGGTTGTAGGTCTGCTGCAGCAGATCCGCCAGGTCGTCGAGGCGCCGCGCTTCCGGCGTCGTGATCAGCACATGGTCGATCATGTGGCTCTCGGTGACGTCGCGCAGCGTGCGCGAGAAGCGGAAGGCCGGGCCGTTGCGCGTGTCCAGCACGGCGCCATGCCAGCCCCGCTCGATCTCGGGCGCAAGCTCGTCCAGCCGCCGGGCGATATACGCCGCCGCCGGCCCCGATTTCCCCGTATCGTTCAGGATGTCGGGCGTGAGCGCGCCGACGATCGCAGCCTGCTCGACGATATGCTGCGCGACGCGGCGGGTGAGCGCCTTGACCAGCGACGCGGTGTCGCGTGCGGTGTCGATGATCGAGCGCAGGTCGGCGCCCGAGCGCTCTTCGCCGTTGTGGAAGCGCAGCACCGCGTCCTCGAGGCCGGCGGCGATCAGGTGGTCCTCCAACTCACGGTCGTCCTTCAGGTAGATCTCGCTCGACCCCCGCTTCACCCGGTAGAGCGGCGGCTGGGCGATGTAGAGGTGGCCCGCGCGGATCAGCGCCTCCATGTTCCGGTAGAAGAACGTGAGCAGCAGCGTGCGGATGTGCGAGCCGTCCACGTCCGCGTCCGTCATGATGACGATCCGGTGGTAGCGGAGCTTCCCCAGATCGAAGTCCTCCGAGCCGATGCCGGTGCCGAGCGCGGTGATGATGGTGCCGATCTCGGCCGAGCTCAGCATCTTGTCGAGCCGCGCCCTCTCGACGTTGAGGATCTTGCCCCTGAGCGGCAGCACCGCCTGGTTGCGGCGGTTGCGCGCCTGCTTGGCCGAGCCGCCTGCCGAATCGCCCTCGACCAGGAAGAGCTCGCAGCGGCTGGGGTCGCGCTCCTGGCAGTCGGCGAGCTTGCCCGGCAGGCTGGTGACCTCGAGCGCGCTCTTGCGCCGCGTGAGATCGCGCGCCTTCCGCGCCGCCTCCCGCGCCGCCGCGGCCTCGACCGCCTTGGCGACGACGGACCTCGCCTCCGTCGGGTGCTCCTCCAGCCACTGGCCGAGGCCCTCGCCGACGACCCCCTCCACCACCGGGCGGACCTCGGAGCTCACCAGCTTCTCCTTGGTCTGGGAGGAGAACTTCGGGTCCGGCACCTTGACCGAGAGCACGCAGGTGAGCCCCTCGCGCGCGTCGTCGCCGGTGATCGAGACCTTCTCCCGCTTGGCGATGCCGCTCTGGGCGGCATAGCCGTTGACGGCACGCGTCAGCGCCGCCCGCAGGCCCGCGAGATGGCTGCCGCCGTCGGACTGGCGGATGTTGTTGGTGAAGCAGAGGACCGTCTCGTGGTAGCTGTCGTTCCACTGCAGCGCGGCATCCACGATGATGTCGCCCCGGCGGTCCCGGATCATGATCGTGTCGCCCACCAGCGACTGCTTGGCCCGGTCGAGGTAGCTGACGAAGGCCTCGATCCCGCCCTCGTAGTGGAACTCCGCGACCCTGGGCTCGGCCGCCCGCTCGTCCCGGAGCGTGATGTGCAGGCCGGCGTTGAGGAAGGCCAATTCGCGCAGCCGGTGCTCCAGCTCGTCGAAGTCGAACTCGATCCTGGAGAAGATCTGGCTCGACGGCAGGAAGGTGACCTTCGTGCCCGAGCGCTCGGCGGTCTCGCCCGTGATGCGGAGTGGCGCCTCCGGCTCGCCGCCGGCGAAGCGCATGGCGTATTCCTTGCCGTCGCGGCGGATGTCCAGCTCCAGCCACTCCGACAGCGCGTTCACCACCGAGACGCCGACGCCGTGGAGCCCGCCGGAGACCTTGTAGGTGCTCTGGTCGAACTTCCCGCCGGCGTGCAGCTTGGTCATGATGACCTCGGCGGCGGAGACGCCCTCCTCCTCGTGGATATCGGTGGGGACCCCGCGCCCGTCGTCGCTCACCGACGCCGAGCCGTCGGCGCCGAGCACCACGTGGATGTGCTCGCAGTAGCCCGCCAGCGCCTCGTCCACGGCGTTGTCGACGGCCTCGTACACCATGCGGTGCAGGCCGGAGCCGTCGTCGGTATCGCCGATGTACATGCCGGGCCGCTTGCGCACGGCGTCGAGGCCGCGCAGGACCGTGATGGATTCGGCGCCGTAGGCCTTGGCTGCGCCGGGGGCGCTCGGGGCGGGGTCGGCCATGACTCTTACGCGCTCTCGACCGTGCCGGGCCGCACCGTGAAGAACTGCGCGTGCTCAGCCAGTGGGCGGAAGACGGCCGCCTCGGTGCCGGTGAGCCACGCCTGGGCGCCCACGTCGAGGACGATCTCGAAGAGCGCGCGGCGGCGCCTCTCATCCAGGTGGGCCGCGATCTCGTCCAGCAGCAGCACCGGCGCAGAGCGGCGCTGCCGGGCGACCAGGCGGGCGTGGGCGGTGATCAGCGCGATCAGCATCGCCTTCTGCTCCCCGGTGGAGCATTGCTCGGCCGCCATGCCGCGCGCGGCGTCGGTGACGATCAGGTCGCTCCGCTGGGGCCCGTCGACCGTGCCGCCCTCTGCCTCCGCCGGGCGGGTCTCGGCCAGGTGCGCCCTGAAGCGCTCCTCGACGGCGAGCGCAGGCTGGGACGCGAGCCAGCGCTCGACCAGCCCCTCCACGCTCAGCGCGATGCGCGGGAACGCGTCGCTCCCCTCGGGCAGGAACGTCCCGAGCCGCATCGCGAGATCGAGGCGCGCAGCGCCGATCGCCGCCGCGTTCTCCGCCATGTTGCGCTCGAGCGCGCCGAGCCAGGCATCGTCGCGCGTGCCCGTGCGGAGCAGCCGGGCGCGGTGACGGCGCGCGCGGTCGTAGCGCTGAACCCGCGCGGCGTGGCCCGCGTCGATGGCGAAGACCAGCCGGTCGAGGAAGCGCCGCCGCTCCGCCGGCGGGCCGGAGAACAGCCGGTCCATGGAGGGCGTGAGCCAGACCATGGCGACGTGCTCCGCCAGCGCTGCCGGCCCCGACGCCGTGGTCCCGTCGATCCTGACGATGCGGCGCTCCGCCTCTCCCGCCTCCGCTGGCGCCCGCCAGCCGGAGCCGAGCGCAGTCTCGCCGCCCTCGGCTGTGAGCGTCGCTGCGACCGACCACGCCTCGGCAGGCCGCTCGTCCGCCCCGGCCGCGTGCGCGACGTCGGCAAGCCTGGCGCCCCGCAGCCCCCGCCCGGGCGAGAGGTAGGAGACCGCCTCCAGCAGGTTGGTCTTGCCGGCGCCGTTGGGGCCGGTCAGCACCAGCGGGCGCTCGTCCATGTCGAGGCGCGCAGCCCGGTAGCTGCGGAAATCGCTCAGCGCGAGCCGGGTGAGCGCGTAGCGCGCGGCCGCCGGCGCCGGCGCATCCCGCCCGGTCACGGCGTGTGTGGTTGGAGAGGCCACCTAGACTCGGAGCGGCATGATGACGTGGAGGGCGCCGGAATCGCCGGTGTCCCGCACCAGCGTCGGTGAGCCGGCGTCGCCGAAGAAGAAGCGGATGGACTCGCTGTCGATCTGGCTTGCGACATCGAGCACATAGCGCGCGTTGAGACCGATATCGAGCGGGTCTGCGCCATACTCGGCGTCAAGCTCCTCGGTCGCGGTGCCCGTGTCGGGGCTGTTGGCCTGCAGCGTGACCGCGCCGGAGCGGATCGAGAGCTTGATCGCGTGCGAGCGGTCCGTGGAGATCGAGGAGACCCGGTCCACGGCCTCGGCGAAGCTGTCGCTCGTCACGGTCATCACGTTCTGGTTGCCGCGCGGGATCACCCGCTCGTAGTCGGGGAAGGAGCCGTCGATGAGCTTCGACGTGAGCTGGGCTGCGCCGACGTCGAAGCGGATCCGGGTCTCCGAGAGCGCGACGGTGACCGCCTCGTCCCCGTCGTCGATCAGCTTGCGGACCTCTGTCACGGTCTTGCGCGGGACGATCACGCCAGGCAGCTCCGCTGCCCCCTCCGGCAGCGCCACGTCGGCGCAGGAGAGCCGGTGGCCGTCGGTGGCGACGGCACGCAGCCGTGCGACGCCCTCCTGGTCGTCGGCCTTGTGCAGGTGGATGCCGTTCAGATAGTAGCGGGTCTCCTCGGTCGAGATGGCGAAGCGCGTCTTGTCGATCAGGCGCCGCAGATGCTCGCGCGGCAGCGCGAAGGAATGCGGCAGGTCGCCGTCGGCCATCACCGGGAACTCGGCGATGGGCAGGCAGGAGAGCCGGAAGCGCGAGCGGCCCGAGACCACGTCGAGCTGCCCGCTGTCGCCGCCTTCGAGGTTCATCGCCACCTGCGCGCCGTCCGGCAGCTTGCGGACGATGTCGTAGAGGGTGAGCGCGGTCGTGGTCACCGCGCCTTCCTGCTCGACCGCGGCATCGGCCTCGTCGACGACGGCGAGATCCATGTCCGTCGCGGTGAGCCGCAGCCGATCGCCCGCCTGCGCATCGATGCGCACGTTGGCGAGAATGGGGATCGTGTTGCGGCGTTCGACGACGCTCTGGACGTGCGTGAGAGAGCTCAGAAGCGTTGAGCGTTCGATGGTGAGCTTCATGATCGCTCGGACTCCTGAGTCGCCGTCGAATCACCCCGGATTATAGCGGAGAAGTGGCGGAATTCGCAGCACTATCGGCTTAAAGCCGGCGCTTGGGCAGGGCGCCCCCTGCCCCTTCAGCCTGCGGCCGGCCGGCCGGGCGGGGCAGCCCTCAGCGGTGCGGGTCCTCGAGGCTTCGCCAGAGAAACTCCACGTCTTCGTCGAGCGCCGCGTCGTTGGGCCGCAGCTCCTCGATGCGGCGGATCGCGTACATGACAGTGGTGTGATCGCGCTTGCCGAACTTGCGGCCGATCTCCGGCAGCGAGCGCGAGGTGAGCTGCTTGGCGAGATACATCGCCACGTGGCGCGGGCGCACCACCGTCTGAGCGCGGCGGCTCGAGGAGAGCTCGGCCGGCTTGATGTTGTAGTGCGCGGCGACGCGGCGCTGGATCTCCTCGATCGTGATCCGCCGTTCCTTCGCGCCGAGAACGTCGCGCAGGACCGACTGGGTCGTCTGCAGCGTGATCGCGCCGCCTAGGAGAGCCGCGTGGGCCGCGATGCGGTTGAGCGCCATCTCCAGCTCGCGCACGTTGGACGTGATCTGCCGCGCGAGAAACTCCATCACCTCCTGCGGCGCGTCGGCGATCCCGAGCGGCGCCGCCTTCTCCCGCAGGATCCCGAGGCGAAGCTCGTAATTGGCAGGGTGGACGTCGACGGCGAGCCCCCCGGCAAGGCGGGACTTCAGGCGCTCCCCCATGCCGTCGAGGCGGGACGGCGCGCGGTCGCTGGAAACCACCACCTGGCAGCGATGGTCGAGAAGCGCATCGAGCGTGTGGAGGAACTCCTCCTGCGTGCTCTCCTTGTCGCAGATGAACTGGATGTCGTCGATCAGCAGCACGTCGGCGGAGCGGAAGCGCTCCTTGAACGCGACCGTGTCCTTCCGTCGGATTGCCTGGACGAACTGGTACATGAACCGTTCGGCGGAGAGGTAGACGACGCGCCGCCCCGGCTCCCGGCCGCGGATGCACCACGCGATCGCGTGCAGGAGATGCGTCTTGCCGAGGCCGACGCCGCCATAGAGGTAGAGCGGGTTGAAGGGCAGGTGATCCACGCCCGCCACCTGCTGCGCCGCGGCATGGGCAAGCTCGTTGGTCTCGCCGACCACGAACTCGCGGAAGGTGAAGCGGCCGTTGAGCGGCGAGCCGAGATCGGCCAGCACGCCGTCCTGCGTGCGCGCGTGCGCGCTGCCGCGACGGCTTGGCGCCGGCTCGCCGTCTGCACGCGGCTCGCCATCGCCGTCCGCCGGCTGCCCCGCATGGATCACGATTCGAACGCTCAGAACCCCCTGGCGTTCTTCGGACCAGAGCGATGCAATGCGATGCGCGAAGCGCGACACGACCCAGTCGCGGAGGAAGCGCGTGCCGACGCCGAGCGTGACTTGGTCGCCGTCGACATCGACCAGGGTGAGCGGCGCCAGCCAGCTCGCGAAGGTGGCTTGGCCCACCTCTGCGAGGAGGCGCGCGCGCACCTTCTCCCAGGCGTCCTGCCCGTCCCGGACCGGGGGCGGCGTGCGCGCCGTCACGGGCGCCGTCCCGTCCGTCGGCCGCGCGGTCCTGCCTGGCGCTGGCGGGCGGCTTTCACGCGCGCGCCGTGACGGCACGACTCAGGCCGCACTGGCCAATATGTTCCGGTTATCTCCCTGCTATATCCCATTTATGTTCTTGTATGGTGTCGCGGTTGTCGGGGACGGCGAAGGGTCTCCTCTGTCGGGCAAGCGGTGCCTGCCTCGCCGTCGTGAACGTCGGTGATTTCGGTTTGCATTCCCCCGGCGGCTCCTTCCGAAGGAATGTGACGGTTAGGCTAAAGTGCGGCGACGGCGCTGGCAACAGGTATGAAAGCGGAACCGGCGAAAATTCTGGCGTTCCCACTTCCGCCGCAGTCTTGGCCGCCGGCGTGAACGAGGTCCGTTAATCGGTTGGCGCCACGCCTGGAATCCGATCGGCGGCGGCGACCCCTCAGGACTGATATCGAGAACGTTGAAACCCGGACTGCCAGCAGTGAATAGCTCCCCCACGGGGCGGGGCGGCTCGCCTCCGTTGGTGCGAACGGTGCGCGGGCCGCGTCCGGCGCGGCCCTGGCTCGATGGCGGTGAACCGATGCGGTGTCGGGGCGAAGGGCGCCCTGGTCCGCCCTCAGCCGTCAGGCAGCGCGCCCACGCGGCGTGCGAGCGAGGAGACCCGGCGCGATGCGGTCCGCCGATGCAGGAGCGCCTTCGACGCACCCCGCATGATCTCCGGCTGGGCCTCGCGCAGCGCCTGCTCGGCCCGGCTCTTGTTGCCGCTCTCGATCGCTTCCTCGACGCGGCGGATGAAGGTGCGGATGCGTGACAGCCGCGTGCGGTTGATCGCGACGCGGCGCTTGTTCTGCCGAACCCGCTTGCGGGCCTGGCGCGAATGGGCCATGGCGGAGGTCTCTCTCGTGGTTGGGCGGCCTTATACCACGCGCGCCGGCGGGGTCAACGCCGCCCGGACCATGACCGTGGCGAGAGGTCCGGGTTGGTGGGATGATGCGGCGGATGCGCGCCGGCCGCGCGCGAGAGAAGGAGTGACGCATGGGCACACGCGAGTGGTTGATGAGCGAGCGCAATCTGGCCGACGAGCCGATCGAGAGCCTGGGCGACATGAGCGGCGCCGAGCGGGACAATCTGGCGCTGCTCGTCAGGCAGTGCCGGGGCTGGTCGAGCCAGGACATCGAGGAGGTGGTGGCCGTGATGGCGGAAGACGGCGTCTATCACGACATCACGCTCCCGCCGGCGGTGGGCCATGACGCGATCCGCGCGTTCGGCGGCGGCTGGCTCGACGCGGTGCCCGACCTCTCGCTCCACATCGAGGCCTTCTGCGTGCAGGGCAACGTCGTCTGCGACATGGGCTGGATGAGCGGCACCATCACGAAGGACTATTTCGGCCTTCCGGGCAACGGCCAGCGCTTCGACTGCCAGTTCTCCCAGATCTGCTTCGTCGAGGGCGGCAGGATCAAGTACCTGCGGGGCCTCTGGAACGCGCCCGACATGTACAACCAGGTGGGCTGGGACCTGGCCGGCCTCAAGCGCTAGCGGAGCACCGCAGGCGAAGCCGGGGGCGGGACATGGCGGCGGCAGGGCCGGACGGGCGGATCGAGAGCGACGTCGTCATCGTCGGCGGCGGCCTCGTCGGGCTGACCCTCGGCGTCGCGCTCGGCAGCGCGGGGATCGAGACGGCGGTCGTCGACGGCACGCCGGCGGAAGCGATGAAGGATGCCGGGTTCGACGGGCGGGTCTCGTCGATCGCGCTCGGCTCCATGCGGGTGCTGGCCGGCATCGGGCTCTGGCCCGCGCTCGCAGGCGAAGCCCAGCCGATCCTGGAGATCCGCGTCTCCGACCGCGATGCGCCGCTCTTTCTCCACTACGACCACAAGGACATGGGCGCGGATCCGCTGGGCTTCATCGTCGAGAACCGGGCCATCCGCGCCGCCTTGTTCGCGCGGGCGGCGGCGCTCCCTGCGCTCCGCCACGTGGCGCCCGCCTCGGTGGAAGCCCTGGAGCCCGGCGCCGGCGCCATCGAGGCCCGGCTCGCCGACGGCCGGTGCGTCCGCGCCCGCCTCGCGGTCGCCGCCGACGGCGCCAATTCGAGGCTGCGCGCCGCCGCCGGAATCGAGGCCGTGCGCTGGTCCTACGAGCAGGCGGGGATCGTCTGCACGGTGGCGCATGAGCGGCCGCACCGGGGCATCGCGCACGAGCGCTTCCTGCCGGCCGGCCCCTTCGCCATCCTGCCGATGACCGGCAACCGCTCGTCGCTGGTGTGGACCGAGCGGGCGGCCCTTGCGCCGGCCCTGATGGAGGCCCCGCCCGCCGTCTTCGCGCGCGAGCTCGGCGCGCGCTTCGGCGATTTCCTGGGCGCGCTGGAGCCGACCGGCCCCCGCTGGAGCTATCCGCTCAGGCTCACCCACGCCAAGCGCTACACCGCGCCCCGCCTTGCGCTCGCGGGCGATGCGGCGCACGCAATCCACCCTCTCGCGGGCCAGGGCTTCAACCTCGGCATCCGTGACGCCGCAGTGCTGGCCGAGCTGGTGGTGGACCGCGCGCGGCTCGGCCTCGACATCGGCGAGAGCGACGTGCTCACCCACTACCAGCGCCGCCGGCGCTTCGATTCGGTGGTTCTGATCGGCGTGACCGACGGGCTGAACCGGCTCTTCTCCAACCGGAGCCAGGGGCTTCGCCTGATCCGGGACGCAGGGCTTGCGGCGGTCAACGAGATGCCGCCGCTCAAGCGCTTCTTCATGCGCCACGCCATGGGCCTCGCGGGCGACCTGCCCCGGCTTGCGCGCGGCAAGCCGCTGTAGCCCTCCGGCCGGCTCGCCGGCCTAGGCGTTCAGGGCGGGCCGTCGCGGTGGCCGTAGGGCGCGGTCTCCGCCTCGCACGCCTGCCAGGTGCCGATGGTGCCGGTGGTGTCGAGGCTCTCCAGGCTCACCGCCGCCACCGAGACCGCGAGCCGGAGGCCGCGCGGCACCGTCCACCCCTCGTGCAGGCCGTAGACGAGCCCGGCCGCGAAGGCGTCGCCTGCGCCGACCGCGCTCACGATGCGCGAATTCGGCCACCGCACGGCCGCCTGCGCGTGCAGGGCGCCGTCTGCGTCGACCGCGACCGCGCCTTCGGGGAAGTGGATGGCCGCCACCTGGCGCACCCCCATCTCGCGCAGCCGCCGGCACGCCCGGCCCGCCGCCGCCCAGTCGAGCACCCCCTGGGGGCGGATCTCGATCTCCGTCACCGCCTCGCCCTCGAGGTCGTTGATCACGATGCTGTCGAGGAGGGGCAGGCAGGGCCGCACGATGGGGCGCAGGATGTCCCCATCCAGGCTCGCCATCTCCATGTTCGTGCGGAAGCCGAGGGCGCGGGCGCGCGCGAGCACACGCGTCCAGCCGTTTCCGCCCTCCGGGTGCGGCCGGTCCAGGCGCGGGTGAAGCCCGGGCGCGCCCACGTGGAAGATCCGGCCGTGCGACGCGGCGGGATCGGCGTGGTGCTCGTCCAGCAGGTCGGCGCTGCCGCGGAAGAAGAAGAAGGTCCGGCGCCCGGTCGCCTGCGACGCCATGACCTCGACGTAGACCTGCGGCGCCTCGCGGGTGAGCGTCATCCCGTCCGCCGCGATGCCGTGCCGGGCGAGCGCATCGAGCACCACCTTGCCGTTCTCGTCGTCGCCGAGCAGGCCGTGGCACTCGACCCGCATGTCGGGATCGAGCCGGCGCAGGTTCGCCGCGA
>JAPPMY010000088.1 GCA_028818855.1 Rhodospirillales bacterium
CGCGGGCGCCGGCGCCGGTCTTCAACGAGCGCGAGCTGTGCGGCCTCGGCGCCACCCTGGCCGAGACCGGGGCACTGGCGCCGGACGCGGTGGAGCCCGCGCTGGATGCGCTGCGGCGCTTCTCCGCGGCAGCAAGGGCGCTCGGAGTCGGCCCCCTCGACGCCGTGACCACGGCGGCGGTCCGCGAAGCGCGAGACGGCGAGCGCTTCCGCGCAGCCGTGGCGCGCGAGGCCGGCTTTTCGCTCCGGGTGCTGACGGGCAAGGAGGAGGCCCGCTACGCGGCGCTCGGCGTGGTCTCGGCGTTTCCGGCGGCGAGCGGGCTGATGGCGGACCTCGGCGGCGGCAGCCTGGAGCTGGTGCGCCTCGAGGAGGGGCGGCTCGCCGAGCACGCGACGCTGCCGCTCGGCGTGCTCCGGCTCGGCAGCCTCAAGCCCGGCCGCCGCACCGCGCTCGCGGCCGAGCGGCTGCAGGCGCTGCCCTGGCTCGATCGCGTGCGGGGCGAGCCCGTCTATCTCGTGGGCGGCGCGTGGCGCGCACTGGCCCGGCTCCACATGGCCGCAGAGCAGCACCCCGTCGCCGTCGTCCATCACTACCGCATGACGCAGGACGAGGCGCGCCGGAGCGCCAAGGAATTCGCTGCGGCCGATCCCGCGACGCTGCGGCCCGGGCCGGAAGGGATGTGGCCGAGGCGGCTTGCCACCGTGCCGAGCGGCGCGTCGGCCCTGATCGCGCTGCTGGAGAGCGCCCGGCCGGGGGACGTGCTGTTCTCCGCCTTCGGACTCCGCGAGGGGCTTCTCTTCGACAGGCTGCCGCAGGCGGTGCGCGCCCAGGATCCGCTGCACGACGCCTGCCGAGCGATCGCGCGGCGCGACGGCCGCTCGCTGGCCTATGCCGAGGCGCTGCAATCCTGGCTGGCACGAGCGACAATTCCGGACCTCGCTCTGCATCGTGACGTGCTGCCGGCGGCGGCCTTCCTCTCCGAGATCGCCTGGCGCCAGCATCCGGATCTCCGCGCGGCCGATGCGTTCCAGCGCATCTCGCGCGCGCCCTTCGTCGGCATCGATCATCCGGGCCGGGTGTTCCTCGCGCTTGCCGTCGCCACGCGCTACAAGTCGGCCCTCCCGGAAGAAGCAGACCGCGCCGTGAACCGGCTGCTGCCCGGCGCGGCGCAGGGCGAGGCCCGCGCGCTCGGACTCGCGCTCAGGCTGGCCGAGCGGCTCTCCTGCGGGGAGCCTGCGGTGCTCGACGGATCGCGGCTTGCGGCAGAGGGCGAGCGCCTCGTGCTGCGGGTTGCGAGCGAGCACCGGGCGCTCGTATCGGGCAAGGCGCGATCGGCGGCCGAGGCGCTGGCCCGCGCGCTTGGCTGCACACTCTCACTCGAGACCGGCGCGTAGACGCGGTCCAAGCGCGGTGGCCTTGCGCGCGCCGTCGCGCTATGACGGGTCCCACGGCTGGCGCACCCGCGGGCGTGGCGGAACCGGTAGACGCGCGGGTCTCAAAAACCCGTTCCTTCGGGAGTGTGAGTTCGAGTCTCACCGCCCGCACCAGCCGTCGACCCTGTCGCTCACGGCGGCCGACCGGCGTGCGATCACGCGCCCCCGGCGCCTCAGGGAATCGAACAGGTCGTGAGGGGCAAAGGAGGCGGGACAGAGGCGCCGCCGTGATCCTGCAGGTTCGAGCGCCGCCCCGGCCAATCACGCCGATTTCGGCTTTGTCCCCGTGCCAATCCGTACGTGGGCCGAGAGAGGGATCTCGTCTCCCTCCCTCAGCCGCTCGAAGCCCGCCGCCACGGCCTCCATCAAGGGGCGGCGCCTGGCTTCGCCGGCGCCATCCAGCGCCCGGCCGAAGGTCATGTCGAACTGGGCCTGCCAGAACGGGGCCTCCGCCGGGACCCGGGGCGCGAAGCGGACCTCGCGCTCCTCCACCTGGCTGAACCCGCCCGCGGTCAGCGCCCGGGTGAGGGCGCCGGACGCGCCGAGCGAGAAGGGCCGGGCGAGGTCGATCGCGCCGGCCTTGTCGAGGGGGCCGAGAACGGCCTCGGCGGCGGCGGCGAAGACGACGAACATGGTGGTCTCCGCGCGCGGCCCCCAGACCAGATAGGCCACCCGCCCGCCCGGCTTCAGCACGCGGAGCGCCTCGGCGGCGGCTTGCGCGGGCGCCGGGCAGAACATCAGCCCGAAGCGGCAGATCACCCGGTCGAACGCGGCATCCGTATCGGGGAGCGCCAGCATGTCGGCGGTGCGGAAGGTGAGGTTGCGGAGCCCCTGGGCTGCTGCCCGGCGGCGGGCGCCCAGCATCATCTCGGGGCAAAGGTCGGTGGCGAACACGCGGCCTTCCGCGCCCACCAGCCGGGCGACGCTGAGCGCGGGCTCGCCGGCGCCCGTGGCGATGTCGCAGACCCGCTGGCCGGCGGCGACCTCGGCCGCCTCGATCAGCGGTGCGTTCATGCGGGCCGCCTGGTCGGCGATCTCGTCCGCGCGGCGGTCCCAGTGGCGCCCGCGCCCGGCCCAGTCGGCCCGCACGCGCTCGGTCTCGCGTCTGATCGCCTCCGCGTCCATGGCTCCGCACTCTCCCCGCGCCTGCGCCCGTGTCAAGGCCCCTGCGCATGCCCTTAATGAGCGATTTCCGACCTTGCCGGACCGCGGCGGCTCGAACCGCCCATCGGCTTCGCCGCGCCGGGTAGCGCGGAGGGGAAGGCAATGGGCGGACGCGTGTGCCTGATTCGCTGGCTGCGGAGAGCACGAATGAAATGATATTCAGTCTCATTACTAACAGTTCCACGGAAAGAAACGCTAATCATTCCTAGTGAGAAGAGTAATAGGAATGGATTGCAGGAAGACAGCAAATATATTGTGAAAATACGTCTGCAAATCCATCTGTTAGAAGCGCTTTTTTCTTGCCATTTTCCATCTTTTATACCATTCTATCAGTCAACTGAGGCTCAGAGAGCGCTAGTACACTATCAATCAGTCCATCGCCGGGGGTCGGCGGCCTCGGACGGGTTGGAAGGAGTGGAGAAGACCATGAAGGGCGACGCGAAGGTCATCGAGTATCTCAACGCGATTCTCAAGAACGAGCTGACCGCCATCAACCAGTATTTCCTGCACTCGCGGATGCTACGGAATTGGGGTGTCACGCGGCTCGCGAAATACGAGTACGACCAGTCCATCGACGAGATGAAGCATGCGGATGAGCTGATCGAGCGCATCCTGTTCCTGGAAGGCCTGCCCAACCTGCAGGACCTCGGCAAGCTCATGATCGGCGAGGACGTGAAGGAGATCCTCGACTGCGACCTCGCCCTCGAAAACATGGCCATCCCCACCCTCCGCGAGGGCATTGCGCGCTGTGAGCACGCCGAGGACTACGTGACGCGGCACCTCCTGCGGGAGATCCTGGAGAGCGAGGAAGAGCACGTCGACTGGCTGGAGACGCAGTACGAGCTGATCAAGCGGATGGGCCTCGAGAACTACGTCCAGCTTCAGAGCGAGCCGGCGGACGACTGAGGGAACGGACACGGAGCGCGAGGGCAAGCCTCCGGCTATTCGGCAGCGCCAGTTTCCCGGTTCAGCGGTTCCTGGACGCGGGACGCAGCAGCGGGGGGCGCTGCCTGCGCCTCGTCATCAACCTTGCTGACCGAAAAGAGTTCGCGAAGGACCCGCGCCGCTTGGGCGATATCCGCCGGTTTCAACGCGGCCCAGGCGTGCATTATGTGTGCGCGCCCTCGCCGACGGCCCGCTCGCTGATGGGTACCGTCGGGCCACCGTGTGGCTGGTCTTCGTGGATCCTGTCGATCAGGCCCTGGGCGAAGCTCAGGCAGCGTCCGCACTCGGGCCCGTTGCCAAGTTGCTGATACGCCTTCCGCGCGCAGCGGACGCCGGATTGCGCGACGGCGCGGATCTCGGTGTCCCGATAGGCGTTGCAGACGCACACATACATCGCGGCACTCCGCTCTGAGCCCTCTATCGTGGAGAGAATGCGAACAATTGTCAATGCGAATTCGTGTCAGGTGCGTTCTCAGCGCTCACATCCTGCTGGCTCGATGCAGGCACCGCGTCGACCGAGACCGACAGGATCAAGACTGCAGCGACGAGTGCGCGGGTCATTGCATCGGTCCCTTCCGTCAGAGGGAGTGCAGGAAGGCGAGCAGGGCCGCACGCTCCTCGCGGGTCATGGCGAAGACGCGGTCCCTGGCCGCCTCCGCCTCGCCGCCGTGCCAGAGGATGGCCTCCAGGAGGTTGCGTGCGCGGCCGTCATGCAGAAAGAAGGTATGGCCGCTCACGGTCTCCGTGAGCCCGATGCCCCAGAGCGGCGGCGTGCGCCACTCGCGGCCATTGGCCTCACCCTCGGGCCGGCCGTCGGCGAGACCCTCGCCCATGTCGTGGAGCAGGAGGTCGGTGTAGGGCCAGATAAGCTGGAACGACTGCTCCTCGCCGATGGAATCCCGGCGGGTCACGAACTTGGGCCGGTGACAGCCGGTGCAGTTGGCGTCATAGAAGAGGCGCTTGCCCTCGAGCACCTGCGGATCGTCGATGTCGCGGCGCGCCGGCACGCCGAGATTGCGCGTGTAGAAGTCGAGCAGCGCGACGAGGGCGGCGCTGGCCTCGACCGTGTTCTGCGCCGAGGCGCCGCCGTGCGGTGCGCCCCGGCAATCCGCCTGGGCCGCGGTGCAATCGCCAAAGGGGGGCGCGTAGAGGGGCGTCGAGATGCCGACATCGCCGCGGAAGGCCGCGGCTGCCTGCTGCGAGACGGTCGGGTTGCCGGCCTTCCAGCCGAAGCGGCCGAGCATCGGCCTGCCGAACTCGTCGCTCCACACGATGTTCGCCCGCCCGGAGATGCCGTCGCCGTCGCGGTCGTCCGGGTCGGCGCCCGCGAGGATGTCGGCGTCGGATACAGCTTCCAGCAGGCCCATGCCGATGACCGGCGGTGCGACGCGGGGCGAAAGCATCGCTTGGGGGTGGAGCGGCCCGTAGTGAAGGCCCGAGACGCCGTAGGTGGGTGCGCGCAGGCTGACCACCTCGCCGTCGGCCAGCGTGATCGGGGTCTCTTCGTAGGCGATGGTCATCTCGCCTTCGGCCAGGATTCCCTGGATCGAGAAGTTCTGGAGCTGCCCGCCGTAGGTGGGCTCGGGGATGACGCTCTGCCGGTGCTCGCGCAGGGCCGCGCGCTCGGCCTCGGTCCGTGGCGGTATGGAGAGCCGCAGGAACATGGTCTCGGCGCGCTCGCCGGCGGCGGGTGGGCGGCCGCGGCCGTCCTTCAGGTGGCAGCGCTGGCAGGCGCGCGCGTTGAAGAGGGGTCCGAGCCCGTCCGACGACGCGGTCGAGCTTGGCGCGGAGACCCAGATCTTTCTGAAGATGCCGTTGCCGACCCTGAAGTCGCGCTGGCGCTTGAAGGACATGTTGCCGGAGGGATGCGAGAATGCGTCCCGGTTCAGCGGCTTGAACACCGTGGCAGCGCCCGCCGGCCGGCGCTCGTAGGGCTCGGGCTTCGAGAAATCCTGCGTAAGCTCAGTCACCGCCGCGATGCGCGCGCGCTCGTCCTTCGTCTCTGCCGCAGACGGGGCATGGGCCAAGAGCGCGAAAGCGCAGGCCAGCGCCGGAGCCACCTGGCCGAGCGCTCTCGCGATGCGGGCGCGCTCAGCGCCTAGCGCGGCGCACAGTCGTGATGCGAATAGCACTGATAATCTTTCGCAATAAGGTTGCCGCGCATGATAGGAACGATTATCAGTCGCAAACCAGGGCTGTCAACGACGCCGCGCGTGGGAGGGTAGCCGCACGAGGGGTATCGTATCCCCCGGCGGCCGGCCGATTCGCTGCCGGCCAGCGTTGGCAACACGGCGCTAGCTGCAACAAGAGGGGACAACCGATGAAGCGCATGGGTTTGACGGGATTGGGCGTGGCGACTGCCGCGGCGCTCGCTTGGAACGCGCCGGCGATGGCGGACGAGATGGTCGAGGACAAGCTCGAGACGATGGAGCAACGCATCAAGCACCTGGAGGAGCGCGTCGCTTCGCAGGACCAGATGATCGTCGAGAAGGAAAGCGAGATCGCCGGCCTCGCCGACGGCTGGTTCAACAGCGTCGAGATCGGCGGCGCCGTCAAGGTGGAGCTTATCAGCGAAAGCCCCGCCGAGGGTGACAGCGGCACCAGGACGAACTTGAGAACGGCCGAGCTTGGGGTCGCGGCTGCGATCAACGACGAGTGGGGCGGAGAGATCGTCATTGAGAACGACGACGGCACCATCGCGCTCGTTGACGCGTTCCTGACCTACGAGCCGTCGGGCGGCGGGCTTTCCGCCGCGATCGGACAGCAGACCCTGCCCTTCGGCGTGTATGACACCAACCTGATCACCGATCCGCTCACCAAGAAACTCGGCGAGACGGCCCACACCTCTCTGGTGCTGAGCGGCGAAGCCGCTCCGTTCGGCTGGTCCCTTTTCACGTATTACGCGGATGAGGCGGAGACCGTCGACGGCTTCGGTTTCGGACTCGGCACGGCCATGGAAGGCGACGATTCGGCCTTCGGCGCCGACGTGGCGTGGATCAGCGACATCGGCGATTCCGGCGGGCTCAGCGGGATGTTCGACGACGACGTCGGCGGCCTGAGCGCGAGCGCGCGCGCGAGCATGGGGCCGGTCTCCGCAATCGTCGAGTTCGTGACCACGTTCGATTCAAATGTCTCCGGTGCTGAGCCGTCGGCCTGGCAGGCCGAGACCGCCTACGGTTTCGATCTGATGGGCAGGGAAGCAACTCTCGCCATCGCGGCGGGCGGCACGGAGGACGCCGAGGCCGCAGAGCTGGCGGAGACCCTGATGCTGCTCGGGGTCTCCGTGGGCATCGCCGAAGGCATCGGACTCGGCGTCGAGTGGAAGCAAGAAGAAGGCTACGGCGCGGCTGGCACCGACGACGCGGTCACCGTGCAGCTCGCGGCTGAATTCTAAGCCCCCGGAACTGAGGAGACTGACGATGAAAGCACTCATGGCCGCGCTGGCGCTCGTGGCCCTGCCGGCGACCGCTTTTGCCGCAACGTCCGAGAGCGACGTGCTCTCGCACTACGCCGACCTGGCGCATGCGAAGTACGAGGACTCCCTGATCACGGCACGCACTCTGCAGGGTGCGGTGAACCAGTTCGTCGCCGAGCCCACCGAGGCGAACCTCGCGAACGCGCGGGATGCCTGGGTGGCGGCCCGCGTCCCCTACCAGCAGAGCGAGGTCTACCGCTTCGGCAACGCCATCGTCGACGACTGGGAGGGCAAGGTGAACGCCTGGCCCCTCGACGAGGGCCTCCTCGACTACGTTGCGGCGAGCTACGGGGCGATGTCGGAGGAGAACCCCGGCTATCGCGCCAACGTCGTCGCCAGCCCGAGCTTCACCTTCTCGGGCGAGACCATCGATGCCGGCAGCATCACCAAGGAGCTGCTCGCCGACACGCTGCACGAGCTTGGCGGCATCGAGGCCAACGTCGCGACCGGCTACCACGCCATCGAGTTCCTGCTCTGGGGCCAGGACCTGAACGGCACCGGCCCCGGCGCGGGCGTGCGGCCGGCCAGCGACTTCGACCCGGCCAACTGCTCATGGGGCAACTGCGACCGCCGCGCCGCCTACCTGCAGACGGCCACCGATCTGCTGATCGACGACCTCGGATGGATGACGGCGCAGTGGGCGCCCGGCGGCGAGGCCCGCGAGGGTCTGGTGGGCGGCGACGCCGGCGAAGGAGTCGCCACCATCTTCACCGGCATGGGCAGCCTGTCGTACGGCGAGCTTGCCGGCGAGCGCATGCAGCTCGGCCTGCTGCTGCACGACCCGGAGGAAGAGCACGACTGCTTCAGCGACAACACCCACGCCTCGCACTACTACGACGCGCTCGGCATCCGGAACATCTATCTGGGCGAGTACGAGCGCGTGGACGGCTCCGTGGTCGCGGGCCCCAGCGTTTCCGACCTGGTCGCCGCGGCATCGCCCGATGCCGACGCGGCACTGCGTGAGCGTCTCGACGCCACCATGGCGGCGATGGGCGAGGTCGTGACAGCAGCCGAGGGCGGCGAGGCCTACGACCAGCAGATCGGCGAAGGCAACCCGGCGGGCAACGCGCGGGTGCAGGCGGCGATCGACGCGCTGACCGCGCAGACGAGCGCGATCGAGGGCGCGGTCGCGGCGCTCAACCTTGCCGCCATCGATTTCGAGGGCTCGGACAGCCTGGACGACCCCGAGGCCGTCTTCGAGTAAGCGTTTTCCCGGTGGTCTGCCGAGCCCAACAACCCGGCAGACCGGGGCCGCCCCGCTCGACCCCCTGCGGGGCGGCCCTCGAACCGGTCCATTCGCCGGCGCCGCGGCCCCGGCGCGTTGCTCCGGCCACCGGCCACCGCGCGAGGTCGTCGAGCGGGACAACCAAACATTCGGATGAGGACTCCGCGTCAGGGCGTATCCGTCTTGCACGGCTACGCCCTGACGCGCGCGGCACGATCTGGCGCACCCCGGTTCCCCGAACCATGGTGCGGTGCAGCGTGGCCGGCGCCCGCGCGATCATCGCGCCATGTTGTGGACGGAAGGACACGCGTCTCCGGGCGGCCCGGAGCGGCGGCGGTGCTGCACGCGTCGCTCGCTCCGCTCACGGGCCTCCTCAGGGCCAGAGTGAGCCGCTATGGGCCGGATTGAGCCACTTTGGACCGCTTCCTTGTGCCACTTTGTGCCACTATGGACCATTATGGGCCACTATAGGCCGGCATAGGCCGGTATAGGCCGCATAAAAGCACGGTTGCCGGATCATCGCGTCGGGCGGCGGGACGCGAGGCTGCTCCCGGGCGCACGTCCCCCGGCGCGTGCTACTGACGGGATCAGCCGTTGGGCCGGGTAGCCTGCGTGTCGGTCGGCACTCCGTGTTGGCCCGTGATCCGGTGCGGCGGGGTGCGATCCCGTCCGGTCGAACAGTGCGCTACAGAAGCTGCACGGCCAGGAGGCCTGCGAGCAGGGCGGCGATCACGGCGAGCAGGAGCGGGAGCGCGCTGCCGCCACGCCTGCGGCCGCTCATCGCCTCCAGGGTGTCGGGCGAGAGCGAGACGCCCGCCTCCAGCCCGTCGAAGGCGCGCTCGGCGCGGGCGGCGAGGCGGGGCAGGCGGCCGGCCGCCTCCAGCAGCTCTTCGGCCGCATCGCGCACGCGCGCCTGGACGCCCAGGTTCTCCCGCGCCCAGCGCTCGATGAGCGGGCGGGTGAAGACCCACATGTTCTGGTCCGGCGTGAGCCGGCGGGTCAGCCCCTCGGCCATCAGCATGGTCTTCTGCAGCAGCAGGAGCTGCGGCTGGGTCTCCATCTCGAAGGCCTCGGTGATCTGGAAGAGCTGGCCCAGTAGCTGGGCGATGGAGATCTCGTTGAGCGGGCGGCCGAGGATCGGCTCGCCGATGGACCGCAACGCCTGGACGAACGCCGCCTTCGAGGTGCGTCGCGGCACGTAGCCCGCCTCAAAGTGCACCTCTGCCACGCGCTCGTAGTCGCCGATCAGGAAACCCAGAAGCATTTCCGCGAGATAGCGCCGGGTCTGGGCGTCGAGCCGCCCCATGATCCCGAAATCGACGGCGACGACGTTGCCCTCCGCATCCACCAGCAGGTTGCCGGGGTGGAGGTCGGCGTGGAAGAAGCCGTCCCGGAAGATCTGGTTGAAGAAGGCGCCTGCCGCCTTGCCCAGCACCGCGTGCGGGTCGTGGCCGGCCGCCACCAGGGCGTCGCGCTCGTCGATGGGGATGCCCTCGACGCGCTCCAGCGTGAGCACGCGGCGGCTGGTCCTGCGCCAGTCGACCGCCGGCACCAGGAAGCCCTCGTCCTCGGCGAAGTTCTGGCGGAGCTCCGAGGCCGCGGCGGCCTCGAAGCGGAGATCCATCTCGACCATCACGCTCTGGGCGAAGGTACGGATGACCTCGACCGGCCTCAGCCTGCGCCAGGAGGGGAGCGCGCGTTCCGCAATCTCCGCCAGCCAGTAGAAAAGCTCGAGATCGCGCTCCAGGGCGCGCTCCACGCCGGGCCGGAGGATCTTGACCGCCACCGGCTCGCCGGCCGCGGTGACGGCGAAGTGCACCTGCGCGATGGAGGCGGCGGCAACCGGCTCGTCGGTGAACTCGCGGAAGAGGGAGTCGAGCGGCACGCCGAACTCGGATTCCACGATGGCGCGGGCGGCCTTCGCATCGAAGGGCGGCAGGCGGTCCTGCAGGGCCGACAGCTCGGCCGCTATCTCCTCTCCCACCAGGTCCGGCCGGGTGGAGAGCGCCTGACCGAACTTGATGAAGCTCGGCCCCAGCGCCTGGAACGCGCCGGCGAGCCGGCGGCCGGGGGAGCCCAGGCCCCGCTTCCTGGGCGCCATGCCGGCGAGGAAGGTGACCGCCGGCACGAGGCCGTAATCGCTCAGGAGGAAGAGCGCGTCCCAGCGCCCCAGGGTCCAGGCAATCCGCAGCAGCCGCCCAATATTTCTGAGCGCCCGGCGCACGATGGTTGCTCTAGGTGCGCCAGCCCGAATGGAGCGTGGCGATGCCGGCGGAGAGCGGGCGCACGCGCACGCCGCCGAAGCCGGCGTCGGCCATCATCGCCGCGAGCCGTTCGGGCGGAGGAAAGCGCCGGATGCTCTCCACGAGATAGGCGTAGGCGTCGCGCTGGCCGGTCACCGCCGCGCCGAGCAGCGGAATGACGGCGAAGGAATAGGCGTCGTAGAGGCGGTCGATGCCGGCCGGCGGGCGCGCGTTGAACTCCAGGCAGAGGAAGCGCCCGCCGGGCCGGAGCACGCGCGCGGCCTCGGCCAGCCCGTGCTCGATCCGGGTCAGATTGCGGATGCCGAAGGCGATCGTATAGGCGTCGACCGAGCGCGGCGGCAGCGGCAGCGCCTCGGCATCGCCCACCAGCCAGTCGATGCCCGAGACGATGCCCGCGTTCCAGGCGCGCTCGCGGCCCGCGTCCACCATCTGCTCGCTCGCGTCGCAGACGATCACGCGGCCCTCGCGCTCCATCGCCGCCAGCACGCGGCGCGCGATGTCGCCGGTGCCGCCCGCCACGTCGAGCACCGCCATGCCGGGGCGGGGTGCGAGCCACGCCACCATCTCCCGCTTCCACAGGCGATGGACGCCACCGCTCATCAGGTCGTTCATGAGGTCGTAGCGGCCCGCGACCCGGTCGAACAGGTCGCGCACGAGCCCCGGCTTCTCGTGCTCGCCGACGCGGCGGAAGCCGAAGTCGGCGCCATCCGTGGCGTCGTGCTCTCCGCGCGCTGTGGCCATGACGGCGACCATAGCCCAGCGCCGAAACCCGCGCTACCGTGGCCCGAGGATGCCGGAATTGCCCGAGGTCGAGACCGTGCGCCGCGGGCTTGCCGCGCGGCTTGCCGGCCGGCGCATCACTCACGTGACCGTGCGCCGCGCCGACCTGCGCCGCCCGCTGCCACCGGACATGGGGCAGGCGCTCACGGGCCGGAGGCTGCAGGGCTTCGCGCGGCGGGGGAAATACCTCCTGGCGCACCTCGACGGCGGCCGCGTGCTGATCGTCCACCTCGGCATGTCGGGGCGGCTCTCCGTCGACGACGCGCCGAGCGGGGGCGCGCACGAGCACGTCGTCCTGCACTTCGACGACGGCGCGGTGCTCCGCTACGAGGACCACCGGCGCTTCGGGCTGATGGACCTGGCCGACGCCGGCCGGCTCGAAGAGCACGACCTGCTGCGGCACATGGGGCCCGAGCCACTCGCGCCAGATTTCGACGGGCCGGCGCTGGCGACGCGGCTGCACGCCAAGGACACGCCGATCAAGGCCGCGCTGCTCGATCAGCGCGTTATCGCGGGCCTCGGCAACATCTACGTGTGCGAGGCGCTCTTCCACGCCGGGCTCAGTCCTCGGCGCCGCGCGGGCTCGGTGCAGGGCAGGCGCGCAGACCGGCTGGCGGGCGCGATCCGGGACGTGCTGGACGCGGCCATCGCCGCCGGCGGATCGTCGCTCCGCGACTACGTGCAGGCGTCGGGCGAGCTCGGCTACTTTCAGCACCGCTTCGCGGTGTACGATCGGGCCGATCAGCCCTGCCCCGGCTGCGATTGCGGAGCCGGGGTGCGGCGCATCGTCCAAAGCGGGCGTTCGACATTCTATTGCGCTAAGCGCCAACGGTGAGTAATAGGCGAGCCGCACGCCCCTCGCGGCGCCCCGGCCGGCAGCAGCACGCCCGCCCAGAACGCGGGCCCCGGCCACTCAAGGGAGAACACGATGGCGTACGAACACATTACCGTCGACCGGCGCGGCCGGGTCGGCCTGATCACGCTGAACCGGCCCAAGGCGCTCAACGCGCTGAACGGCGCGCTGATCGGCGAGC
>JAPPMY010000148.1:0-8412 GCA_028818855.1 Rhodospirillales bacterium
ATGGGACCGAGACGATCCCGGCCGGCACCTCGCGCGTTGTCAACCACGACGATGGCAGCAGCACGACGATTACCTGCCCGGACGGCGGCCCGGACTGCAAGCTCACGGTGGCGACGGACGCACTCACCAGCACGGTCTCGGCGTCCTGGGAGGGGGCCGAGCCGATGATCATGGTGATGCCGGCTCCGCTTCCGCCCATGGACACGTTCGCGGACCTGAACGATGGGATTGCGGCCTCCATTCGCACGCTCATCACCACACCCACGCTCCAACCCACCGAACTCACCGGGATGGGCCTGGGCGGCAAGGGCGTGTACAACCTGAGTGAGATTGGGCTGCGCAGCAACCTCGACCCGAACTCGGCGGCCGTGACGGGCACCGCCGGTGTTCCAGGGGCGGAGAACGGCCTCTCGGGCGGCTCCATGATTACCTCAGCCTTGGACAATACCCCGATCAGCACGGACATGGCAGTCGGCCTGGCGCTGCCTGCCGGCGCACGGGCGCATGCCCTGTTCCGCGACTGGGGCGACACGCAGGGCGACGGCGACGGCGGCTACGAGACGGGCGCCATCGTCGTCGAGAACCACGAGGCGGCCACGCTCCATGATTGGGATGGCGATCTCGCGGGCAGGTTCGCGAATGCGGCGTTTACCGTTCCGGGCGTCACAGTTGCTAGCGGCACTCCCTACTCGTTCACCGTCGATCGTCTTGGCGCCGATGGCACGCCTGGGACCGATGCCGTGATGGACACGGTCGCGTTCGAGGTGGCAACCGGAATGGGCATCACGCCGGGCGGCGAGGGCTCCTATGTCAATGCCAACGCCGCCAGTCCGGGGGCGCTGGCCATCACCGTCACGTCGGCCGATGACGGCGCTTTCCGGGCGGTCTCCGGCCGGTTTCTGGGTGTGTACGGCACGTTCACGTGCGGCACCACGGATTGCGCGCTGTCGAGGGAGAACGGCACGGACAACTTCACCCTCGGCACGGGCAACTGGCAGTTCACGCCTGCCCCAGGCTCGACGGTGTGGGTCCCGGATCAGGACTGGATGGCGTACGGCGCGTGGATGACCACGCCTGACAATACTTCGGGCCCCCACCGGATCGGCACGTTCTACAACGGCCACGATCCGTATGACGCCGGCACCAATTTCACCGTCGGTGACGACGCCGGCCTGCACGGAACGGCGGAATATAGCGGCGGGGCGACCGGCATCTATGTGGACGACATGGCTTCCGGCCTGTTCACCGCCACCGCGACGCTCATGGTCAACTTCGACGTGGATGGCGACGGTACCGCTGACGACGGGGATTACTCGATCTCCGGCATGATCGACGACTTCCGGGGCACCAATGGTGTGTTCCTCGGCACCGACACGGCGGACACACCCAACGATCCCAATGCCGGCGGGGAGAACGACTGGACTGTCATGCTGGATTCGTCCACGCTCGCCGATATCGCAACCGCGTCGGACACGTCAGGCTCCGCAGACGGCCTGCCGTGGACCGGAACCTGGCTGGGCACCTTGTTCGGTCCGGCTACGAACGCGGATGGCGACTCCATTGCGCCGTCCGGTGTGGCCGGGGAGTTCAGTGCCTCTACGACTGCGATCGGAACGGATGTTGCTGCCGGTAACACCGCCGTCGTCGGCGCCTTCGGCGCGACGCGGGTCGACGAGTAGAGCAAGCCATCAGGTTCCGGTTCCGAGTCGGACGAGAACCTGATCCTGTACGAGTGAGCTTCGTTTCGAGGGTGGCGCAGACCGCGCCACCCTCTCTTTTTTCGTCCCCCTCCGCACCGAGGGACGGAGGGGGTACCGCACCGCCCGTACCCGACACTCCGTCTGCAGTCCGGAAGGCCGGAGGCGGACCCCGGCGGCGCGGTGGTCCGAAACGCGTGTTCCGCGATGTCCCGTCTCCCCCGGCCGGTGCGCTTGCGTTCAAGAAAAGCCCACTTCCCGGCTGACGCCTCGCCCGTCGCCGGGGTGCGGCGCTACTCCCTCTCTGCCCCCGAGCCAAGCTCGCGGAGCGAGCGCCCGGCGACTGAGGGATACGAAATAGTTGGCGGAGAGGGTTGGGGTGAGGTGGGGGAGTCTTTGTCATGCCCTGCGGCCGGTGCGCCTGCGTTCAAGAAAGGGGCCCATCTCCCCCTGTCCTCCCTCCGCCCTGCCGGATGGGAGGGGGAAAGGGGCGCCGATACCGCCGTCGTTCCGCCGCCGCCATGCAGGGGGAGGGGAACAGGGGGAGCCGGGGCCGGACCGCGGGGCGGCCCGTCGTCCGAGGGGTGCGAAGGAGAGGAAGCGCGGGCAGGCTACCGCCGTTACGGTGCCCCGGGTGCCTCGTGGCGGGCTCCGTCTTTCACGCGGGGCACGATGGGCGGTGCCGGAGCGCGCAGTGCGGACGCTTTGACCTTTGTGCATTTATAAACCAAACGGATCGTTCTCTATCGCTCTGCGGATCAGCCGTCAAGGAAAATACCCCGCGCTGCAGCGCTCATAGGGCAAAAAGACCGCGATAAGTCCAGTTCCAGACCCAAATCTTCGGCTGCACCCGCCGCACTCACGGATGGGGAAGCCTGCGGACCCCTCGACGCAACCGGGGTCAGTATCTGGCGTGTGCCGGATCATGTGATCCTAACTGGCGTGATGCGACCGGAGGAGGCGCCAAGCGATCGAGCAGCGGCTGGATGGTCTCCGGCTGGCCCCGGAAGCCGAGCGACCGGGCGGCCCGCGCGCGGGTTGCCGGGCTTTCGGACGAAAGCGCCTGGATCAGGGATTCGAACGCTGCGGCGTCGTGTATGCAGCCGTTTGCCGCGGCCGGACGCGGGGTCTGCACGAGCACGGGCAGGGCACAGTCGCAAGGTCCGCCGGGAGGCCGCCCTGTTTGCCAGTCGCGCGTTCAGCTCGTCAGAAGACCGGAGGCGGGGTGGATCCAGTCATCCCTCGAGGGCGAGCGGCTGCTGTCGGGAGCCGCGCCCCACGGCGCTCGGTGTCATGAAGCGCTTTCCTTCCAGCATCTCTGAGACGGTGAGCAGCTGCATCCGGGGGTAGGTCGTCCCGTGCACCTGCAGGTCGCCGGCCGCTGCCATCTCCCGCCCGAAGCTCGCGCGCTTCTTTTCGCCCGGCTCGTCCAGCACGATCAGGCCCGCCATGTCCGCTTCCTCGCGCTCCAGGATGCCGCGCAGGTTACGGACGACGCCGATGCCGACATTTGTGCCGCCCTTGACCTCGATAACCATGGAGCGCAGCGGGTCGCGTTCCCACGCATCTTCCTGGGGCATGGCGAAGTACAGGCGGCCGTCTATGCCGCCGTCGCCGCTCTTGCGGGCGGTGACAAAGCCGTCCACTTGTTCGACCGCCCACTTTTGAAAGTGGTACTTGTCGCGTTCCCAAAGATCGCGCGCGCCTTCCATGTCGCGCGGCATGCCCTTGATCTCGAAATCGGCGCCTTCTACCAGCCGAAGTCGTTCCTGCAGGCGGACCTTTGCGACACGCTTGATTGCGTGAATTGCGATGTCGATCCCGATCCAGCGCCGTCCCAGCCGGTGCGCTGCTTCGATGGTGGTTGCGCATCCGCAGAACGGGTCGAAAACGAGGTCTCCGGGTTCAGAACTCGCCATGATGACGCGCTCCAATAGCGCCAGGGGCTTTTGCGTTGCGTAGCCCATCCGCTCCGCCGACGTATTGGGAATTCGGGAGATGTCGGTCCAGATGTTTTGCAGCGGTTTTCCCTGCGTCTCATCCAGGTAGACTTTCAGTCCGTCCGTCCGGGGCGAGCCGTCGGCTTTCATCCTGATGCGCCCTTCGTGCCACCATGATTCCAGTTGTTCGATATTGTAGCCCCACCCGCGCGTCGGGCCGGGCAGAGTGCCGCGCCAGTTGAACTTGCCGGACGTCGAGTTCGGCCGCGGGGCGGTGAGGTTCTCCAGCTTGTATCGCCGTCCGTCATTGTCCATGTGGCGAAAGCGGCTCAACTGAGCTTCGCCATAATCCTGGTACTGAGGGTTCCAGATGGCCCGGCCGGACTTGGCATAGTACAGCAGTATATCTGCGATATTGCCGTAGCGATCCGCCGTGTTGTGACTTTCCGTTCTTTGCCACGTTATCTCGTTTCTGAAGTTCTCGTGTCCGAAGATGGCGTCCATCATAATCTTTATGTAATGACTGGCGGTCGGGTCGCAGTGAAGATAGATGGAGCCGGTCGGTTTGAGCAGGCCGCGCATGGGCAGGAGCCGCTGCACCATGTAGGACAGATAGGCCAGCATTCGCGGGTTCGTCTTGCGCAGGGCCTTCACCCAAAGGCGCCAGAATTCGGCGACCTCGTCGTCGATGCCCGCTTCGCGCATGAGAATGGGCATGCGCCGTATCGCGCGTTCACGGTCCTCGTCGAGGATCCACGTGTCGCAAAACGCCTCGACTTGCGTCGGCAAGGGACGCCCGGTTTCGTCGGTGTAGATCGCGTTATAGTCGCGGCTGGAATTGAACGGCGGATCCAGATAGATCAGGTCGACACTTTCGGGCGGCATTTCCTCCATGACCGCCAGGCAATCGCCATAGTAAAGCCTGTTCATGCGACGCTATTCCGCACGTGGAAGCCGCATCCACTATCCGCATCCGGTCGATGGAACCACCGAGGCGCCCAAGGGCCGTCGCCCGCGCGGTTCAGTGCCGGGAGATGGAGGCGAAAACGCGCTGCGGATCGTCGGTCCAGCGGAGAAGCTCCTGGCTCAAAATACAGGCTTAACACGCCGAGTACCGGTCGACCGTTGCCATCAATTTCATGGCGCGTTCACGCTGTGTCCCACACCATAGGTCATGGTGCTGAGCGCGTAAAGCCCCCATGGCCCGGGCGCAAAAAGGCCCGAGAGATAGGGGCTTCGGACCGAAACGGTTGCCAGTCAACCCGGTGGTCCAGTTTCCAGGCCCGTAGCGTGCTTTGAACGGCGGTTTCAGCGCCCTGAGTCCGGAATAGCGGCCAGAGACAATACCAACTGCACCAGCTCCATTTGCCGATTGAAGCCATGCTTGTTGAAGATGTGCTTTATGTGCCAGCGAACGGTGCTTTCCCTGCGGTCCGTCGCCTCCGCGATATCCCGGACGGTGTGACCCTCGGCCAGCAACACCGCCACCTCGGTCTCCGAAGGCGTGAGGCCCAGGATTGTCGCCACCAGGCCGCGGTCGATCCGCATCCGGCCCCCCGGTTCGACGAGCAGCGCGAGCGCGGCGACGCGCCGGGTGCGGAAATCCAGCTCCCGGTCGACCACCGGGCTCACGTGCAGCACGAGCCGCGGCTGGCTGTGCGCGCGCCTCACCGTCATCGACCCGCTGGCGCCCTGGGCGCCGAAGGGCGGCAGCGCGCGCGCCAGCAGCGTCTGCAGGCGCGCATTGTCCGACGGCAACCGGGCCTGCAGATAGCCGCCCTGGTCCGACAGGCCGTCGTCCCGGCGGAGCAGCGCGCTGGCGCTGTCGTTCGCCGCGACGATGCGGCCCCGCCGGTCGAGCTGGATGACGCCCGACCCGGTGGTATCGAGCAGCGCGGCGAGCGACGCGCCGAGCGCGCCTGCGTCCGCCAGCACCTGTCGCACGCACGCGTACTGGCGAACATGCGGCATCAGATGCTCGAGCATCTCGATCTGATCGGACGACCATTCGTCCGTGCCGACGGGGTCCGCAGTCACCCAGATGATGCGCGAGCCGTTCGGTCCGTCCATGCGCGCGTTGAGGCCGTTCTGGGATTGGGCGCGGGTCAGCGACTCGTTGTACGTGGGCGACGTCTTCAGCTCCTGCTCCGTGTAGAGGGAGCGGACGTGGACGAGCCTGCGGTCGGGCAGTTGCCTGAGGCGCGGCAGTCGCTCGTCTCCTGGGTAATAGACGTCGAAGTATTCGTGCTCCAGGTCCTCTCGCCGCTCCCCGTCGATGCAGAACCGCGCGAGGAAGATCTCGATGTCGTCCTGAGTCTGGCCCTCACCGTGCACCAGCCCGTTGCCCTTCATGCGGCAGGCCTCGTCGATCAGGCTGGATGCCGTCAGCCACCCGGCATCGTCGAACGCGGCGTCGTGCAGCGCCGCCACGACGCGATCGAAGCGGTCCTGGTTACTCATCGGGATGTCCGCGCATGGTCGCTCGGCGGGCGGCGACGGGTGCGGACGGGCTGCTGCCGTCGTGGACTGCCCGTCTCCTCGCACCCTCTGCATCTCCGGTCCATACAGTCGAATCTAGGGTGCAGCCCGGCGCATGAAACCCCAAGATCGAGGGGGCGACACCGTGCCGCCTGTCGAGGCCGAAGAGTCCGATTGTGAATATTGTGCAAGGCATTCACATAAAATTGCAGAAACTTCCAATAAAACCGTCGTACGGACTGCCGAATACTGCCGAAGTCGCATGACTCCCCCGCGCCTTTTGTAGGCGCGTGCGCTGCCGCGCCCCAATGCCGCGTTCCGGAATCGTTAGGCCATCCTCGTATCCCCTCCGCCTTGGGGGCTGCGCGAAGCGACCGCGCCCATACACTCCCCGCCGCCTTGGGGGAGCCGGGCCGGCCGGCGGCGGCGCGGCACCGGAACGGCGGTAGCCTGCCCTTGGCCCGGCCTGCCCGGGCATGGCCTTATCGGGGCAACTCAACTACATTGGGCGGCCCTTTCGACGGCGAACCCGCCCGCAACAGGTACAAGGCTCACGATGCCCGTCCCGCTCATCTGCCGCGCTGCCCTGCTCGCGGCCTGCCTCATGTTCGCCCTGCCGGCCCTGGCCGACGAGCACGAAGCCGAACCGCAGGCCTCTCCCGAGGCGCCCGCCGAGGCTGCCGCGCCTGCCGCGCCTGCCGCCAGCGTGGACGACGCACGCGCGCTGATCGACGCGGGCCGCGCCGGCGAGGCGCTGATGATCCTGGCCCCGATGGTCGAGGACGGCACGGTCGACGCCAACACGGCCTTCCTCTACGGCCTGGCCGCGGTGGGGACGGTGCAGCAGCGGCCCGACCTTGCCGACGAGACCCGCGAGACCCTTCTGGACCAGGCCATCGGCGCCTTCCGCGCCATGCTGATCGACAACCCGCGCCTGCTCCGCGTGCGGCTCGAGCTTGCCCGCGCCTTCTACCTCAAGGGCGAGGACGACCTCGCGCGCCGCCACTTCGAGATCGTGCTGGCCGCCGAGCCGCCGGAGCAGGTCGTCGCCAACGTGCGCAACTTCCTCGCCAGCATCCAGGCCCGCCGCCGCTGGCGCTTCAACGTCGGCGCAGCGCTTGCGCCGGACAGCAACATCGGCGGCTCGTCGGAGGAGCGCACCATCTACATCTTCGACCTGCCCTTCCGCCGCAACGTGGACGAGCTGACCACGTCGGGCATCGGCGTCTCGCTCTGGGGCGGCGCGGAGTACCACTACCCGGTGTTCGACGACCTCCGCATCCGCGCCGGCGGCCAGTTCGCGCGCCGCGAGTACGAGCGCTCGCTCTTCGACCAGCTCTTCGTCGGCACCCATCTGGGGCCCCGCTGGCTCGTGGACAGGGACACGGACGTGAGCCTCCTCGGCAGCGCGCGCCAGCGCTGGGTCGGCACCGCGCCCGACGATCGCGAGCTTGGCGCCCGCTTCGAGGCCGGCCACCGCATCAACCGGCTGCTCACGGTCTCGGGCCAGGCGTCCTGGCACGGCCGCCGCTACCGCACCCGGACGAGCCTGGACGGGCCGATCCTGGACACCTCCGTCCGCGCCGCCTGGGTGGTGGACCCGACCGTGCGGCTCGAGCTCTCGGGCGGCTACGGCCGCCAGCGCCCGAAGCGGCTGAGCTGGCGCCACCGCTACCGCTGGCTCGGCACCAACGTCTCGGTGATCCTGCCCTTGGGCTTCACCGTGGGCGCCGGCGCGGAGGTCCGCTGGACGGACTACGAGCCCGGCTGGTGGCCCTTCGTGAGCGACGGCGGCGGGCGGCGGGACCGCACCAAGAGCTTCCGCGCCTCCGTCCACAACCGGGGCTGGACGGTCTTCGGCTTCAGCCCGGAGCTGGTGGTGGTGAACGAGGAGCGCGAGACCAACGCCCAGCTCTACGACTTCGACCGCACCCGCGGCGAGCTTCGCTTCGTGCAGCAGTTCTAGCGCGCATGTCTCACCAGGGTCAGGGTTTCGCGCCGCGCCGGGCAACGAACGAGGCGTAGCCGGGAGATGGGCCGGGCCGCAGGCCCGGACGGCGCGAATGCGCGTCGCACGGCCACGTGCGCGAGCGCACGATGCGCGTAGCGCGTAGCCAAGCGAGTGTCGCGCGGGTACGCGCGCGGAATCAGAGCATGAGCGCCCGGCGCCTGAGGGAAAAGATTAAGACCCGCGCCCCCCCCCGGCGGGGGGGGGGGGCGGCGGCCCAATAACGGTACCGCCCGGGAGGAAAATTGGGGGGGGGGATTAAAGCCCAAAACCGGCGATAATGAGTGGG
>JAPPMY010000148.1:8422-12244 GCA_028818855.1 Rhodospirillales bacterium
TTTTCCCAATGTTTTGGGGGGGGGGTTCGGGGGGTTAAAACTCCTATTCCGCCCCGGGGGCTTTTGAAAAAATAAAACCCCCCCCCCCCCCCCTTCCGGGGGGGGGGGGGCGGCGGCACATTCCGGTACGCGCCGGAGAGAACATTGGAGGCGGTCTATACCGGCCTATACCGGCCTATAGTGGTCTATAATGGCACAAAGTGGCACAAAGTGGCCCAAGGGAGGCGGTCCAAAGTGGCTCATGGCGGTCCATGCCGGCCCGGCTCGGCGGCGTGGCGATCGCGCCGCTCGTCTCCTTCCCCGTGTTGCTCGCAGATGTGCGCGCGCATCCGCCTGGCGTAGCGGGCGACGGCGAAGCGCGCGCACGCGTGGCCGCCGGCCCGGATGCGGGCCTGGATCGCGTCGATGGCGTCGCCCGCCGCGATGGCCGTGTCCACGGCGTCGCGCAGCCGGCGCGGCAGCCGCGCGAGCGAGGAGCGGCCGGTTGGCCGGGCTGTCGTCATCTCGCCGTTCCCGTGCGGTGCGCGCAGACTCTGCCGCCCCGCGCCCGCGCCGTGCACCGCACCATGGTTCGGGCCACCCCGCCACCCGCGCCAAGCGAGCTGCTCGCCGGTCTAGCGCCGGGCCGAAGGCCCGGACGGCGCGCTAGCGCCGCGCGCGAAGCGCGTAGCCAAGCGAGCGGAGCGAGCGCCCGGCGCCTGAGGGAAGTCAAAAAAGACTCGGGCCGCAGGCCCGGACGGCGCGCTAGCGCGTCGCACGGCCACGTGCGCGGGCGCACGATGCGCGAAGCGCGTAGCCAAGCGAGCGTCGCGCGGATACGCGCGCGGAATCAAGTCGCGCCGGAAGGCGCGCGGAATCAAAGCATGAGCGCCCGGCGACTGAGGGAAAAGAAAGAGTCGGGAGGGGGTCAGGGGGAGGTGGGCTGCTTTTGAACGCAAGCGCACCGACCACGGGAAATGAAAAAAGCCCCCACCTCTCCCCGACCCTCTCCGCCCCCAGGGGCGGAGAGGGGGCAGCAGCCGACCGCGCCGCGCGCGTTCCCCTCCATCCTCCGGGCCGCCAGGCCCGGAAGGCGCGTGGAATCAAGTCGCGCCGGAAGGCGCGCGGATGAGGGATACGAAAGAGTTGGCGGAGAGGGGGGAGCCGCCGCCCGCGCCACACGCGTCCCCCCGCCGCCGTCGCTGGCCGGGGCGGGCGCCCCACGTGCCTTGCCGGCACTCCAGGGCCGGTGCGACGGGCAGAGCGCTGACGGGCCGATCTTCGGCTGTTCTGCGTCTTTGCCTGGAAGCTTACCGGGAGTTGGCCGCGTCGATCCCCCCTTCTTGCGCCTGCTCAGGCTCCAGGAACAGCGTCCAGGCTTCGATCAGGAGATCGACGGCAACGATCGTCGCGTGCCAAAAAAGAAAAGGGCCGCTCGCGATAACGTGCGAGCGGCCCATTCCCAACCCTTCCTGGGTCAGGTGTTACTTACTCGACATGCGCGCCGAACGCTCCGGTCATGTGGCCGACCGCGCCATAAGTGGCGGTGAACTCGCCCGTCACCGTGCCAGGCACGTTGTTGCCGTCCGGCGGTGCCACCTGATTGTGGAAATCGCCTTCCCACATTCCGGCATCAGCCGCCGCCGCGCCGCCGATGGTCCACTCCGTACCGTCGGCAGGCAGACCGAAGTCGTGGTCGGTATCAAAAACGGCGATCGACGCCGAGTTCAGCTTGACGCTCCAGTCCATGGACTCGCCGCCGGCCATGAAGTTGTCGATCATGCCGCTGATCGATCCGGCGGCGTTGACGATGGCGTCGCCAGTCTGAGTGGGATCCTCGAAGTTGGCGGTGAGCGTCGCGTCAGCCGTCCAGTGTCCGCCCGAGGCGTACTGATCGGCACCGCGGTTCAACGCGTACTTGCCAGCGGCCGCACCCGTGTAGGTGGCGGTGCCACCCAAGGCGGTGAAGGTACCTGCGGAAATGTCAACAGCCTGATTCGAACCATGGAAGACGTCGACCTCGGGGTTGCCACTGGCGGTCTTGTTCAGCCACCAGCCGAAGTAGGCGTACATTGAATCAGGCTGGCTCACCATGGCGCTGTCGACCGGATTGAACATCCAGCCAGCGTCACCCGTGGCCGTACCCCCAAGCACGATGCCATCCGCCGTCATGTTGGACGTGCACGCACCCGCCGCGGCGGACGTGCAAGTATAGGCACCCCGTGCACCATCGAAGGTTCCGGTAATGGTGACCACGCCGCTGGTCATGTTCCTGTCGCCGTGATGGTCCTTGAGGCCGGCAGTGGAGAACTTCGAGGCTGCAATCACCGCATTGGCGTTCTCAGCCTGAAGATCGGCGATGGCTTGGGCGTCAACGCCGGCCGTGTAGACCTCTGCCCAAGCCTTACCCACGTTCGGCCCGACATCCGTGTAGACGACCGCCGTGCTGCTGTTGCCGGCCATGTCGGCGTCGGTCAGCATCGTGCCCTGCCACGCGCCCAGCATGGCTTCGGCTGTCCTCACGACATCGTCACCGCTGAGGTTAGGACCTGCCGCGTCACCATCGGTGGTGCCTGCGACAGTGGCCGTGACCATGGCGCTGCCGCCGCCGTCATCCATGTCCGAAACCGCCGTGACGGTCACGGTCACGACGTCGGCATTGGTGGTGTCTCCCACCATGTCGCTGAAGCTGGTGAACAGCGCCAGGGCCTCGGCGGCAGCGGCTTTCTTGTCAGCCGTGTCAGCTGCGTCTTCCATGTCCTGGACCTGCTGCTTCAGGCTGGCGATCTCGTCCTGAAGCTCGGTGATGCTGGTGCTGATGCTGCCGTCGGCGGGAAGGCCGAGCTGCATCCGCAAGTCCGCGACCTCCTTCTGCAGCGCGGCCAGCTGATCTTCGGCCGTCGGCTCCATCGTGTCCGTCGTGTCCGTCGCCGGCGGATCGTCACTGCTGTGGGTGCAGCCGTACATGACGGCCGTGAGGGCGACAATCGAACACGCCGCCAGCAGAGTGCGAGTCAGCTTCGTCTTCTTCATGGCTTCGAGGCTCTCCTTTTCCCCAGCCAAGTGTAGCGTTTCGGCCACTTTCGCCGTCAGACCTACGAAGAAGTACGATTTCTCCCGTCTTTCCGGTCACCTAGGTAGCATCTTCGCTATTGACGAGTACGCAATCCTACGCTCCAATACGCAGGAGTTCTATGTCACGGGCGTCCGCAGTGATGACGGTAAATCTGGCCAATCTGCACGATCCCGAATGCTCCGGCCGGCCGCGCCGGCGATGGCTGCGAAGACGGAATGGCCGCAACTCGTCCACGCTCAGGCGGCGCACCGGCGAAGACCCCGGCCGGCAGTTGAGCGCGCGCACCAGGGAGGTACCCGATGCCTAAACGAAGCGAGCTCTCGATCTCGAAGCGCACCGTCGACGCGCTCACCGTCGAGGGCAAGGACGCCACCTTCTGGGACCGCGAACTGGCGGGCTTCGGCGTCCGCGTCTACCCCTCGGGTTCCAAGATCTATGTCGTGCAGTCCCGCGGGCCTGTGGGCCTCAAGCGCGCCTCGCTCGGACGCCACGGGGACGTCACCCCCGATCAGGCGCGCAAGAAGGCTGCTGCTGCCGTCGCCCGCATCAAGCAGGGCGAGAACCCGGTGGCGAGGCCGCTTCCGTCCCTCACGATCGACGAGCTGGCCGTGCGCTACCTCGAGGGCCATGTGGCGGTGCACTGCAACGCGCACACCCAGGGAATCTACCAGGGCTCGCTCAGGAACCACATCCTGCCGGCGCTCGGCGCCATGCCCGTGGACAAGGTGGGGCGTGCCGAGGTGACGGCGCTTCATTACGAGTTGCGG
>JAPPMY010000145.1 GCA_028818855.1 Rhodospirillales bacterium
GCGTGGCTGAACTCGACGGGGCCGAGATGAATTATCGGCGCCTCCGGACTTGTATTGTCGTCGCGGCACCACTCCATGGCTTCCCACATGACGTCTTCTCCGCCGGCAAGCATATCGTCCGGCCGCACGTCCATGTCCGGCCGGTCCCGCGCTACGTGGATTCTATGCACGGACGGCACTGCGGCGTTATCCCTGCCATCCGGCAACACGGACAGCTTGCATACGATCGTGGTGTCGTCGGCGGGATTGCCCGGCCGACCGATCGGAGAGAAATCGATCCGGTACGCGTCACCCATGACCGGACCGGCTTCCCCGTCCAGACTCTCGCCGGAAAACCCCTGCACAGTTGGACCCAGGATTATGACCAGACGCATTGCCTCACCTCCCGATCGCTGGAATTCCGTATGGCGCTCATTGCGTAACTCCTACCACTGGACCGAAACAGTTCGCCTTCGATATGCACCCCTGACGATCGGCGGATCGCTCGATCGAGACACGGACTTCGCGGCGACCGGCGCGTCATCGACAGACTAGAGTTCAAGCTCCAGCTCGAGCTCGATCCGTTTCCGGGGAACGGGTTCTGCCGGCCGGCGCTCTTGCGGATCGCGGCTTTCCGCACCGCGTTCGACCGGAGTGCCGGAATTCCGGCCGGGCTCCGGTACGGGTGGCGGTGCGGGCACATGCCGGCGCTCGGGCGTCGGCCTCGCGGCGCTTTCGTCTGCGACATCGGCAGTTCTCTCCGGTCCTTTGGGGGCGATGGCTTCGAGCGCAGCGATGCGCTCGCCCGTGGCGGTCTCCAGCCGCTCACGCAGCCTGGCCGCGTCGTCCGTCACGAGCTCCGCCCGGTATCGGGCCCTGCTGATCTCCACGTAGAAGCTCTTCTGCGTGGTCAGGTGAGGGTGGTTGGCCTCCATTGCCGCAACGATCTTGTCGACCGTGCGCCCCTGGAACGCGTGCACCGTGGAGGCATGGGCGTGATCGAGGTGGCGCAGTTGCGGGTCGGCGCGGTCCAGCGCAAGCGTTCGCCCGTCCTCGAGGTGGAAGGAGACGCGGTCCCCGTCCACGGCGACCACCTCGGCAGTCCGGCTGTTGACGAGCCCCAGGGTCTTGTCGTTGCGGGTCCAGCGGACGCGGTCTCCGGCGCGCAGCTCGATCGGCTCCGAACGGTAGACCTCGCATCCGTCGTGGCGCGCGGCGGTCCCGCTCGGCTTCCAGGCAACGCTCCCGCCATCCGCGTCCTCCAGCATCACCGTGCCGCTCCGGCGGTCGACACCCGTCACACGGCGCTCGTCGCCCTTGTCGACGCCGAGCCGCCTGTAGGGGCGGTGGAAGGCCACGACATCGCCGGGCGCGTAGTTGGCGGCCAGTGCCTTGTCGGCCCGCGTGTAGCCCCGCGAGACCAGCTGCCCGCCGTGGAATGCTGGGCCGCGGATCGCGCCTTCCCTCGCAAGCCGCTCCCTGATGTGGCCGTTGATGGCGACGCGGAGCTCGTGGCTGGGCGCTATCACGCCGGTGTTCTCCCGCTCCTCGGGCGACAGCCTGAGCCAGCGGGCGGCGACGGCGCCTGCAATGTTGTCCGCCTTCACTTCGGCCACGTTGGGCCCGAGCTTCTCGAAGGCCTTGCGGATGTCGCCCGCGACGCTGGCCTCGACCGCCTGCTTCAGGGCGGGCTCACGCTGGCGCATGATCTCGTCCATCACCGCCGTCTGCATGCCCGCCCCCTGCAGTTGGGCGAAGGGCTTGCCGGCATCGACGGCATCCAGCTGCTTCTCGTCGCCCACCAGCACGACGCGGGGGATGCGGAGGGTGTTGGCGATCCTGAGCAGATCGCGCGTCTGGACGGTCGAGGCGAGGGAGCCCTCGTCCACCACCAGTACGGTCTTCGAGAAGTCGGCCTGCATCTTTCGAGCCGCCTTGCGGGTCAGCCTTCCTTCGGCGACGCCCGCATTGCGGGCGAGGAAGCCCTGCAGGGTCTCGCTCGCGATGCCCGACTCCGCAGCCAGCGTCTGCACCGCCGACGCCGAGGGCGCGAGGCCCAGCATGCGGTAGCCGCTTTTCTCGGCGAGATGCCTGGCGCGGTTCAACATGGCGGTCTTGCCGGTGCCGGCGAATCCCTGCACGCCCACGACCCGGTCCTTCGAGGAGAGGACCGCAGTGACTGCCTGCTTCTGGCCGTCCGTGAGCGGCCCCCGTTGCAGGTGCCGCTTCACCCGGCGCCCCCGCATCAGCACCTGTCCCCTGTTCTGCCCGGTGCGCATGAGGCCGATCGTCTCGCGCTCGTCCGCGAGCGCGGTGTCGGTGGTCAGGCCGTCCCCGCCCTCGAACCCGGGGGCCGCGTGCAGGCGGCCCTCCCGCCGGGCGGCATCGATAGCCACGTCTGCGTTCTCGACCGAGACTGCGCCGGGCTTCCAGGCCAGCGCCGCCGTCAGCAGGTCCGCGCGGGCGAACACCGCTTCCCGCTCGGAGAGGTGAGCCATCGCCCACGATACGGCTTGCTCGGCAGAGTCTCTGCGGCGCTGCAGGTCGGCACCCGGTCCCTGCTCCGCCAGGCGATCCTCACTCGCGAGGGGCTCGGCGGCACGATCGACGCTCCGCCTCCAAGGTTCCGGACTCATCGTGCGTCGTTTGCGGGCCGTCTCGATCACCTCGTCCGCCGAAAAGCCCAGCGAGGCCGACTGCTCGCGCCAGTTGCCGTGCAGCGCCTCCCTGTCGACGTCGCGCTTGTGGGCGCGGGTCATCAGGGCCGCGCGCTCGGCGAGATGCGGATTGCTCCCCGGCTCGCCGAGACCGCGTGCGTCCATGGCGGCCTCGATTTCTGCACGACGGCTCGAGAAGGCCTCGATGACGGGCCGTGCAACGCCTGCGATCTCGAACCGCCCGTCCGCGTGGGTCTTTTCGATCCCGTAGCCCAGCGCCTCGAGCTCCCGCGCCAGCTCGCTCCTGTAGACCATTCCGATCAGCTTCTGGCGCCTGTAAAGCGACTCGTTCGCCATGGTGCGCCACTTGCCATCCCCGCCCTGCACCATGTTCGCGATTACCGCGTGCGTGTGGAGCTGGGGATCGAGATTGCGCGAAACCTCGTGGCGGAAGGTCGCCGCCACCATCTTCTGGCCGCCCGCGTGAACCATCAGCCCGCTTTCGCGGTCCTTCACGCGGGTCTGCACCGTGGTGGTCTCCAGCCACGCGAGGGTGCGCTTCACTGCAGCATCGTGGGCAGCGACGACGGCCGCATCGCCGCCCGGCATGGCGACGAGGGAGACGGACTTGGGGGCCGAGAAGGTGAGGTCCCGTCCGGGGCGGTGGATCACGGAGCCGTCCCTTTGCTGCCGCCCCAGCCGCCGTTCCGAGCCGTCGGGCACCTTGCCTTCGAGGATGTCGCCGAAGACGCCCGGCTCGACCGGGCCCCGAAGCCCCAGCGCCTCTGCGCCCTTGCCGGCCCAGGCGCTGGCCTCGCGGTGGGCTGCATCGTCCCTGGCGTAATATCCGTCCCTTTCGAAGTACGACACGCCCTGCGCGGCAGAGGAAATCGTGCCGATGGAGACGACCATTACTGCCAGTTGCCGTGATCGGGCTCGCAGGGGTTGTCTTGCGCCCCTGCGCCCTCGCTCTCGTCGGTCGTTGCGGTCGAAGCTGCCGAGGTCGCAGGATCTTCGCGGACTTCGGACGGACCCGGGAATTCCAGTCCCGCCCCGATCCACTCCTCGGCGCCCGGTCCGGCCGGTGCGGCGGCTTCCCTGCCCCCTCCCACCGCCTGCGACGGCGCATCGGATTGCCGCGCTTGCGACGCAGGAGAGGCGCCGCCGCCCGTTGCGCCATCAGCCGCGGGAACGGCGCCCTGAGCGTCCGTCTCCTCCCTCGTGCCGCATCGCTTGCCTCCACCGCGCTCCGGCTCCGCCTTGGGCACGAAGCGCTCGGCCATCCTGTCCCGCATCCGGTACTTCAGCCTGATCCTGGCCACGGGCAGGGAGCCGGGGAGCTTGATGTAGCCCGAGAGGTTCTGCAGCCGCGACACCTCGGAGGGCAGCACCAGCGGACGCTCGTCCCGCCTCGTGGTCAGCGTCACGCCGCCTTGCGGCGTGTCGTAGCTCACGCCCTCGGAGAGGGATTCGATCTCGACCTGGCCCAGGCTCTGCGCGGCCCACTCGGACGTGTCCCTGTCCGGCGCCGCGAGGACGACGCGGGTGCCGCAGAGTCCCGAAATCTCCGTCGCCGCGTCGCGTCCGTAGATATCGCGCAAGGCCGAGAACACCTGCACGCCCAGCACGAAGCAGCCCCCGAACTGGCGGCTCTCCGAAAGGCCGGAACGAAGCGAGGGGAGCTGATGCAGCGTCGGAAGCTCGTCCAGGATCACCCAGATGCGCCTGCTGTCCCCGCGCGGCAGGGAGAGCAGCGAGTTGACCGCGATCTCGAGCCACGTCGAGATCAGGCCCCTGAGACTGGCGTGCTGGTCGCCCCTGGACGTGAGGAACAGCGAGCCCTCGCCGTCGTGCTCGATCCACTCGCGGATGGAGAAGGCGCCGCCCTCGTCGGTGAGCAGGTCCATGGTGCCGATGTTGGCGGTGAGCATGGCGCGCACCGAGAGCGCGGTCTTGGGGTTCTCGAGATCGACGATGGACTGGGTCTCGGTGCCTGCCATGGCCTCCGCCAGTTCGCGCAGCTCGGTCTTGAGCAGGAGCTCCAGCAGCACCCTGTTGCGGGTCTCGCCGCGCTTCCAGAGCACGGCGGCGCCGCGCGAGAAGAGCTGGCGCGCTGCGTCGATCCAGAATGGATCGGCGGTGTCCTTCTGCTTCGGGATGAGGGCGTGCGCCATTGTGTCGAAGTCGCGGTCCGTGCGGGCCTCGAGGAAGGGCGACCAGCGGGGCGAGCGGCCGTCGAGAGGGTTGAGGAGGATGTCGCGGTCGCGGTCGAAGAAGGTCTCGGTATAGGAGCCCATCTTGTCGTAGACGATGCAGCGCTCTCCCCTCTCCCTGATCTGCTCGACGAGATCGGAGATGAGCACGGTCTTTCCCGACCCGGTCGTACCGGAGACGATCGTGTGCAGGGTCTCGGCCTTCTTCGGCCAGGGGATGCCGGCGACGGCGTAAGGCGCGGCCTGCGCCCCCCGGAGCTGCAGCAGCATGGCCCGCCACAACGGCAGGGTACGGCGCTTGAGCTCTTCTGCCGTGGCCAGCTCGCCGCCGCGCAGGCGTCGGCCCCGCCGCAGCCTGCGGCCCAGGAGGCGCAGCCCGAAGAGCGCGGCGATCACGAGCCCCGCGCCGCTGCCGCCGCCGATCAGGACGCCATCGAGGGCGTCGCCCAGGATACGGGCACGCAAATCGAGGAGAGGGCCGAACGCGGCGATGTCGCCGATGGTCTCGACCCAGACCGTCCCGTCCAGGCCGCGGATGCTCTTTTCCTTCTCAGAGTCGAAGTCGAGGCCGAGCATGATCTCGGAGAGTGTATGGACGCGCAGGAGATGCCACTCGTAGCTGTTGGTGCTGGTGACCGTCTTCCAGATTGCGGCGGCCAGCGCCGCGATGAAGACGACGGTGGCGACCTTCCAGGCCAGCCTCCACGAGGTGCGGAAGGCCCGCGATGCAACCCGGAGCCCGCGCCCTGTGTCGCCGCCCACCCCGGTCATGGCGAGGCCTCCGCGCCGGCGGGTGCGGCCGCGCCGCTTCCCTCATCGCCGTCGCTCTTGAGTTTCCCGAGCCGCGCGAGCCAGCGTTCGGCCGCCGCCTCTGGGGCGAGGGGCCGGATCGTGCGGCGCAGCGGCGGGAAGGGAAAGCCGCCCGCACCCACGCCGAGGTCGCGGCGCTCCGCGGCGTCGGTCATGCGGTCGACGAAGCGCAGCGTCTCGGCCCACTCCTCCGGGGGCTCGGAATCGAGACCCGCCGCCTCCCGCACCGCCCTGTCGATCATCGTACCGTGGGTCCTGTCGCGCGCAACGGCCTTGGCCGGGGCCGCGTTCTCTCCCTCGCCGTCGCCGAGCCAGGCGGCGCGGGCGCTCGCCAGCAACGCGTAAAGCGCCAGCGAGCGGCGATCGTCGTCTGCGATCCCGTCCAGTGCCTCGATCTCCTCGGAGGCGACGAGCGCATGCTGTGCGAGCGACAGGAAGCGGCGTGTGCGCCCGCCCCAGCGGCAGGTGTTCGCAAGCACGTGGGCGACGGCCTCGAAGTCCACGTCGGCGGACTCCACGTGCTCCCGATCGCCGGGCCAGCGAGGGGGCGGCGCGAGTTTCTCCTGCCCGCGCCTGCGGCGTTGCCTGACCTGAGAATCGTGCTCATTCATGATGATGGTCCTCGTGATGTCATGTCGAGTTGTGCCGTTGCGTGCCGGGGATTGCCCGGGGGTGCTGGCGGAAGCCAGTGGCCGAGGCCAGCAGCTCAGGGGCGGCCCCCGGCATCGCTTTGGCAGAGGCCGATGCCGCCCCGGCAACCTGGCTCTACTGGACATCGTCATGGCTCTCGTACCGGACGCGATCGAAGGCGCCGGCGCCGCCCTCGGTGCGGTTGCCGCTTGACCGCCGCCTTCCGCCCGGCGATGATCGTGCGCGTCAGTGATGCGACCTTCTTCATGTGCTTCTCCCTGTACCGGGGGCCGCCCGATCGGGAGCGGTCCCCGGTTGCATTTTGCAGGCAGGGAATCGCCGGCACTCCAGGCACCGCGGTGCGCATCGCGTCTCACCGTCCTATCCCCCGGAGCCCGAGCCGCCGCGCAGGCGGCCGGTGAGGCGGCCGCTGCCGGCCCGCGCGATGCCGCCGGTGACGGCGCCGGCTAGACGGCCCGCACCGTCGTCCGTGCCGCCGGCGCGTCCACCGATCCACTCCATGACCGCAGAGGGCAGCAGGTCGATCAGCTTGAAGGCGCCGTTCATCAGCGCGTAGCAGATCATCACGTAGAGGGTGAGCATCGCGAGGAAGCCGACGGGCCCGAGACCGTCGGAGGCGCCAGCGTCCCGCAGCTGCGGCAGCCAGATCGCGTTGAGCAGGCCGATCGCCGCGAGGAACACGAAGTAGCCGAGAATGAGCCCGAACAGCATCAAGGGCGGGCGCAGGATCAGGCCGGGAAGGAAGAGCCAGCCCTGCCGCGTTGCGGGCACCATGAGGCCCTCGCCCCTTCCTCGGGTGACGTGCGCGGCGGCAAACACGGTGACGGCGAGCACCGCCTCGACCACATTCACCAGCCAGCCGAAGACGCCGAAGAGGAAGCGGATGAAGGGAAGCGCGGGCAGCACGAAGGCCAGGACGGCGCCCGCGATCAGCATCAGCCCGAGGATGGTGGAGACGAAGCCGTCGGTAACCCGCCAGACGCTCTCGAAGGCATCCAAACCCTTGCCGAAGAAGGGAATGGATTCGAGCAGCCCGGAGCCCACGGCGACGCCGGAGATGGCGCCGATGGCCCCCAAGGCCGAGGCGATCAGGTCGTGGCCGAAGCCCGCAAGGTCTGCGATGGGGTTGCCGCTGTCGGCGATCATCACGGCGTCGAGGTCGATGAACTCGAAGAGGCCGGCCACCAGCCCGCCCTCGCCGCCGCCTGTGGCCGGCAGCGTGCCTGTGACGCCGCCGCCTGCGGCGAAGAACACCGGCTGCCAGGTGCGGGACGAGGCGAGCGACGCGAGCAGGCCCTTTACCGCAGCGGCAGCGGGCGGCGACCACTCCTCGAGGCTCGGAAGCGGCAGTGCTGCGTCAGGGACGTTGTGGGCTGCGGCCTGGAAGAGGCCGGTGCGGGACGCGATGGTGTTGAAGAAGCCGGCGGCAGCGAGCCAGGACGAGCCCGCCGCGTCTTCGGCCACGGCGCGCTCCAGCGCAAGCCTCTCCTCGGAGGCTGCCCTTCCCAGGGCTTCGTCCAGCACGGCCTCGTAAGATTCGGCAAGGCCGCGCGCGTTCATGGCGGCCTCGACGTCGGGGAGAGGCTGCCCATGGGTCTGAGACCCCGGCAGGTAGCGCTCGCCGAGCTCGGCGGCGAGTCCGCGCAAGGCCGGAAGCAGGCCCTCCATGGCGCGGCGATGGCCGTGCGCGGCGATACCCCTGGAGCCCTCGCCGTCGAGGCCGTCGAAGCGCAGCGCGCCGCAGAGGTCGCGCGGCATGCCGCGGCCGTCGCCGTCGTAGCGCACCAGCAGCGCGCCGTCTGCGTGCTCGTCGTTCACCTCAATGTACGGATCGTCGCCGATGCGGGTTGCATTGGCGTTGGCGACATGCGCACACGTCTCTGCCAGCAGCACGCGGGCGATGGCCGAGCGCCAGGCGGCGGCCTTGGGCCTGGGCGCGATGGGGTCGCCCCGGCCCAGCGCTTGCTCCGAGAAGGGGGTCCACACTGCGCCGGCGAAGTCGCCGCCGAGGTTGGCGAGACCCACGACCGCATGCTGCGCGCCGTTCATGCCGCCCGGCAGCGGCGCCATGAGGGCGACGGCAACCACGATCCGCACGATCTCCCAGGCCCCAAAACCCCAGCGGCCGGTGCGGGCGGTGTCGACGGCGCCGGCGACGGTGTGCCAGAGCAGGAGGAAGCCGGCCAGCACCAGCACGCCGCCGTTGAAGACGAAGAGCATGTCGCCGAGGACGGCGTGGCGGGCGACGTCGACATCGCCCAGGAATCCCAGCAGGTCGCGGGTGGCACTGTCCTCGGCAGCGAAGATGTCGGGATCGATGGTCTGCGCGCCGGCCGGCGCTGCCAGCAGGCCGGCCATGCCGAGCCCCGCAAGCCCCATGCCGAGGGCCGAGAGCGTGGCGCCAAGCAGGACGCGGGGCAGGCGCTCGCGCTCCAGCAGGCGACGCCAGCGCCGGCCGCGGAGCGGTACAGGGGGACGCCCTGGTACTGGGAAACGCCCTGGTACAGGGGAACGCCCTGGTACAGGGGAACTCCCCGATCCTCCGCCGAGCGCAGGAGAACTCTCCGGTGCCCCGTCCCAGAGCGCGCGCACGCTCTCTCCCAGGCGGCGGGCAGCCTGACGCACTTCGTCCAGGCTGCGCCCCATCTCGGGCGCGAAGAGGAAGCGCAGGAGGCGCACGCTCATCGGGGGGCGGCCCCGGGATCGGTGAGGCCCGGCAGCCGGCGCATCTCCTCGGTCGCGAGCGCGAGGCGGGCGGCCTCCATGGCGCCCCGCCGCTCGTCCAGCCGAAAGCGCTCCCAGTCGAGCATGAGGGAGATCGCGTGCAGCATGGCCAACTCCCTCAGCAGGCTTTCCGTCGACATCTCCTGCAGGGCGACGAACCAGCCCGGATCGTCGAAGCGGCGGCTCGCCAGCAGTTCCATCAGCTCGTAGCGGCTGACGGGCGCGTCCGCGGCGCCCGCGCCATCGGGAGACCGCCTGCCCGGCGAAACCGCATCCGCCCACGCACCGAGATCGGCGCCCGGTGCGCGCAGGCTCCTGGCATGCCCGAACCAGTCGGCGGCCAGCGCCGTGCGCGCATCGGCCGCACGCGCCAGCAGCACCAGCCGGCGCTCCCGATCGGTCTCGGCGGACGCGAGCGGCAATGGGTCGTGCACCACCGGCGCCGCCAGGTTGCGCGAAAGCTCGATGGCGGCGTGCAGCTCCGCCTCGCTGCCGAAGGTGCGGCGGTCGAGGAGGCTCCCCGGCCTGAGGTCCGCACCATGCGATGCGTCCTCGCCCCGGCAAGTTCCGTCTCCGGCACGCGCGGCGCTGCAGTAGATGTGCGTGAGAGTGTCGAGGCGGGCGGCGCCGTCGGCCGCGCTGCCCGCCTCGGCCACCACCGCACGGTCGCTTGCGATGCGGCCGGTCTCCACCTCTGCCGCAGCCCTGCCCATGGTCTCCGCCGCGCTCCGCGTCGCGCCCAGCCCCGTCACGCCGGTGACGGTGGAGCACGCGCTCCGGCTCGGCCGGTGCGCGTTCATGGTGCGGGTCTCTTCCACCTCGCGGGCGGTCTGGGCCTGGAGGCGGGTCTGGGCGTCGAGCGCCTGGGTGATCGCCTTTGTGCTCTGCGCCGTGTAGCCGGAGAGCTGCCCGGTCTGGAGCCGGAGCGCCTCGATGATGGCCCGCTCCATTGCGTCGATCTCGCCGGTGAGCACCCGGATCGCCCGGCTGGCCTCGGCGCGGTCGTTGTCGGTGCGGTCGCAGCGGTGCGCTTCGGCGGGCGATGCCCCCGCGATCGCGACCGCCGCCACCGCCGCAGCGCAGACTCCCCGGACGATCCGCGCCATTCCGGCGCGCTTCCGCGCGGCGATGATCGTGCGGTCTCCGCCTCCGGGGGCGGTCATCGGCTGCGTAGTCATCGACTACCTCCCACAATGCTCCGAAACAGGGGAACGCCCTGGTCCAGGGGAACGCCCTGGTCCAGGGGAACGCCCTCGTGCAGCCGAACTCGCTGGTCCAGGGGAACGCCCTGATGGCGCTCGGCGCTTGCGGCGCGGACCGGCGTATTCATGGCCCTCACCGGATCCAGCCCCGGCAGCCGGGGCGTGTGCGCGGTATAGAGTGCTGAATCGAGGGGACGGCCAACGTATCCCCTGTAGGCCTCGCGCGCCGCGGCGCATATGCGGCGCTGCACCAGGCCCAGAAGATCGGACATGTTCCTTCCGGGATCGAACAGCATGTCGAAGCGCCGGAAGTCGAAGAGGTCGTCCAGGCAGGAGAAGTCCAGGATCGAGTCCGGGTCGCGGATGCCCTGGTCGGGATGGCGCAGCACGGCCACGTCGCGCTCCACGCCGATGCGCGCGCCTTCGATCAGCGCCCGTTCGATCTCGGGCGCACAGTCCGCCCCGGCGACCGCTTCACCCGCAGCCATCGCCGGCGCGCTCCAGAGAGCCAGCGCGAGCACCGCGGAAAGCAGTGCCGCCCGGCTAGCCATGGTCGGCACCATCGGGCAGGACCGCGTTGCCGGCTGCCGATGCTGCGTCCGGCTCGACGCCGGCGACTGCCGTCCCGCCGGCTTTGTGGCCGGACGGCGCGGTCTCGTCGTTCCCGGCAGCTTCACTCTCTGCCTGGGCCGTCGCGGTTTCGGCCGCGGCGGCGTCTGTCGCATCGCCGCCCGTTGACGCGTCCGAGCCGCCATCGCTCGCATCTGCACCGGCGGGTGAGCGAACACCGTCGGAAGAAGCGCCTCCCTCCGTCTTCGCGGTGTCTTCTCCACCGAACATGGCTTCGCCGGCCCTGCCGATACCATCTCCGTCCGAGGATGTCGCGTCGCCCGCAGAACCGGCGGATGCTTGCTCCACGGAAGCTGGCCCCTCCGCAGGACCGGCCGTTGCGAGGTCGCCGCCATGGCCGGAATCCTCGTCGGCCCGACCCTCGGCTTCTTCTGTCCGGACCCTGCCGTCGCCGCCCGTTTCCCCGGCACCGTTACTTTCCGAGCCGGGTGCTGCATCGGCATCGCCCGGTGGAACGGCTCCCTCGCCCCCGCCGGCATCCGACGTTCCCGCGGAGGCGGACGCTCCAGCCGCAGCCCCTACCTCTTCCGTCTCTGTCCCGGCGGGAACGGAGGTCTCACCCACCGCGCCTTTAGCGGCGCGGGCGCAGGCAGCGGCCTCACTGCCCGCACCGCCGGACACGGCGCGGTCAGCAGCTTCGGAGTCCACGGCGGCGCCATCGCCCTCCGCATCCGACGTGGCGTCGGCCGCGCCGGCCGGAACGGCACCCCCGCCCGTCCCGGCATCGGTCTGCCGGGAGGCAGCGGATGCGGCCAGGTCAGTACCCTCCGGGACTGCCGCCGTCGCGACGCCCGCCGCTGCCCCGCCGCCTGACGGCTCGTCGTCATCGCCCGGCCCCCGGCTACGCTTCGTCAGCACGTTCACCCGCGCCTGCGGACCGGCGACCAGGATCTCGGAGGTCCGGTGCTCCGTACCTGACTTGTCGGTCCAGGTGCGCGTGGCGATGCGCCCCTCGACCAGAACCGCAGCACCCCTGTGCACCAGCTTGCGCACCGTCTGCGCCGCACTGCCGAAGGCCACGATGGCGTGCCACTCGGTGGCCTCGCCCTCGGTTCCGTCGCGGCGCTTGAAGCGCTCGTTGGTGGCCAGGCTGAACAACGCCACCTCGCCGCCCGACGGCAGCGTGC
>JAPPMY010000035.1 GCA_028818855.1 Rhodospirillales bacterium
GGGAAGGGGGCTACACCGTCTACGGCCGGCTGATGCCGGCGGCGGCGAGCCTCGCCGGCGGGCACCTGCCCATCGGCCTCGCCCACGGCGTCAGGCTGACCCGCTCGGTGGAGCCGGACACGCCGCTGACCTGGGCCGACGTGGCGATCGACGACGACGATGCGGCGGCAGACGCGGTGCGCACCCGGCGCGCCATGGAAAAGGCGTTCGCCCCGCAAGGGGCGGCATCGGCGGCGCCGGCCTGAGAAGAGGGGACCATGCCCAAGCACCTTTCGCCCGAAGCCATCGCCCGTTACGAGCGCGACGGCTTCTACTTCCCGGTCCGGGTGATGCCGGAAGCGGAGGCGCGCGCAATTCGCGCCGATGTCGAGGCCGCCGAGCGGCACTTCGCCGCGCGCGGGGAGCGGCTGCGCCACCGGCCCCATCTGATCGTGACGGCGCTTGACCGGCTGATTCGCAACGAGATGGTGCTCGATGCGGTCGAGGACCTGATCGGCCCCAACGTCCTCTGCTGGACCTCGCTCTTCTTCACCAAGGACGCGCACGACCCCGCCTTCGTCTCCTGGCACCAGGATTCGACATACTGGGGCCTCAGCACCGCCGAGGTGGTCACCGCCTGGATCGCGCTCTCGCCCAGCACCGTCGAATCCGGCGCCATGCGGTTCGCGCCCGGCACCCACAAGCTCGATCAGATCCCCCACCGCGAGACCTTCGGCGAGCACAACCTGCTGACGCGCGGCCAGATCGTCGAGCACGAGGTCGACGAGGACGAGGCGGTCGATGTCGTGCTGCGGCCCGGCGAGGCCTCGCTCCATCACGTCCGCCTGATTCACGGCTCCGGCCCCAACAACGCCGGCGATCGCCGCATCGGCTTCGCCGTCCGCTACATCCCCACGCATGTGCGCAACGTCGTCGGGCGGGACTACGCAGCGCTCGTGCGCGGCGTCGACGAGTTCGGACACTTCGATGTCGAACGCCGGCCCGAGCGGGACCTGGAGCCCGAGGCGCTGGCCGCATATGAAGCCGCGAACGCGACCCACAACGCCGTGCTCTACGCGGGCGCGGCGCAAATGCGCGGCTGACCCGAAGTCCCTCGATTCATCGACGCCCGCCCGCCCGCGCCCGGAGCCACCTGCCCGGCGACCTCACGCGTCGATCCAGGGCGGATCCTTGAAGTCGTCCCAGGTCGCTCCGATGCCGGAATCGACCGGTATGGCGGCGCCGGTGATGCCGGTGGCGAGCGGAGAGGCGACGTAGGCGATGGCCGAGGCGATGTCCCGCGCAGTGAGGACGCGCCCGAGCGGGTGACGCGCTGCGTAGGAGCGAAGCACCTCGTCCCCGTTGGGTATGGTGGCGAGCCGGCCCTCGAGCAGCGGCGTGAACGTGACGCTCGGGCAGACGCAGTTCACCGTGATGCCGTCCCGCGCAAGGTCGAGCGCAGCGGCGCGCGCCATGTTCAGCAGGGCGCCCTTGGACGTGCAGTAGGAGAACATGCCGTGCTCGGCCTGAAGCCCGTCGAGGCTGGAGAGCAGCACGATAGCGCCGGCGCGGCGCGGGCGCATGTGGCGCGCGGCCTCGCGCACCACGAGAAAGGACCCGCGAACGTTGACGCCCATGACATGCTCGAAGTCCTCGACCGGCGTCTCGAACACCGGGCCGCCTTCGCCCAGCACGCCGGCGCAGGCGACCGCGACGTCGATGGCGCCCAGCGCACGCTGCGTCGCCTCGAACGCATCGACCACGGTCTGCTCGTCGCCGGTGTCCCCTTCGATGGCGAGCGCGCGGCGGCCGCTTGCCTCGATGCGCTCGGCGGCGGCGGCAGCCGCGCCCGGCGTCCAGTCGAGCACCGCAACGTCGGCGCCAAGATCGGCGAACGTGAGGGCCGTCTCGAGGCCGATGCCTGAGCCGCCGCCGGTGACGAACGCCGTTCTGCCGCGGTGGGAGAGGCCGGGATGAGTCGTTCTCTCGGTCATAGCCGTGCATCCTTGTCGCTCGTGTCTCGATGGGTCTCTCCGCAATCGCCGAAACCGTGAGCGCCCGGCGAGCGCGCATCTGCGCCAGTCACTTCACGGCTCCTGCGGTCAGCCCGCGCACGATGTAGCGCTGCACGAAGAGCGAGAAGATCAGGATCGGAACCACCGTCACCACGCCCACGGCGGCGGCGATGTTCCAGTCGATGGGCCGCTGCGCGCTGACCAGCGTGGCGGCGCCGAGCGCGATGGTCTGGTATTCCCGTGAATCGATGACGTAGAGCGCGACCAGAAACTCGTTCCAGATAAAGATCGCGCCGAAGAGCGACGCCGTCACCAGCCCCGGCCGCACCATGGGCAGCATCACGCGCCACAGCACCTCGAAGCGGGTGCAGCCGTCCATGATCGCGGCGTCGTCGATCTCCTGCGGGATCTCGTCGAAGAACCCGATCATGATCCAGACCACCAGCGGGAGCGAGAACGCGATGTACGGCAGGATCAGCCCGATGTAGCTGTCGTGCGTGCCCACCCACTGCATCATCAGGTAGAGCGGAATCGCGATCGCCACCGGCGGCATGAAGCGCATGCTGAGAATCGTGAACGCGAGATTCTCGTTGCCGCGAAAGCGGAAGCGCGAGAACGCGTAGGCCGCCGGCGTCGCGATCACGAGCACCAGCACCGTGGTCGCCCCCACCACGATGACCGAGTTGATCGTGAACTCGAGCATGCCCTGGCTGAAGAGGACTTCGTTGTAGTTCTTCGTTATCCGGGACCACTTGAAGTCGAGGGTCGGCGGAACCTGGGCCAGAATTTCGATGCGTTTCTTGGTTGAAAGGACCCCGAGATAGACGATCGGCGCGATGCCGGCGAGCCCCAGCATGATCAGCACGAGATAGGCGAACGCCCTGCCGATCTTCCGCTTCATTTCGCATACCCCGGGCGTATCTGGACGAAGCGGAGCAGCACGATCGTGCCCACCGCGAGAATAAGCAGCATCATGTACGAGACCGCGGCGGCGTAGCCGTAGTTCTGCCACTGGAAGCCGTTCTGAAACGAGAAGAAGCTCAGCGTCGTCGTGCTGCGAGCCGGCCCGCCGTAGCTCAGGCCGAAGATGAGATCGAAGGAGCGGAAGGAATCAACCGCTCGGAAGACCGCGGCGAAGATGATCGCGGGCATCAGGAGCGGCAGCGTGACGTAGCGGAACGTGGCGAGCGGCTTGGCGCCGTCGGCGATCGCCGCCTCGAAGATCTCCTGCGGCAGCGCCTGCAGGCGGGCGTAGACGATGATGAAGACGAACGGCGTCCACTGCCACGATTCGACGAGGATCAGCGTCGGCATCGCCATCTCGATGGAGCCGAACCAGTTCGGCGGCTCGAGACCGACCGCCGCGATGCACCAGTTGATCAGCCCCCAGTCCGGGTTGAGCAGAGCCCGCCACATCACGCCCACGACGATCGGCGTGATCAGCATGGGCAGCACCAGGATGCCGCGCACGAGCCACGCACCCCTGAGGTGCAGGTTGAAGAACATGGCCAGCGCGACGCCGAGCACGACCTGAATGGCCAGCGAGGCGCTCACCATGACCGCGCTGTTCTTGGTCGCGTTCCAGAAATGCGGGTCGCGCAGCAGGTCGCCGTAGTTCCTGAGGCCGACCCAATCCCCGGTGCCCGCCGCTGCGGTCAGGTCCGTGAACGAGAGCCGCAGGCTGTAGAAGAGCGGGAAGATCGCGAACGCCGCAAGATAGAGCAGGGTCGGCGCGAGGAGCAGCCATACGACTGTCCCCGGCCGATCCAGCTTGCCCAGCTTGGTGCCGAGACGCTCGCGACTGGCGGGAGTCATCCCGCGATCGGGTTACGCGCGGTGTCGATCTCTCTTTGGCCTATGCGAGGTGACCCGCCTTGCGCAGAACATCCTCCCACTGGGCCTGCACGTTGTCGCACGCGGTCTTGGCGTCCTGCGCGCCGATGAGCGCCGCGTTGAACTCGACGTTCATCATGGCGTTCATCTGGAAGAACTCCGGAATGCGCGACGTCGGGATGGTGACCGCGTTCTCGATCGCCGACAGCGAGTGCTCCAGGTAGGGGAACTTCTCTTGCAGTTCCGGATCCTTGAACGCCGATGTCCGGTTGGCGTCGATGTTGTAGGCCTCGATCGAGTGGCGGTTGATCCGCTTGTTGGTGATCCAGGTCAGCGCCCGCCAGGCGGCGTTCCTCTTGGCGGGATCGACGTTCGCAGGAATGCCGACCCCCCAGCCACCCTGGATCGCTCTCGGAGTCTGTCCCGGCCCCGCCGGCACGTGCGCGGTCCCCGTCACGTCGGCCACCAGCGAGTTCTCCTCGTTGAGCACCGGCCCGGCAATGGTCGACCAGAAGATCATCTGCGCGATCCTGCCGGTGGAGAAGCCGTCCACGTTCTCCGCGAAGCCATATTGCGTGACGTTCTTCGGCGCGTAGGGCAGGTAGTCGATAAGCATCTGCAGCGCGTTGATGCCCTCCGGCGAGTTGATCTGCGGCATGAAGTTCTTTTCATTGGGGTCGCCGCTCATCAGGCTGCCGCCGGTGGTGATGAAGCGCGTGTACCAGTCCACCGTGGCCAGCGAGAAATCGTTGGCGCCGATGAAGCTGCAGCCGGCCACGTCGTCGCTGTGCAACGCCTGGGCGGCCGCCATGAACTCGTCCCAGGTGCTCGCCGGCTGCAGGCCGGCCTCCTCGAACAGGTCCTTGCGGTAGAAGTAGATGACCGAGCCGGAATGCAGGCCGGGAATTCCGTAGACATCGCTGCCCTTGCCGACCGTTCCCGTCGCCATGTCGTAGTAGCCGACATTTCTCATGGCGGCAGGAATGAAATCGCCGAAGTCCCAGTCGGGCGGCGTCTCGGCCGGGTCGTCGATCAGATCGTTGAGCTGCGAGAAGAAACCGCCGCCCACCTGCTGCGTGGTCAGGAATCCCAGGTACATGATCAGCTCGAACGCCGACTGCTCGGCCTTGAGGTTCTGCAGCGTTTTCTCGATCAGCGGACCGAGGGCGGGCGCCGAGACCACCAGGTCGATGCCGGTTTCCGCCTTCATTTCGGGCAGGAGGTCGTCGAGCGCCCGGTGATCATTCTCGTCGCCGGTCATGAGGATGTTGATCTCGGTCCCGGCATACTTCATCGGGTCGTAGTCGGCGGCGAACGCCTGCCGGGCGCCCATCAGGCCGGGAAGCGCCGCAGCGGTGACGCCGGCCGCGCCTGCGCCCTTGATGACTTGACGGCGGTTCACGCCGCCGCGTGCGCCCTTGCTCGAATCTCCTGTCCGGCCAGACGTGGTCCTCTTGGCCATGATCTCCTCCCCTTGCATTCTTGTCGTCGGCGTTTATCCGCCGATCACCGGCAACGCTATCACCGAAAGAACGGGCGAGTCACCCGATTGCGGTGCGCGGACGGGGCGCCCGATGGGGGAAGCGCCTGCCGTTCGCGCGCGCTCCGCGACGCAGGCCGTGACCGCGATGAGAAATCCGGGATAGAATTGGCGGCCGCAGCCGGCGGCTGGGCGGTATCGGTATCGCGCTTTCGGAGCTGCTGTCGTGAAGGACGCCTGATGGGTGCGATCGGTCTGAGCGGTGTTAGCAAGGTCTTTCCCGACGGCACGGTCGCCGTCAACGACGTCGACCTCGAAATCGCCGACGGCGAATTCGTGGTGTTCGTGGGTCCTTCGGGCTGCGGCAAGACGACCCTGCTGCGGCTGATATCCGGGCTGGAGACGCTCACCTCCGGCCAGCTCCGCTTCGACGGCCAGGTCATCAACGAAGTTTCGCCCCGCGAGCGAAACATGGCGATGGTCTTTCAGAACTACGCGCTCTATCCCCACATGACCGTGCGCCAGAACATCGCGTTCGCGCTGCGCGTCCGCAAGTTCCCCCAGGCTGAGATCGACGAGCGGGTCAACGAGGCGGCCCGCATTCTCGACCTCGGCCAGCTTCTCGAGCGCAAGCCCAAGCAGCTCTCCGGCGGTCAGCGTCAGAGAGTGGCGATGGGGCGCGCGATCGTCCGCCATCCCGGCGCGTTCCTCCTCGACGAGCCGCTCTCCAACCTGGATGCCAAGCTCAGGGTTCAACTCCGCGCGGAGCTGCGCCGCCTGCACGCGCGGCTCGGCGTCACCACCATTCATGTCACCCACGACCAGGTCGAGGCGATGACGCTGGGCGACCGCGTCGCCATATTCTCCCACGGCGCGCTTCAGCAGTACGACACGCCCCAGGCGCTCTATCGCCGGCCGGCCAACATCTTCGTGGCGGGCTTCATCGGCAGCCCGGCGATGAATTTCGTGGAGGCGACACTTGAGAAGAACGGTAGCGAAAGCACGCTCTCGCTGGGCGCCGCGCGGCTCGCGCCGGGTCCGTCGGCGGTGGCCGCGAACGCGTTGGACGGTGTGGCCGGGGAGAAAGTTCTCGTCGGGATCCGGCCCGAGCACCTCGGCTGGCGCTACGCGGAGGAGGGGAGTCACGGCGCCCTGCAGGCCCGCGTCGAGCTCAGCGAACTCATCGAGCCGGAGGCCCATGTCTCCGTGTCGCTGACCGACTCCGGCATCGTCGTCAGGACGGCCGACGAGGTCACGGGCGACACGCCCGACGAGGGAGCCACGCTGGCGGGCGACGATGGCCGCTTCTTGACGCTCCGCGTGCCGGCGGACGAGGTGCCTGAGCGCGGGAGCCTCGTCGATCTCGTCGCGGATGCGGACCGCGTCTGCCTGTTCGACATCGCGAGCGGAAACAGCCTCTGACGCGTACCTCCCTTGGTGGCCCGCGCGGGCGGCTGCCCTACCATGACGATTTGGTAAGGAACGACGCTCCGCATTGCGCTTTGCGGCGGCGTTGGGCATAAACGCGGCGCGGTCGATCCGAGCAAGGCGACGGTCATGCGGCGCTCACGCTACTTCCTGCCGACCCTGAGAGAGAACCCGGCCGAGGCGCAAATCGTGTCGCACCGGCTCATGCTGCGCGCCGGCATGATCCGCCAGTCGAGTGCCGGCATCTATAGCTGGCTGCCGCTCGGGCATCGGGTGCTGCGCAAGATCGAGCAGGTGGTGCGCGAGGAGATGAACGCCGCCGGCTGCCAGGAGATCCTCATGCCGGCGATTCAGCCGGCCGAGCTGTGGGAGGAGAGCGGCCGCTACCAGGACTACGGCAGGGAGATGCTGCGCATCACCGACCGGCACGACCGCCCCATGCTCTTCGGCCCCACCCACGAGGAGGTCGTGACCGACATCTTCCGCCAGTCCGTGCGCAGCTACCGCGACCTGCCGCAGAACCTCTACCAGATTCAGTGGAAGTTCCGGGACGAGCTGCGCCCGCGCTTCGGCATCATGCGCGGCCGCGAGTTCTACATGAAGGACAACTACTCCTTCGACATCGACCATGCCGGCGCCGTGCGCTCCTACAACAAGATGTTCGTCGCCTACCTGCGCACCTTCGCCCGGCTTGGGCTTACCTCGATCCCGATGCAGGCGGAGAGCGGGGCCATCGGCGGCGACTACAGCCACGAGTTCATCGTGCTCGCCGATACCGGCGAGAGCGCCGTCTATTGCGACCGTGCCTGGCTCGACACCGACCCGCTGGCGCTGGGGATCGACTACGAGGCGGACCTCCAGCCGATCGTCGACGAGTGGACCCGGCTCTATGCCGCCACCGACGACAAGCACGACGCTGCCGCCTGCCCGGTGCCGGCGGACGCGCTCTACCAGGGGCGCGGGATCGAGGTCGGCCACATCTTCTACTTCGGCACCAAGTACTCCAAGGCGATGGGCGCCACGGTGACGGACCCGGACGGCGCCGAGGTCGCAGTCGAGATGGGCTCCTACGGAATAGGCGTCTCCCGGCTCGCGGGCGCCATCATCGAAGCGAGCCACGACGAGGCCGGCATCATCTGGCCGGAGGTCGCAGCGCCCTTCAAGGTGGGGCTCATCAACCTGCGTGTCGGCGATGCGGCGTGCGACTCGGCGTGCGAAGCGCTCTACGCGGGTCTCGTCGAAGCGGGAGTCGAGGTCCTCTACGACGACCGGGACGAGCGGGCCGGCGTCAAGTTCGCCGAAATGGAGCTGATCGGACTGCCCTGGCAGGTCGCGGTCGGCCCGCGCGGCGTCAAGTCGGGCACGGCGGAGTTGAAGGCGCGGGCCGGCGGCGAAGCCGAGGCGCTCTCGTTCGAGTCGGTGTCGGCACGCCTGATCGGAGGCTAGCCCGCACGCATGTTCTCGGCCTTCGAGCGCCTCGTCGCGTTTCGCTATCTGCGCGCCCGCCGGCAGGAAGGTCTCGTATCGGTCATCGCGGCGTTCTCGCTCATCGGCATCTTCCTCGGTGTGGCTACGCTCATCATCGTCATGTCGGTGATGAACGGCTTCCGCGAGGAGCTTCTGACCCGCATTCTCGGGCTCAACGGCCACATGACGACCTACGCCTACCAGGGCGGCTTCACCGACTTCGATCCGCTCACGGCGCGGATCAAGGCGGTGGACGGCATCGTCACAGTCGCGCCCACGGTCACGGGGCAGGTGATCGCGGCCTCCAAGGGCAATGCGACCTTCGGCCAGGTGCGGGGCGTGCGCGACAGCTACCTGGAGGCGCGCCCGCTGCTGACCCAGAACATCGTCGCCGGGCAGCTTGAGGCGTTCACCGCCGGCGAGGGAGTCGTGATCGGCGACCGCATGGCACGCAAGCTCGGCGTCGGCGTCGGCGACTCCATCACGCTGCTCTCGCCCCAGGGGCGGTCGACGCTGATGGGAACCGTGCCGCGGTCCCGCGCCTATACCGTGGTGGCGACGTTCGACATCGGCATGTTCGAGTACGACGCCACCTACATCTTCATGCCCCTCGATCTCGCCCAGGTCTATTTCCAGAAGCCCGGCGCGGTCACCGCCATCGAGCTGACGGTCGCCGACCCGGAGCGGATACGAGAGGTCGAGGCCGACGTGAGAGAGGTCGTGGGCGACCTAGGGTGGATCGTGGACTGGCGCCGCGCCAACGCGCAGTTCGTCAACGCGCTTCAGGTCGAGCGCAACGTCATGTTCGTGATCCTGACCCTGATCGTGCTGGTGGCCGCCTTCAACATCATCGCCGGCCTCATCATGGTGGTGAAGGACAAGGGCCGCGACATCGCCATCCTGCGGACGATGGGGGCGACGCGCGGGCAGATCCTGCGCATCTTCTTCATGAACGGGGCGGCGATCGGCGTGGCGGGCACGGTGCTCGGCGTCGCGGGCGGCATCGCCTTCGCCGCCAACATCGACAGCATCCGCGTCTGGCTGGAGAGCCTGACCGACACGGCGCTGTTCCCGGCCGAGATCCGCTTCCTCTCGCAGTTGCCCTCGCGCACCGATCCGACCGAGGTGGTGATCGTGGCCGCGATGGCGATCGGGCTCTCCTTCCTGGCGACGATCTACCCCGCCTGGCGGGCGGCGCGGCTCGATCCCGTGGAGGCGCTCCGCTATGAGTAGCGCTCCGCTATGAGTAGCGCTCCCGCCCTCGAGCTGCGCGAGGTCGTGCAGACCTTCTACCAGGCCGGCAGCGCCATCGAGGTCCTGAAGGGCGCGTCTCTCTCCGTGTCTCCCGGCGAGATGGTGGCCCTGGTCGGCCCGTCCGGAGCGGGCAAGTCGACCCTGCTCCAGATCGCGGGTCTGCTGGAGCGCCCGCACGCCGGCGAGGTCTCCATCGTGGGCGAGCGCTGCGACCGCCTGCCGGACCGGCGCAGAACCCGGCTGCGGCGCGAGCGGCTGGGCTTCGTCTATCAGTTCCATCACCTGCTGGCCGAATTCTCGGCGCTGGAGAACGTGGTGCTGCCGCAACTGATCGCGGGCCGCTCCAAGCGCGCGGCGCGGGAGCGGGCGCGGGAGATGCTGGCGCGCCTCGGGCTCGACGCGCGCGAGGGGCACCGGCCTTCCCGCCTCTCGGGCGGCGAGCAGCAGCGCGTCGCCATCGCCCGCGCCATCGCCAACGAGCCGGCGGTGCTGCTGGCGGACGAGCCCACCGGCAACCTCGATCACGATACGGCGGATTCGGTGTTCGAATCGCTTCGCGATATCGTCCGCACCACCGGTCTCGCCGCGCTCGTCGCCACCCACAACATGGCGCTCGCCGCGCGCATGGACCGGCGGCTGGCGCTGGAGAACGGGGTTCTCGTCTCCTCATGAACGGCAGGGGCGCGCCGATGAACCCGGACCCCGCAGGGCCGCCCGTGCTGCTCGTCACCCACGTCACGGCCATCGACGTGGGCGCGATCCCGGACCTGCTCGCGGGCCTCGGGCGACCCTCCCGCGTCATCCGGGCGAACAAGAGCGAGCCGTTCCCGGGCGATATCGAATCGCTCGGCGGCGTCGTCAGCTTCGGCGGACCGCAGAGCGCCAACGACGATCACGTCGACTACATCCGGGCGGAGCTGGACTGGATGCCCCGCGTCATGGCGGCAGGCGTTCCGCTGCTCGGCATCTGCCTCGGCAGCCAGATGGTGGCCCGCACGCTCGGCGCCACGGTAGCGCCCGATGCGGACGGGCTCTACGAGTTCGGCTACTACCCCGTCGAGCCCCTGGAGGGCGCGGCCGACGACCTGGCACTCGATGCGACGCTCGACGTGGCGCACCGTCACGGCGAGGCGTTCACCATGCCCGCCGGCGCGCGCCGCCTCGCCCGGCGCGACGGGTTCGAGAACCAGGCCTTCCGCTACGGCGCGACGACGTGGGGCGTCCAGTTCCACCCGGAGGTCAACGACGCGGTGCTGGCGCGCTGGCTCGGCGGCGACCCGCCGCCGGAGGACCTGGCACGCACCGGCGCGCAGACGATTGAGGTGCAGCGCGCGAAGCACGCCCGCCACCACCGGGCGATGCACGACTGGCTCGGCCGCTTCCTCGCGCTCTGGCTTGCGGGCGCGGAGCGCTGACGTGGTGAAGAGCCTGGTCGTCGGCGTGACCGGCGCGAGCGGCGCCGTCTATGGCGTGCGCCTGCTCGAAGCGCTGCACGAGACAGCCGTGGAGACCCACCTCATCGTCAGCAAGTGGGGCCAGCGGACGCTGGAGCACGAGACCGGCAGGACCCTCGACGATCTTCGCGCGCTCGCGGACCATCACTACGGCGCGGGCGACATGGCGGCCCTGATGTCGTCCGGCTCGGCTGCCATCGAGGGCATGGTGGTGGCACCCTGCTCGGCACGGAGCCTCGCGGCGATCGCCAGCGGGCTCAGCGAGAACCTCATCCACCGCGCGGCCGACGTCATGATCAAGGAGCGCCGGCCGCTCGTCCTCATGGTCCGCGAAACGCCGCTCAGCGCCATCCACCTGGAGAACATGCTCAAGCTGTCGCGGCTGGGCGTGACGATCCTCCCGCCTGTGCCCGCCTTCTACAACGAGCCCGGATCGATCGCGGAGATGGTCGATTACACGGTGGCGCGGGCGCTGGATCAGTTCGGCCTGAGCATCGATCTCGGCGAGCGCTGGCAGGGCGGGCTCAGGCGCCGCACGAAAGCGCCGGACCGGTAGAGCGGATTTCGACTCTTCCGAATCGCCGCGTTCCCGCTTCCTTCCGTTCACTCCTCGGCATTCGTTTCTCCCCGCGGCGGGCGCTCCCGGCTCCCGTGCCGGCGTCCTGCCGAAGTGGGATACGAGCCCCATTGCGTTTTATTTCCGAGATAAACCGAGACAAACCGAGATAATCCGAGATAAGCCGAGACAAAGTGAGACAAAGTGAGATTCCAGGTGAGACAAAGTGGGACAAAGTGGGATTCCAGGCGGGATATGAGGGGAGGGGCGGCGCCTGCGCTCGAAGAAGGCGGGGTCGCGGCGAGACGCACGGGCGCCGGCCGCCCGCGATGGAAAGGCTCACGCCCGTCACCTCTCGCCGCCCGATGACCGTCGCACCACATGGGCGGACAGTGCCGGGCGCGCCTCGGCCCGTCCACCGCACCATGGTCCGGGCTGGAGCGCGTCCGTTCTTGACGGACGCGCGACAGGCCGCGACAGCGGCCCGCCGCGAATGCGGCGCCCTCG
>JAPPMY010000170.1 GCA_028818855.1 Rhodospirillales bacterium
CTCTCCATCGACGAGGCGTTCATGGACCTCTCCGGCACCGAGGCCCTGCACCGCGCCAGCGCGGCGGAGACGCTGGCAGCGCTAGCGCGCCGGGTGGAGGATGCGCTCTCCATCACCGTCTCCATCGGCCTCAGCTACAACAAGTTCCTGGCCAAGATCGCCTCCGATCTCGACAAGCCGCGCGGCTTCGCCGTGATCGGCCGGGCCGAGGCCCGCGCCTTCCTCGCCGACAAGCCGGTGGGGCTGCTCTGGGGCGTGGGCGCGGCGATGCAGCGGCGGCTCGCGCGGGACGGCATCACCCGCATCGGCGCGCTCGCCACGCTCGACGAGGCCACGCTCGTCGCCCGCTACGGCAAGATCGGCAAGCGGCTCGCCACATGCGCGCGCGGCGAGGACGACCGCCCGGTCGACCCCGAGCGCGAGACCAAGAGCATCTCGTCCGAGACCACGCTCGACGAGGACCTTTCCGATCCAAACAGGCTGCGCCCGATTCTCTGGCGGCTCACCGAGACCGTGGCGCGGCGCCTGAAGAAGGCGGACCTTGCCGGCGGCGGCGTCACGCTCAAGCTCAAGACCGCCGACTTCCGCATCGTCACCCGCGCGCGGCGGCTCGGGGCCCCGACACAGTCTGCGGACGAGATGTTCCGCGCGGCCGAGGCGTTGCTCGCGCGCGAGGCCGACGGCCGCGCCTTTCGCCTAATCGGCATCGGCGCCCATGCCCTCGCCCCGGCGGACGCGGGCGAGGCCGCCCAGGGCGACCTCTTTACCGTCGCAGGCCCCGCGGCCACGGACGACAAGGTCGACAAGGCGCTCGACGCGGTGCGGGAGAAGTTCGGCGAGGACGCCATCGTCAGGGGGCGCGGCTTCGGCACGAAGCTGGTGCGCCAGGGCCCCTCCAAGGTGGAATAGACTGGGCCGGACTCCGGCAACTATCGCCGCATCCCGACGGCGGCCTGCCCGCCGATGCTGCCGAGGATGATGAGCCCGCCGACGAGGGTGAGAACGCTCGGCACCTCGCCGAAGGCGAGCCAGACCCAGATCGACGCGAACACCACCTCCGTGAGCGAGAGCACCAATAGCTCGGCCGCCGGCACGTTCCTGGCGCCGATGGTCAGCATGAAGATGCCGGCCCCGATGACCAGCACGCCGTACATAGCCGCCAGGCCCACGTCCGCGATCGGCGCCGCTAGCCCTGTGCCGCCAGCGGCCGCCATCACCGCGCTGAACGCGGCGGTGATCGCGGCACCGATCAGGATCGTCGGCGACATGTCCGTGTGGCGCCCGCGCCGGATGGCGACGGAGAAGCCGGCGAAGCCCACTGCCGAGGCGAGCGCCGCAAGATCGCCCAGCAGGTCGGCCTCGGCCAGACCCTCGCCGATCATGATGGTGACGCCTGCGATCACGCCGAACATGGCGAACCACATGGAGCGCGCCACCCGCTCGCGCAGCACCATCCAGCCGAGGAACGCCGCAAAGAGCGGCGCCGCGCTGATCAGGAAGAGCGCGTTCGCCACCGTGGAGTGCATGACGCCCCACACGTAGCCGGTGAACGCGACCGCGAGCCCGAGCCCGCCCGCCAGCCCGTTCACGCCCGCGCTTCGCACCATCTCCAGCACCGGGCGGCGGGTGACGAGGAAATAGACGAGGATCATCGCCGCCGCGCCGAGGGAGCGGTAGAACAGGAACTGCCACGGCGTGCTCTCGTCGGCGAGCCGGATGATCGGCCCGCCCAGGCTCATACAGAGCCCGGCCGAGAGCACCCAGAGCCGGCCCGTGATGCGGCCGCGATCGGGCCCGGAACCCGGGATCGTGGTCAAGAGGCCTCCTCACGATCTGCGAGAGCGGCCGGGGCGCGCCGAGGCGCCCGCGGGAAGCGCGCAAGCATGCCCGCATCAGGCCCGCTTGTCGCCGTCCGATTCCGCCTCGGAGCGCGGGTCCAGCTCGTAGAGGGTGGGGGACGTGCGCGGCACCGCCACGAAGCCGCTGCGGTCCTCCTCCGTCGGCCGCCGGCTGAGCGCGATGCGGACGATGGTGAAGAGCGCCAGCGCGGCGTGAACGGACGTGGTGAACAGGAACAGGCCGCCGCGGCCGTAGTGGTCCATCAGCGTGGATGCGATCAGCGGGCCGAGCGAGGCGCCGAACCCGTAGACGAGCAGGAGGCCGCCGGCCGTCGCCACGAAGCGGGTGTCCTCCGCCTTGTCGTTCGCATGCGCGACCGAGACCGCGTAGAGCGGCATGGCGAAGCCGCCGAAGGCAGCGGACAACCCGATAAGGAGCGTGGTGGAAGGCTCCGCCCAGGAGCTGAGCAGCACCCCGCTCGCGGCCGCGCAGAGGGTTGCGCCGACGATCACGAAGCGCCGGTCGATGCGGTCGGAGACGAGCCCGAGCGGCCATTGCAGGATGGCGCCGGCGAGCGTCGCGCCGGCCACGAAGTAGACCAGGCCGTCGATGTCGAGGCCGCTCCGGCTGGCGAAGACCGGCCCGAGAGACCAGAACGAGCCGTTGACGAGGCCGACGCTGAGGCAGCCAACGAAGCCCACCGGCGAGAGGCGCCAGAGACCCAGGATGTCGAGTCCGATGGTGGCGGGCCGGGGCGGCTCGGGCGCCCTGGTGAGCGAGACCGGCACCAGCGCTATCGCAATCAGGATCGCGATCAGCGCGAACGGCTCGAAGCCTGCGGGATCGTACGCCGTCAGCAGGAACTGCCCCGCCATCAGCACGCAGAGGCTGATGAAGGTGTAAGCGGACATGACTGCGCCGCGGTTGGCAGTACCCGCGCGGTCGTTGAGCCAGCTCTCGATCACCACGTAGAGGCCGGCGAAGGCGAAGCCCACGAAGAAACGCAGCACGCCCCAGGCAATGGGATCGACGATAAACACATGGGCCAGCGCCGTGGCGGCGATGACGCCGGAAAGCGTCGCGAAGGTCCTGATGTGGCCGACGCGGCGCACCACGAGAGGTACGTTGAGGCAACCCAGGATGAAGCCCGCGAAGTAGACGGTGCCGAGCAGGCCGATCTCGAGCGTCGAGAAGGCCTCGATCTCCGCCCGCACGGGCAGCAGGGTGTTGATCAGCCCGTTGCCGGTGAAGAGGATCGCCGTGCTGAGCAGCAGCGCCGCGAGCTGCCTGAGTGTCGTGGTCATGGCGAAGTGCAGGTAGGGTGGCGGGCGCCTCCGAGCAACACAATTCCGCCCGCCGCCGGAAGATTCTGTCGGGCTGCGGTTCTGGCCTCTAAACCACCGTGACGGCGACGCGGTGGAGTGCGTTGTTGAGGTAGCCCTTCGGGTTCCAGGCGATGGCGTGGGGCTGGCCGACGCCTTCCGAATCCGTGGCCCTGGCCCAGATCTCGTAGTAGCCGGGCCCCGGAAACGCGATCGACGCACGCCAGTTCTGCCAAGCGCCGGCGTTCACCGGCGGATCGAGCGCAGCCTCCGTCCAGGTCGCGCCGAAGTCGATGGAGAGCCGGACGCTCTCGACCGTCCGCTCGCCCGCCCAGGCGTGCCCCCGCGCTTCCAGCGTCCGCGACGGCGTCCGGTGGCCGGTGGCCGGGTGAGTGATGAGCGACTTGACCGGCATGGCCCCGATGATGACGAACGCCGCCTCGTCCAGCCGCTCCCCCGGCGCGACCGGGCGGCCGGGGACGCGGTAGGCGGTGCCGATCATCTTCGCCCCGTCGTGGACGCGATCCCGCAGCCAAACGCGTGTGAGCCATTTCTGAGAGCACGACCCCGGCCATCCGGGGACCACCAGGCGGAGCGGCGCGCCGTTCATGGGGTGGATCGGCCCGCCGTTCTGGGCGAAGGCGACGAGGGTGTTGGGCTCCATCGCCTTCGCGATCGGCACCCCGCGCGAGATCGGGTGCCGGCCCGCGTCGCCGGAGGGGTGCGTGTCCGCGCCCTCGTGCGCGGTGTAGACGACGCCCGCCTTCACGCCGGCCGCCTTCAGCACGTCGGCGAGGCGGACGCCGGTCCACTCCGAGCAAGCGACGGCGCCGTAGGTCCACTGCGCGCCGTCAGCCGGCGGGTCGAAGAAGGCACGGCCGTTGCCGGCGCATTCCAGGGTGAGCGCGGCGGTGACGACATCGAATTTGCGCCTGAGGTCGTCGATGCCGAGCTTGAGCGGGGTCTCCACCAGGCCGTCGATGGCGAGCGTCCAGCCCGCCGCATCCGCGCCTGCCGGCGGAATGCCGTTGTTGCGGATGAAGTGCCGCTCGCGCGGCGTGATCGCGTCGTCCAGCAAATGCGCCGGCGTCTCCGCGCTCAATGGCCGGTCGTTGAGCACCACCAGGCCGTCCTTGCCCCGGATGACCGCCTCGCCGGCAAGTGCCACCGGTATGAAATGCTCAGGGATGTTGCGGTGGAAGGGGATGCTCGCGCCGACCAGCGCCGCCATGACGCCAAGCCCTGCGCCCTTGAGGAAACCGCGCCGGTCGGGATGGGTCACACGGCCGAACAGCAGGCGGTCGGCCCTGTCGGGGTCTTCGCGATAGAGCGCATGCAGGCCCCGGCTCGCGGGAGTCTCGCCCATGGCCCGCCTCGTGTTCCCTGCCGGCGAGTACGATAGCGGCCTCGACGCGGACGGGACAAGCGGCCCGTCGGTCGCGCCACGGTGCCGATCGGATAGACTGCGGGCCGTTTGGCAGGCAGAGAGCCGGGGGACACCAGACATGACCGCCGACTACGAGACCATGACGCTGACGCGCGAGGGCCGGCTGCTGCGCATCGAGCTGACGCGGCCTGAGCGGCTGAACGCCTTCGCCATGACCGGCACGCGCGAGCTGCTCGACGCGGCCCGGCGCATCGCTGCCGACGAGGACGTGCGCATGGTCTCGATCACCGGATCGGGCCGGGCGTTCTCCACCGGCATCGACCTCAAGGACCTCGCCGCAGGGGCGATCGAGCAGAGCTACTTCGACATGTGGGACGCGGCGCTCCGGGTCTTCGAGACCATGGACAAGCTGGTGCTCTGCCTGATCCACGGCTACGCCGTCGGCGGCGGCCTGCAGCTCGCGCTGGCCTGCGACATCCGCGTGTGCACGCCGTCCGCCCAGCTCGGCCTGCCGGCGATCAAGGAGGGGCTGATCCCCGGCCTCGGCACCTTCCGCCTCGCGCGCTACGTCGGGCTCGGACGCGCCAAGTCGCTCATCATCCGCGGCAACATGATCGACGGAACCGAGGCCGAGCGCATCGGGATGGTCGATCACCTGGTCGCGGAGGAGTCAGCGTTCGACGCGTACGAGGGCTACCTCGCCGAGTACGCCGCCAACAACTCCGCCGGGTGCCGGGCGTCCAAGCAGATGCTGCTCGACTGCTTCGACCTCGGCTGGGAGGGCTTCTTCCACAAGTACCTGGTGCTGCAGAACAAGGCCATGGACGCGCCGGACTTCGGCGAGGCGATGGAGGCTTACCTCGCCGGCCGCGATCCCCGCTGGGAGTAGCCGCCCCGGTCGTCAGAGGGTGGGCCCGCCGCCTCTCTCCCTCCTCTCGCGCATCTGCTTCGCGAAGATCCGCGCGGCGGCGAAGGCGCCGAAGGTGGCGACGCAAAAGGGCACGCAGTAGGTCAGCCCGAACTTGAACCAGTTGACCGTGCCGTCGCCGGCCAGGTGATCGCCCTGGTTGATCATGTTGAGGATGGTGCCGACGACCGTTCCGACGATCAGCGAGTTGCGCATCACGGGCCAGCTGAAGGTCCAGCGCAACGGCGTCAGTGCGGGATCGTGCATTGCGGCTCGGCTCCGGTATTCACGTGCGCCTGCAGCGCGCGACGCTCAGTGTCGGTTGGCGGCCTCTTCGCGTCGGAAGGGGTCGGCCGGATAGACGCCCATGATCCGGACCTCGCGCGAGAAGTAGTCCAACTCGGCCAGAGCACGTGCGAGCGGCACATCCGACGGGTGCCCCTCTACCTCGGAGAAGAAGACCGTGGCCGAGAAGGTGCCGCCCACCATGTAGCTTTCCAGCTTGGTCATGTTGACGCCGTTGGTGGCGAAGCCGCCCAGGCACTTGTAGAGCGCCGCCGGCACGTTGCGGCACTCGAACATGAAGGAGGTGATGACCGGCCCGGCGTCGGCGCCGGGGTCGAGCGGGTCGCGCGAGAGCACCACGAAGCGCGTCGTGTTGTGGGACTCGTCCTCGACATCCGCTTCGACGATCTCGAGCCCGTAGGTCTCCGCCGCGAGCCGGGAGGCGATCGCGGCACGGGTGGGATCGCCCGCCGCAGCCACCTCGGCGGCGGCGCCTGCGGTATCGGCGCGCACGACCGGCAGCAGCCCGCGCCGGCCGATGAGCTTGCGGCATTGGGAGAGCGCGTGCACGTGCGAATGCACGGTCTCCAGCCCCGACGGCGCGGCCCCGGGGCACGCCAGGAGGTTGTGGCGGACGCGCTCGAAGTGCTCGGCAATCATGTGCAGATTCGACTCGGGCAGAAGCTGGTGAATGTCGGCCACGCGGCCCGCCGCCGAGTTCTCGATCGGGATCATCGCGAGCGCAGCGCGGCCGTCCGCGACTGCGGCGAAGGTGTCGCTGAAGGTCTTGCACGGCAGCGTGGTCATCGCCGGGTAGCGGGCGACGCAGGCGGCCTCCGAGTAGGCGCCGGGCGCGCCCTGGAACGCGATCACGGTGGCCGGATCGTCCGCGCCAGCGCCGCTATCGGTCGGGATGTCGGGTGGAGACATGAGACGAATGCCTGCCGGTTGCGGGCCGCCGCGACCGGTGCCCCTATGACTGGCTTCCGAATATCCGTACCCGGCATGAGCGTGTCAACGCGGGCGGTGCGCCCGGCGTGCGATGCGCTATGGTGCGGCACTCCTGGAGAGATGCCATGAACGACCCGATTCGCCCGCCGCGCCCGGACGAGCTCGATCCCATCGAGACCGCGAGCCGCGACGAGATCGCGGCGCTGCAGCTCAGCCGGCTGCGCGCAACCCTCGCGCGCGCCTACGACAACGTCGCCCACTACAGGAGACGCTTCGACGAAGCCGGCGTGAGCCCGGCCGACCTCGCATCCCTCGACGATCTCGCCGGCTTCCCGTTCACGGTCAAGGAGGATCTCCGCCTCAACTATCCCTTCGAGCTGTTCGCCGTGCCGCGCGAGCGCATCATCCGCATCCATGCCTCGAGCGGCACCACCGGGCTGCCCACCGTCGTAGGCTACACCGAGGCCGACCTCGACACCTGGGCCGCCCTGGTCGCCCGCTGCCTGCGCGCCGCCGGCGCGCGCTCCGGCGACATGGTGCATGTCGCCTACGGCTACGGGCTGTTCACCGGCGGCCTCGGCTTCCACGCGGGCGCCGAGAAGCTGGGCTGCACGGTGGTCCCCGCATCGGGCGGGTTCACCGAGCGTCAGGTCAGGATGATCTGCGACTTCGAGCCCCGGATTATCGCCGTCACGCCCTCCTACCTGCTGGCGATCGCCGACGAGTTCGAGCGTCAGCACCGGGACCCGCGGCGCTCCTCGCTGCAGATCGGCATGCACGGCGCGGAACCCTGGACCGAGGCGATGCGCGCCGAGATCGAGGCCCGTTTCGCCATGCAGGCGATCGACGTGTACGGGTGCTCCGAGGCCATCGGCCCCGGCGTCTCGGTCGAGTGCATCGAGAGCAAGGACGGCCTTCACATCTGGGAGGACCACTTCTACCCCGAGATCGTCGATCCCGAGACCGGCGCCGTGCTGCCCGACGGCGAGCCGGGAGAGCTGGTCATCACCTCCCTCACCAAGGAGGCCTGCCCCATCATCCGCTACCGCACCCGCGACCTCACCCGGCTGCTGCCGGGGACCGCGCGCTCCATGCGGCGGATGCAGCGAGTCAAGGGGCGCAACGACGACATGCTGATCATCCGCGGCGTCAACCTGTTCCCGTCGTTCATCGAGGAGCTGGTGCTAGAGGACCCGCGTCTCTCGCCGCACTACTATCTCGAAGTGAGCCGCCCGGGCCGCCTCGACGAGCTGACGGTCGTGGTCGAGGCGAAGACCGACGCCGGCGACAACGCGACGCGGGCGGCGGCCGGGCGCGACCTCGCAGGCCGCATAAGGTCGCAGGTCGGCATCGGCAGCGAGGTCAGGGTCGGAGAGCCCGGCTCGATCGAACGCTCCGGCGGCAAGGCCAGGCGCGTCTTCGACCTCCGCCCCAAGGAGTAGCTGCCGCAGGGCGCGATGCACCCCGATTTCCGTGGATGGCGGGCCGGGAGACGCCATATAGTCTCCGCAGCACGGCCTGAACCGGGGAGCATCCTCGCTCTCCGACGGACGACGGGGACGATGATCGACTTTCGCACCCAGCCGGCCGACTACCGCCACTGGCGCCTCGCCATCGACGGCGCCATCGCCACGCTCGCGCTCGACGTGGACGAGGGGGGCGCCATCGCCGGCGACTACAGGCTCAAGCTCAACTCCTACGACCTCGGCGTCGACATCGAGCTTGCGGACGCGGTTCAGCGTCTGCGCTTCGAGCATCCGCACGTGCGCGCCGTGGTGCTCACCTCGGGCAAGGACCGCGTGTTCTGCGCCGGCGCCAACATCGCGATGCTCGCCACCTCGTCGCACATCGACAAGGTCAACTTCTGCAAGTTCACCAACGAGACCCGAAACGCCATCGAGGATGCGTCCGCCAACTCGGGTCAGCGCTGGATGACCGTGGTCGCCGGCACCGCGGCGGGCGGCGGCTACGAGCTTGCGCTCGCGACCGACCACATCCTCCTGGTCGATGACGGCTCCACCGCCGTGTCGCTGCCGGAAGTCCCGCTGCTCGCGGTGCTGCCGGGCACCGGCGGGCTCACCCGGGTCGTGGACAAGCGCTGCGTGCGCCGCGACCGCGCCGACTTCTTCTGCACCACGGGAGAAGGCGTGCGCGGGCGCCGGGCGCTGGAGTGGAACCTGGTCGACGAGCTGGTGCCGCGCTCCCGCTTAGGCGATGCCGTGGCCGCCCGCGCCGCCGCCCTCGCCGAGGGCTCGGACCGGCCCGCGGACGGGGAGGGCATCGCGCTCACGCCCCTCGCCCGCAGCGTGACCGACGATGCGCTCGCCTACGCCCACGTGCACGTCGGGCTCGACCGGGCGCAGGGCACGGCGACGCTCACGGTCTCCGCGCCCGACGCGCCGCCGCCGGCCGATGCCGCCACGATCCGCACTGCCGGCGCCGACTTCTGGCCGCTGGCGCTCGCGCGTGAGCTGGACGACGCGATCCTGCACCTGCGCTTCAACGAGCCGGCGCTCGGCACCTGGATTCTGAAGACCGCGGGAGCGGCCGATCACGTCGCCGACGCCGACGCCGCGCTCACCGCCAACGCCGACGACTGGCTGGTGCGCGAAATCGCCCTCTACCTGAAGCGCACCCTGAAGCGCCTCGACGTGAGCGCGCGCAGCCTCGTAGCCCTGATCGAGCCGGGCTCCTGCTTTACCGGCACGCTGCTGGAGCTGGCGCTGGCCGCCGATCGCAGCTTCATGCTGGACGGCACCTTCGAGGACTCGAACCTCGCGCCGGCGACGGTGCGGCTCACGGCGATGAACGCCGGCCCGTTGCCGATGGCGAACGGGCTCTCGCGGCTCGCCAGCCGCTTCTTCGGCGATGACGCCGCGCTCGCCGCCGCGCTCGCCGCCGCGGGCGACGATCTCGATGCCGAGGCGGCGGACGCGCTGGGCCTCGTCACCTTCGCGCCCGACGACATTGACTGGGAGGACGAGGTGCGCGTCGCCATCGAGGCGCGCGCGGCCTTCTCGCCCGATGCGCTCTCCGGCATGGAGGCCTCGCTCCGCTTCGCCGGGCCCGAGACCCTGGAGACCAAGATCTTCGGCCGCCTCTCCGCCTGGCAGAACTGGATCTTCCAGCGCCCCAACACCGTCGGCCCCGACGGCGCGCTCAAGCTCTATGGCTCCGGGGTGCAGCCCACCTTCGACCGCAACCGCGTCTAGCACCGGGAGAGGCCAGCCCCATGCAGGTCGACCTGAACGAACGCATCCCCAACAACGTGGGCCTCGCCGACGACCGCCGGCTCCTGCGCGCGCTCGAGCGCTGGCAGCCGGCCTTCCTCGACTGGTGGCGCGACCTCGGCCCCGTCGGCGCGCTGCAGCACGACGTCTACCTGCGCACCGCCGTCGGCGTCGATTCCGACGGCTGGGCGCACTTCGACCACGTCAAGATGCCCGACTATCGCTGGGGCATCTTCCTGGCCGAGCCCGAGGCCGAGCGCCGCATCAACTTCGGCATCCACAAGGGCGAGCCCGCGTGGCAGGAGCTGCCCGGCGAATACCGCGCGGAGCTGCGCCGGCTGATCGTGATTCAGGGCGATACGGAGCCCGCCTCGGTCGAGCAGCAGCGCCGCCTGGGCCTCACCGCGCCCTCGCTCTACGACCTCCGCAACCTCTACCAGGTGAATGTCGAGGAAGGCCGCCACCTCTGGGCGATGGTCTACCTGCTACACGCCTTCTTCGGCCGCGACGGGCGCGAGGAGGCGGAGGAGCTGCTGGCCCGCCACGCCGGCGATGCCGACAAGCCGCGCACGCTGGAGGCCTTCAACGAGCCGACGGACGACTGGCTCTCGTTCTTCATGTACACCTTCTTCCAGGACCGCGACGGCAAGTTCCAGCTCTGCGCGCTCGCGGAATCGGGCTTCGACCCGCTGTCGCGCACCTGCCGCTTCATGCTGACCGAAGAGGCCCACCACATGTTCGTGGGCGAATCCGGCGTCATGCGCATCGTGCAGCGGACCTGCGAGAAGATGCGCGAGCACGACACCGACGACGTGGCACCCTACGGCGCGGTGCCGCTTGCGCTGCTGCAGAAGTGGATCAACCTCCACTACTCCATCTGCCTCGACCTCTTCGGCTCGGAGGAATCGACCAACGCCGCCAACTACTACGCCATGGGGCTGAAGGGCCGCTACCAGGAGACGAAGATCGACGACGACCACGTGCTGACGGACCGCATGGCGAGCGTGCCCGCCGTGGAAGACGGCAAGGTGGCGGCCAGGGAGGTGACGGCGCTGAAGGCGATGAACGAGACGCTGCGCGATTCCTACGTGGACGACAGCCAGCGCGGCCTCAACCGCTTCAACAAGGTCATCCGCTCGTTCGGCATCGACGTCGAGCTGCGCCTGCCGCACCGTGCCTTCAACCGCAACATCGGCGCGTTCGCCGGCATCCACGCGGCGCCCGACGGCACGCTTGTCGATCAGGCGGCGTGGGCGGCGAAGCGGAACGACTGGCTGCCGAGCGCGGAGGACCGCGCCTTCGTCGAATCCCTGATGCACCCGGTGACGGAGCCCGGCGCGATCGCCGGCTGGATCGCGCCGCCGAAGCGCGGCATCCACGGCCAGCCCCTCGACTACCGCTACGTCGAGTTCCACTAGGGAAATTCGCGGGCGCTATTCTCCGAAACGCGCATCGGTCGCGCTGCTGCAGCCTGCGCCAGGGCGTCCGGCGAACTCGTTCGGCATGGAACTGATTCGGCGGGGAGAGGTGCGCTCAGGTGCGGCCCTGCCGGCCCTTCGACAATGCATCCCGGCCGAAACGCTCCACGGCCTCCAGGGTCTCGCGCACGTCGTCCCAGGTCGTGGTGTGATTCAAGATGCACATCCTCAGCGCGAACGTGCCGTGCAGCAGCGTCGACGACATGAACGCGGGGTCGTCCCAGAACATGCGGGC